>NZ_CP151276.1:277500-645000 GCF_046736325.1 Paracoccus sp. ME4
CGGACGTATTCCCTGGGGGGTAGAGCACTGCATGGATGATGGGGGCCCACAGCCTTACTGAGTCTAAGCAAACTCCGAATACCCAGGAGAACTATCCGGGAGACACACGGCGGGTGCTAACGTCCGTCGTGGAGAGGGAAACAACCCTGACCAACAGCTAAGGCCCCCAATTCGTGGCTAAGTGGGAAAGCATGTGAGACTTCCAAAACAACCAGGAGGTTGGCTTAGAAGCAGCCATCCTTTAAAGATAGCGTAACAGCTCACTGGTCTAATCAAGAGGTCTTGCGGCGAAGATGTAACGGGGCTCAAGCCACGAGCCGAAGCTTTGGATGCACCTTAGGGTGCGTGGTAGCGGAGCGTTCTGTGATATAGAACGCTGCCTCTTTAGCCCAGCAATGGTCTACGGAGGCAATGTTCTGACTGTGAAGCCGGGCCGTGAGGCAACCGGTGGAGTGATCAGAAGTGAGAATGTTGACATGAGTAGCGACAAACAGGGTGAGAGACCCTGTCGCCGAAAGTCCAAGGGTTCCTGCTTAAAGCTAATCTGAGCAGGGTAAGCCGGCCCCTAAGGCGAGGCCGAAAGGCGTAGTCGATGGGAACCAGGTTAATATTCCTGGGCCAGGAGATGGTGACGGATCCCAAAGGTAGTTCGATCTTAACGGATTGATCGGGCTGCTCAGGGGTCCCTGGAAATAGCCCTCCACAAGACCGTACCCGAAACCGACACAGGTGGACTGGTAGAGAATACCAAGGCGCTTGAGAGAACCACATTTAAGGAACTCGGCAAAATACCTCCGTAAGTTCGCGAGAAGGAGGCCCGGTTTTTGCGCAAGCAGAGGCCGGGGGCACAAACCAGGGGGTGGCGACTGTTTACTAAAAACACAGGGCTCTGCGAAGTCGTAAGACGACGTATAGGGTCTGACGCCTGCCCGGTGCCGGAAGGTTAAAAGGAGATGTGCAAGCATTGAATTGAAGCCCCGGTAAACGGCGGCCGTAACTATAACGGTCCTAAGGTAGCGAAATTCCTTGTCGGGTAAGTTCCGACCTGCACGAATGGCGTAACGACTTCCCCGCTGTCTCAAATGTGGACTCAGCGAAATTGAATTGTCTGTGAAGATGCAGACTTCCCGCGGTTAGACGGAAAGACCCCATGCACCTTTACTACAACTTCGCACTGGCATCAGGATTGCGATGTGCAGGATAGGCGGTAGGCTTTGAAGCGGGGACGCTAGTCCTCGTGGAGCCATCCTTGAGATACCGCCCTTCGCACTCTTGATGTCTAACCGCGGCCCGTTATCCGGGTCCGGGACCCTGCGTGGTGGGTAGTTTGACTGGGGCGGTCGCCTCCCAAACAGTAACGGAGGCGCGCGAAGGTTGGCTCAGACCGGTCGGAAATCGGTCGTTGAGTGCAATGGCAGAAGCCAGCCTGACTGCAAGACTGACAAGTCGAGCAGAGACGAAAGTCGGCCATAGTGATCCGGTGGTCCCGAGTGGAAGGGCCATCGCTCAACGGATAAAAGGTACGCTGGGGATAACAGGCTGATGATGCCCAAGAGTCCATATCGACGGCATCGTTTGGCACCTCGATGTCGGCTCATCTCATCCTGGGGCTGGAGCAGGTCCCAAGGGTATGGCTGTTCGCCATTTAAAGAGGTACGTGAGCTGGGTTTAGAACGTCGTGAGACAGTTCGGTCCCTATCTGCCGTGGGTGTTGGAGACTTGAGAGGAGTTGCCCCTAGTACGAGAGGACCGGGGTGAACGTTCCACTGGTGGACCAGTTGTCGTGCCAACGGCAGTGCTGGGTAGCTATGAACGGACAGGATAAACGCTGAAGGCATCTAAGCGTGAAGCCCCCCTCAAAACAAGGTCTCCCTTGAGAGCCGTGGAAGACCACCACGTCGATAGGCCGGAGATGTAAGTGCAGCAATGCATTCAGTTGACCGGTACTAATGGCTCGATAGGCTTGATTTGATCCGGAAGAAGCAGGATTACCCCCGCTTCCTCCAAAGCATCCTTGGACAATATCAGATCCCGCAAGGGGTCCGACGCTGAGCGTTTCTTTCCTGGTCTGGTGGCCCTAGCGCGAGCAAAACACCCGATCCCATCCCGAACTCGGCCGTTAAGTGCCGCTGCGCCGATGGTACTGCGTCTCAAGACGTGGGAGAGTAGGTCACCGCCAGACCTGGAAAGAAACGCATATCTCTCCGAAACGATAACAAACCCGATCAGGACACATATGGCGCGGGGTAGAGCAGCCCGGTAGCTCGTCAGGCTCATAACCTGAAGGCCGCAGGTTCAAATCCTGCCCCCGCAACCAAATCAACCGAACTCGCATCCAGCCCGCTTCCAAGCGGGCTTCTTGTCGTTCCACCCTGCGCCAAGCCGACCATGGCTCCAAACGCGCCATCCAGCTCCAGCGTATCTCTTGGGACTCGCGCCGGACCGTCACGTGGCTGATCAGCGTCCGGACGCTCTCCAGCGCCGGGACATGTAGGCCCGGATCCTCCAGCGTGCGCGTGAGATCTCCGACCTTGCGGCGATAAAGCTCCGCCATGTTCGGATGCAGCCGCACCGGCACGGTGCCGGGGCCGAGAGTGTTCGCTCCAGCTGCGCCTTGCGGGCCTCCAGCGCCTCCAGCTTCTCCTTCAGGCCCGGCGTCCGCAGGCCTTCCGCGATGGTGTCGTAAAGACCGTCCAGCTTGCGGCAGAGCGCAGCCCGCTCCGCTTCCAGGCGCTGGCGCTGGCTGGCTTCGGCGCCCCGCCGTGCGTTCATCTCGCGCGTCATGCTGGTGAGGAAGGCGGCCACCGCGTCGGGCTGCATCAGACAGTCCCGCAGCAGGTCCAGGACCGCCTCCTCCAGAACAGCCCGGCGGATGGACTGCCGCTCGGTGCAGCTCCCGAGTTTACACGCGGCGTTGCAGGCTAGTACCGCCTCTTGCCGGATGACCATGCGGCCCATGAGGCGATCCTGCGGGATGACTCCGTGCTGCGCGAGCGCCTGAAGGACCCGGCGCGGGTGCGCCGCAGGTCTCGGCTATCGGCGTCTGCCTGCCTTCCTGCGCGGTGAGGGTTATGAGATGAACCGCAAGCGCCTGTTCCGCATCCATCGCGAGGAACGGCTGCATGTCCGTCGCCGCGCCGGCCACAAGCGGGCGACAGGGACACGAGCCCCGCTGGCGCTTTCCGCTGACGCCGGACCAGCGCTGGCCGCGCGACGTCGTGTCCGACCGGCTGGCCTATGTCCGCCGCTTCTGCGTGCCGAGCGCGGTCGACGATTGCATGCGGGAATGCCTGGCCCCGATCGCCGACACGTCCCTGTCCGGCGCAAGGGTCACGCGGGAGTTGGCGACGTTGTTCGGGGCCTGCGGAAGGCCCGGAACCGTGGTCAGCGACAATGGCACCAAGCTCACCTCGAACGCGATCCTGACCTTTGCCGACGACCTCAGGATCGACTGGCGCCGCATCGCGCCGGGCAGGCCGACCCGGAGCGCCTTCATCGAGAGCTTCAATGGCCGTCTGCACAACGCGCTGTTGAACGAGACTCGAACCCCGCCCGTGATAGGCTCGCGGCTTGGCGCAAGGATTGAAACACCAAACGCCCGCACTCCAGCCCCGGTTGGCAGACGCCTGCCGAGTTCGCCCGGACCTTCGACCAGCACCGGGGTCCGATGCAGCCCAACCCGCAAAGCTCCGCGCCAGACCCAGTTGCTCGACCCACCAAAACTCAAACCCGCAGGTGCGCAAACGCTGATAAAAGGTGGGGCCAACGTCAGCTGATCCCTCGCAAACGGAAGAACGACCCAATTCACACATCTGCTTTATCCGCACGGTTCCTCGGGACCTCGGGCGGAATTTCCGCTAACACCCTGGATCGTATCGTCCGACGGGACGTTCTGTCGGGCATGAATGCCCGGATGCCAGGCAGGACGATCCGTCACGCGCAGAAAGGACAGAACGATGCGACGCTTTTGCATTTCGACGATGGTCGCGGGCACGATGGCCCTGACCGGACCGGCGATGGCCAATTCCGAACTGGGGGATGTGGTCGGCACCATCGCGCGGACGCTGCTGGAACAGCAGCAGGCCGCGCAGGAGACCTCGCTGTGGCAGGGGGTCGTCGAGAACGGCTCGGCCGCGGCCTACCGCCAGTATCTGGACGCCTATCCGAACGGGCAATTCGCCCGCGAGGCGCGCCAGCGTCTGAACGGGCAGGCGGGCCAAGGCAACCAAGGGACGGCCCCCGTCGTGACCGACAGCACGGCCGCGCGGGCCGAGGCGCAGCTGGGCCTGTCGCGAAGCGACCGCATGGCGATCCAGCGGCGGCTGTCCTCCCTGGGCTTCTACCGCTCGGGGATCGACGGCGATTTCGGTTCGGGCACGCGCCGCGCCATCGCCGCATGGCAGGACGCCCGCGACCTGCCGGGACGCGGCTATCTGAACGCGAACCAGGTCCGGCAGCTGCTGACCAGCGCCGAAACCCCCGCGACCACCCCGGCCACGGGCGACGGTGCGACCTCGGCCGCGCAGGCGGAGCTTAACCTGCGCCTGACCCGCAGCCAGCGGGTGCAGATCCAGCGCGACCTGATCGCCCTCGGCTATGATCCGCGGGGCGCGGACGGCCTGTTCGGCAGTGGCACGCGCGAGGCGATCCGCAGCTGGCAGCGCGACAGCGGCGCCCGCGTCACCGGCTATGTCACCGAGGCGCAGGTCCGCACGCTGCGCAATGCCGGCGGCGACCGCACGCCCGCGCCGACCCAGAACCGTGCCGCCGAGCTGGACGAGGCGCTTCTGGGTCTGACCCGGGACGAGCGCGTGGCCGTCCAGCGCCGCCTGATCAACCTGGGCTATCTGCGCGGCAGCGCCGACGGCGTCTTCGGTGCCGCCACGCGCAGCGCCATCGCGCGCTGGCAGGGCGACAACGGACTGACCGAAAGCCGCTATCTGACCGCCGAACAGGTCCGCACCCTGCAGCAGCAGTCGCGGCTCTGACCGGACCGGCGCGGACCCGCCCCGTAGATGGGGGCGGGTCCGCCTTGCCGGCAGGTTCGCGCTGGCCTATCACGCTGTTTCTTCCCTTGGACGCGCGTTCGTGACAGAGGGAAGGGAACAACAGCGGCGGCGCGGCATCGAATCGCGACCCCCTCGAGAGCAGGAGCACAGTCGCGACGTGTCAGACCGATACGCCCGGAACCGGCGCGATCCTGCGCCGGCTGCCACGGCCGCCTTTCAGGTGCGGGGCCGTTTCCTGACCGCGCTGGTCCTGCGCATCGACATCGACGGGATCGGTGAGGCGTTCCACGCCCAGCTGGACGACCAGCTGCGCCGCACGCCGCAGTTCTTCTCGGGTGCGCCGATGGTCCTGGACCTGGCCCAGGCTCCGGCCCTGCGCGACGTGCAGGCGCTGTCGGGTCTGGTCGAGGATCTGCGCCGGCGCGACCTGCGGGTCTTCGGCGTCCAGAACGCCGCCGACATGGACGAGGCGCAGCTGCAGGGGCTTGGCCTGATCCCGGTCACCACCGGCCGCGATGCGCCGCTGCCGCGGCCCGCGGACCCCGCGCGCGCCCCGGCTGCCCAGCCCGCCGACGTCGCGCCCCCGCCGCAGAACCGGATCGTCCAGGCGCCGGTGCGCTCGGGCCAGCGCGTCGTGGCCGAGCAGGGCGATCTGACGATCATCGGATCGGTCGCCTCGGGGGCCGAGCTGGTCGCCGCGGGCAGCATCCACGTCTACGGCACGCTGCGCGGCCGGGCGCTGGCGGGCTGTCACGGCGACGAGACGGCGCGCATCTTCTGCCAGACGCTCAGCGCCGAGCTGGTGGCCATCGCGGGCCTCTATCAGACCAGCGAGACGCTGGACCCGGCCGCGCTGGACCGGGCGGCGCATATCTATCTCAAGGATGAAAAACTCTGCATGGAGGTGATCGCATGACGACCGAAGCCAAGACCAATCCCCCCTTGGGACGGGTCATCGTGATCACGTCCGGCAAGGGCGGCGTGGGCAAGACGACCTCCTCGGCGGCGATCTCGGCCGCGCTGGCCAAGAAGGGCTTCCGCACCGTGGTCATCGACTTCGACGTGGGTCTGCGCAACCTGGACATGACCATGGGCTGCGAGCGCCGGGTGGTGTTCGACTTCATCAACGTCATCCAGGGCGACGCCCGGCTGAAGCAGGCGCTGATCAAGGACAAGCGGGTCGAGACGCTGTCGATCCTGCCGACCTCGCAGACCCGCGACAAGGACGCCCTGACCAAGGCGGGCGTCGAGACGGTCCTGACCGAGCTGAAGACCGAGTTCGACTACATCATCTGCGACAGCCCCGCGGGCATCGAGCACGGCGCCCAGATGGCGATGCATTTCGCAGACGAGGCCGTGGTCGTGACCAATCCCGAGGTGTCGTCGGTGCGCGACAGCGACCGGGTCCTGGGCCTGCTGAGCAGCCAGACCAAGCGCGCCGAGACCCCCGGCGCCGAGCCGATCAAGGCGCAGGTCCTGATCACCCGCTTCGACCAAGAGCGCGTCGAGAAGGGCGAGATGATGACCGTGGAGGACGTGCTGGAGATCCTGGCCGTGCCGCTTCTGGGCGTCGTCCCCGAAAGCAAGGCGATCCTCAAGGCGTCGAACGTGGGCACGCCGGTGACGCTGGACGGCCCGTCCGCGGCGGCCAGCGCCTACGAGGACGCGGTCGCGCGCCTGACCGGCGAGACGGTCGAGATGCGCATCCCCGGAGAGCCGCGTCCGGGCATCCTGAAGCGTCTGTTCGGGCGGGCGTCATGAGCCTCTTCGATTTCGTCCGCCGCAAGGCCCCGCCGAAAAGCGCCCAGACCGCCAAGGACCGGCTGCAGATCCTGCTGGCGCATGAGCGCAGCGGCGGAGGCTCGGCCGAGGCCGACTATCTGCCGATGCTGCAGCGCGACATCGTTGCCGCGATCCGCAAGTACGTCCCCATCGGCGACGACGATGTCGACGTCCGCATGGAGCGCGGCGACAAGATGTCCAGCCTGGAGATCAACATCGACCTGCCCGGCACGCCCGCCAAGGGGCGCTGAGCGCGGCGCGGGCGCTCAGCCCGTGCCCCATCGGGCAAAGCTGGCCGCCAGGTCCGGGCATTCGGCCATGGCCTGTGCCGGCGTCAGGCCCGCGCCGGCCGCGGCCCAGGCATGGCGGATGGCGCGCACCCCCGCGGCAGGCCCGTTCGGATGGCCGTGGATCCCGCCGCCGCCCAGATACATCAGGTCCGACGTGCCGCCCGTCCGCGCCCAGGTGTCGAAGGCCTGACCGCCCCATTGCCCCGAACAGACCACCGGCAGCGCCCGGTCCGCCTCCGAGAAGATCGGCGTCGTCACGTCCGCGAAGGACCGCACGAAGCTGTCGTCGCCCTCCCAGTATTTCGCGCCGATGCCGTTGATCTGGAACTGATCGACGCCCAGCAGGCGCCAGATCTTCTGCCAGGCGCGAAACTCGAAGCCCAGGCCCGGATGGCGCGTCAGCACGTCCCACCCGTTGCGATGCGCATGCAGGCACAGCGCCGACCGCCGCCGCAGGAAGGCCATCGCCCCCGGCCCGATCGAGTTGATGTTCACCACCGCCGCATTGCCGCCCCGTGCCACGACGTGATCGTGGCGGCGCATCATCACGTCCGGGTCCGCCGATGACAGGCCGAAGGCATACATCACCCGCTTGCCCGTCCGCTGTTCGTGATCGCGGATCACCGCCATGACGGCATCGACCCGCGCCTCGAAGGGGGAATAGGCGGGCGACATCATCTTTTCGTCGTCCTTGATGAAATCGACGCCGGCCTCGCACAGCGTGCGCACGACCTCGGCCGTCTGGTCGGGGGTCAGGCCAAGCGAGGGCTTGATGATCGACGCGATGATCGGCCCTTCTGCGACCCCGGTCAGGCGGCGGGAACCTTCGATGCCGAATTGTGGCCCCGGATGCGCGGCGAAATCGGGCGTCAGGTCGAAGTCCAGCACCCGCATGCCGGTCAGGCCGCGCGCCGCGAAGAGGCCGCCCGTGGTCACCGTCAGCAGCGCCGCGAAGTCGCCGCCGATGCTGTCGGGCGAAAAGGCGATGGTCGCGCGGGCGCGCCGCACCGGCCCCCCGCCCTCAGGCAGCGAGGGCTGGGGCAGGGGCTCCAGCAGGGTCACGTCCTCCACCCGCGCGGCGTGGCTTGCGCGCAGGGCGTCGGTCTCTCCGGGCAGCTCGGTGAAGGTGCCGGTGGACTGGTCGGCTGCGATCTTCTCGGCCATGGCGCGCGGGTCGCCCGGGGTCTCCAGCAGATAGGTGACGCGGATCATGGCTGCTCCTGATGTCGGGGGCCGCCGCCGTCGCGGATCCAGCCGAAATAGTCGGTCGAGCCCATCTGCCCGCCCTTCAACGCGATCTCCAGCCCGTCATGCGGGCCGTCCCCATGCGCCCGGCACAGCGCCGCGCCGGGGATGGTGGGGGCCAGCGCGGTCAGGGCCGTCAGGCCCAGCTGCCGCATCGCGTGCCCCGAGGTGTCGCCCCCCGAGATCACCGCGCGGCGGATGCCCGACCCGCGCAGCACCCCGTCCAGGATGCGGCCCAGCCCCTCTCCGATCCGCCGGGCGGCGGTCTCGGGCGCCATGCCGGAGGCCGACAGCGCGCTGCGGAACGCGCCAACTTGCGCGCCGTCATGGCCCGCCGCCGAATGGATCAGCGGGCTGGCGCCGTCGCTTGCGGCGCGCAAGGCGGCGGCGGTCAGCCGCGCGACCTCCGCCGCCAGATCGGCCTCGGACCCGCAGGCGGCGCGCGCGTCGAAGGGCAGCAGCGCAAAGCCGTGCCGCCCGGCCCAGTCCAGCTGCGCCGCCGTCACCGGCGACACCGAGCCCGACACCGCCGCGATCCGCGCCACGCGCCCGGCCGAGGCGGGCGGGGGCGGCGCGGGCAGGGCGCCCGTCTGCTGCCAGTGGCGCACCAGCGCGTATTCGACCCCCTGGCTGCCCGCGACAAGGCCCATCCGCGCGCGGTTCCGCCAGATCAGCGCGCCCGCCGCGGCCTCGGATGCCGGGTCCATGCTGTCGATGGACAGGATGCGCGCGCCCTGGGTCAGTGCCTCCTCCAGCCGGGCCTGCGGGTCCGTGGCCAGCGCCTCCAGGTCGATCAGCGCGCCGGGCAGGTCGGTCTGCCCGGCCAGATGGGCCAGCAGGTCGGATTCGGCCATGGGCGTCGCGGGGTGATGGGCCATGACCGGGTGCCGGTCCAGCCGGAACACCCCCTGCGGGCTGCCCGCGAAGAGATGCCCGAAGGCCTGATAGCGACGCATGGCGGGGGCAGCGGTCAGCAGGGGCACGGCGCGCGAAGGGCGCACCGACAGCCCCGCCGCGATGGCCGCGCCGATCGAGCCCAGATGCGGCGCCGAATCGAAGGTCGAGCATATCTTGTAATGCAGAATCTGCGGCCGCAGCGCGTCCAGCGCGGCAAGCAGCGGCGGCAGGTGTTCGGCCATCCAGGCCGGTCCCTGCGCGCGGGCGGTCGTTGCCAGCCCCACCGCCGCGCAATCCGCGAACCGCGCCATGAGCGCCGCTGTGGGCGGTTCGGTGAACAGGACCGACGGCAGGCCGGCGAAGGTCAGCACCTCCATCACCGCGGCCGCGCCGGTGAAGTCGTCGCCCAGCCAGGCCAGCCGCAGATCGGTCATTCGCATCCCCTCTTGACGTAACGGAATAATTATCACCTCATCATACCAGTTAGGCAAGTGATTCCCGAAGGCCGGAGGAGACCAAGATGACCAAGGTGGCGCTGCTGGGGGCGGGCGGTAAGATGGGGGTGCGTCTGGCGACGAACCTGGCCCGGACCGATTTCGAGGTGGCCCATGTCGAGGTCAGCCCCGCCGGACAGGCCCGGCTGAAGGCCGAGACGGGGCTGGATTGCGTCCCGCAGGAGGCGGCGCTGGCGGGTGCCGAGGTGGTGATCCTGGCGGTGCCGGACACGGTGATCGGCAAGGTCGCGGGCGCGGTCGTGCCGCAGCTGGCGCCGGGCACGATGGTCGTGGTGCTGGACGCGGCCGCGCCCTTTGCGGGCCATCTGCCCGAGCGGGCCGACATCACCTATTTCGTGACCCATCCCTGCCACCCGCCGATCTGGAACGACGAGGACACGCCCGAGGGCCGGGCCGACCATTTCGGCGGCGTCGCCGCCAAGCAGGGCGTGGTCAACGCGCTGATGCAGGGCCCGCGCGAGCATTACGCCCTGGGCGACAGCATCGCCCGCGCGATCTATGCCCCCGTCGCCCGCAGCCATGAGGTGACCGTCAGGCAGATGGCCATGCTGGAGCCGGGCCTGTCCGAGACGGTCTGCGCCTCGCTGCTGGCGGTGATGCGCGAGGCGCTGGACGAGTGCGTGGCGCGCAGCGGCGTCAGCCACGACTGCGCCCGCGACTTCCTGCTGGGCCACATGAACATCCTGGGCGCGGTGCTGTTCAACGAGCGCGAGGGCGCCTTCTCGGACGCCTGCAACAAGGCGATCGAGTTCGGCAAGCCGATGCTGATGCGCGACGACTGGAAGCGCGTCTTCGACTGGGACGAGGTCGAGGCCAGCATCCACCGCATCACCTGACATCGCGCGGCGGGCGGGGGAGCGTCCGCCGCGATCACCAACACAAGGGAGGAGACCTGTGATGACCAAGATGATGACCGCCGCGTCGATGCTGGCCATGCTGCTGGGCGCGGGACCGGCGCTGGCCCAGGCCAAGGTGATGAACCTGGCCTTCACCCCGCCCGCCGACAGCCATTACGGCGACGCGGCGCGCGCCTTTGCCGAGACCATCGCGGAACGCTCGGACGGTGCCTTCGAAATCGCGCTGCGCCCGGCAGGCGCCCTGGGCGGCGAGCGCGACGTGATCGAGGGGATGCAGATCGGCACGGTCGAGCTGGCGATCTCCTCGACCGGACCCATCGGCAATTTCGTCCCCGAGGTCTATGCGCTGGATTTCCCGTTCCTGTTCGACGACTACGCCAGCGCGCACGCGGTCCTGGACGGAGAGATCGGACAGGAGCTGCTGGCCAGCTTCCAGCCGCACGGCATCGTGGGCCTGGCCTGGGCCGAGAACGGGTTCCGGCACATCACCAACTCGGTCCGTCCGATCCGCGAGCCGGCCGACCTGGCCGGGCTGAAGCTGCGCACGATGGAGAACGAGGTCCATATCGCGGCCTTCCGCGCCGCCGGGGCGGCCCCCACGCCGATGAGCTGGACCGAGGTGCTGACCTCGCTGCAGCAGGGCACGATCGACGGGCAGGAGAATCCCATCCCCATCGTCACCGCCAACAACATGTGGGAGATCCAGGACAACATCACCCTGACGGGCCATGTCTATTCGCCCGCCGTGGTGGCCATGTCCGCCATCCACTGGGACGGCCTTACCGAGGAGCAGCAGGGCTGGTTCGTGGAGGCCGCCCAGGCCGCCGCCGCCGCATCGCGCCAGACCGTCGCCGCGAACGAGGAATCGGGCATCGCGCTGATGCGCGAGAACGGGATGGAGGTGATCGACGGCATCGACAAGGCCGCCTTCGCCGCCGCGGTCCAGCCCGCCTATGACGAGTTCGCCGACCGCTATGCGCCCGAGCTGATCGCGCGCATCCGCGCGGCGCAGGAATAGCGCGTCCGGCGGGGCCGTCCGCGGCCCCGTCCCGCGAACGGGGACACCATCATGAGACATGTCGAAGCCTTGGCCGAGGGCGTCGTCCGGCTGACCCACAACCTGGCCGCGCTGCTGCTGGCGGTGGCGACGGGGCTGGTCTTCTTTCAGGTCGTCACGCGGTTCGGCCTGGGCCATGCCGCCGGCTGGTCCGAGATCCTGGCCCGCGGGCTGATCATCTGGTCCACGCTTCTGGCGGCGGCGGCGGGCTTCCGCCTTGGCGCGATGATCCCCATCGACTTCATCCGCGGGCTGCTGCCCGGCCCCGCGCAGATCTGGGTGATCCGGCTGGTCACGCTGCTGACGCTGATCCTGCTGGCGGTGCTGGTCTGGCAGGGCTGGTCCATGACGCTGCGGGTGCAGGCGCAGCGGGTGGCGATGCTGGGCACCTCGATGAGCTGGTTCTATGCGGCGATCCCCCTGGGCGCGCTGATGGCCATTCCGGGCGTGCTGCTGCGCCATGTCGAACAGGAAAGGGAACGCCCTTGAACACCGCTCTTGCCGCAGGCCTGGTGGGCCTCTTTGCGCTGTCCGTGCCGGTGGCGGTGTCCATCGCGCTGGCCTCGATCATCGCGATCCACTTCTTCTCGAACCTGCCGCTGCTGGTCGTGCCCCAGAAGATGTTCACCGGGCTGGACAGCTTTCCGCTGATGGCGGTGCCGTTCTTCATCCTGGCGGGCGCGATCATGACCCAGGGCGGCATCTCGGCCCGGCTGGTCGATCTGGTGAAATCCTTGGTCGGCAACATCCAGGGCGGGCTGGCCAGCAGCTGCGTGCTGACCTGCATGCTGTTCGCGGCCATCTCGGGCTCGTCGGTGGCCACGACCTTCGCGGTCGGCTCGATCCTGATCCCGGCGATGCTGCGCCACGGCTATCCGGTGGGCATGGCGGGCGCGATCCAGGCGTCCTCCGCCGAACTGGGCGTGATCATCCCGCCCTCGGTGCCGATGATCCTCTATGCGGTCTCGACCGAGACCTCGATCACCCGGCTGTTCCTGGCAGGCATGGTGCCGGGGCTGATGATCGCCGCCGCGCTGGTCGTGATGGTCCAGATCTGGTGCCGCGTGAAGG
The DNA here is from genome assembly GCF_046736325.1 of Paracoccus sp. ME4. Classification (GTDB taxonomy): domain Bacteria; phylum Pseudomonadota; class Alphaproteobacteria; order Rhodobacterales; family Rhodobacteraceae; genus Paracoccus. The sequence continues at coordinate 290,224 of NZ_CP151276.1, forward strand.
GCCACGGCAAGCGGGACGGCGACGGCCGCCAGGCCATCCTGCCCGCCGCGCGCCGCGCCTTCGGGGCGCTGATGATGCCGATCATCATCGTGGGCGGCATCTATGGCGGCGTCTTCACCCCGACCGAGGCCGCCGCCGTGTCGGTCATCTATGCGCTGATCCTGTCGATCTTCGTCTATCGCGAACTGTCCTGGTCCGACCTGCCGGGCATCTTCCGCGCGGCGGCGGTGTCGTCCGGGGCGGTCATGCTGATCATCTCGGCGGCGGCGCTGTTCAGCTTCCTGATCAGCCTGTCGGGCCTGCCCGGCGCCGTCGGCACCTGGAGCCAGGAGAATTTCGGCAGCGCGCTGACCTTCCTTCTGGGCGTCAACCTGCTTTTGCTGGTCGTGGGCATGTTCATCGAGACCAGCGCCGCGATCCTGGTGCTGGCCCCGATCCTGACGCCGGTGGCGATCAGCTTCGGCATCGACCCGGTGCATTTCGGTATCGTCATCGTGGTGAACCTGGCGCTGGGCATGATCACCCCGCCCCTTGGGGTGAACCTCTTCGCGGCGGCCGCCGTGGCAAAGGTTCCGGTGCAGGCCCTGTTCCGGTCGCTGGTCTGGCCCATCGCCACGGTTCTGGTGATGCTGGCGGCGATCACCTATGTTCCGGCCATCTCCCTGGGGCTGGGCTGGTGGATGATGCCATGATCAAGGTCGGACTGATCGGCTGCGGCTTCTTCGCGGTGAACCAGATGCAGGGCTGGGCCGATGCCGATGGGGCCTGCGTCACCGCGATCTGCGACCGCGACCCGGACCGGCTGGCCGCGATGGGCGTGCGCTTCGGCATCACGCAGCGCTTTGACGACGCGGCGCGGATGATGCGCGAGGCGGATCTGGACGTGGTCGACATCGCCACGACCGTCCCCTCTCATCGCCCGCTGGTGATGGCGGCGGCCGAGGCCGGGCTGCACGCCATCTGCCAGAAGCCCTTTGCCGAGACGCTGGAGGATGCCCGCGCCATGGTCGAGGCGATGGAGCGCGCGGGCCGCGCCCTGATGGTGCACGAGAACTTCCGCTGGCAGTCGCCGATCCGCGCCGTGCTGGCCGCGCTGCGCGAGGGCGCGGTGGGGCGGCCCTTCTTCGGGCGGGTCAGCTTCCGGTCGGGCTATGATGTGTTCTCGGGGCAGCCCTATCTGGCGACCGATCCGCGCTTCATCATCCAGGATCTGGGCATCCACATCCTGGACATCGCCCGCGCCCTCTTCGGAGAGGTGGATCGCCTGTCGGCCAGCACCGCGCGCATCAACCCCGCGATCCGCGGCGAGGACGTGGCGACGATCCTGATGGATCACGCAGGCGGGGTGACCTCGGTCGTGGATTGCTCCTATGCGACGCGGCGGAACGAGACCTTTCCCCAGACCCTGATCGAGATCGACGGCCCCGAGGGCACGCTGCGGCTGGAGGCCGGATACCGGCTGGTCGTCGACCGCGGCGGCGACCGGCAGGTCCGCGACGTCTCGCCCCCGCTGCTGCCCTGGGCCGATCGGCCCTGGCACAACATCCAGGAAAGCGTCGCGCTGATCCAGCAGGACTTCGTCGCCTGCCTGCGCGAGGGCCGGGGCCCCGAGACCTCGGGGCGCGACAACCTGGCCACGCTGGCCTTGGTCGAGGCCGCCTATGCCTCGGCCCGCGACGGCAGCCGGGTCCGGCCGTGACGCGCACGCTCTCCTGCGGGCCCGCGCGGCTGGTGCTGGAGGGTGACCGCCTGCGCCACCTGCATCTGGACGGGGTCGAGGCGATCCGCGGCCTGTCCTTCCTGGTCCGCGACCGCGATTGGGGCACCGTCCCGCCCAACATCTGCGATCTGCGCCTGTCCGACGGGCCGGACGGGTCGCGCATCGCCTGGACGGCGCGGTACGACATGGGCACGGGGGCGGTCCACGCCGCGCTGACGGTCGATCTGACGCCCGACGGGCTGACCGCGCGGGCGGTGATCGGGGCGCGGGGGCAGGTCTGGACGAACCGCACCGGCTTCACGCTGCTGCATCCGATCACCGGGGTCGCGGGGGCGCCGGTCACGGTCGATCACGCGGACGGCCCGCCGGAGCAGGCGCGCTTTCCCACGCTGATCGCGCCGTGGCAGCCCTTCATGGACATCACCGGCCTGACCCATCAGGCGGGCGGCTGGCGCGTCGCCTGGCGCTTCGACGGCGACATCTTCGAGATGGAGGATCAGCGCCAATGGGGTGACGCCTCCTTCAAGACCTACAACCGCCCCCTGGCGCGGCCCTGGCCCTATCGCCTGGAGGGCGAGACCACCCAGACCGTCACCATCCGCTGGACCCCGGCCGCGCCCACGGCCCCGGTCCCCGGCCCCGAGGACCGCGTGGCCGACCCACGCTTTCCACAGACGGCCCTGGCCCTGACCGGGGCGGATGCGGCGCATCTGGCCCGCGCGCCGCAAGACCTGGCCGCGATCGGGGCGCAGCGCCTGCTGTGCCATCTGGACGCCGCGGGCGATGTCGCGCGCGACTTGGGCGGTTTCGCCGCGCTGCAGGCGGCGCTGCCCGGCCCGGCCTATGATCTGGAGCTGCTGGCGCTCTGCGACCCCCAGGCCGACCCGCAGGAGGAATTCGCCCGCCATGCCGCGGCGCTGGCGGCATCGGGGCTGGCCGCGGCCACGGTGCTGGTCCATGCCCGGCCCGACCGGCAATCGACGCCGCCGGGCTCGGACTGGCCGCCCTGCGCGCCCCTGGCGCAGGTCCATGCCGCCGCGCGCGCGGCCTTCGCGGGGCATCCGGTGGGCGGGGGCGTGGCCAGCTTCTTTCCCGAACTGAACCGCAAGCCGCCGCCGCCGGGGCTGGCGGTCGTGACGCATGGGCTCTGCCCCATCGTGCACGCCGCCGACGACCTGTCGGTGATCGAGGCGCTGGAGGCGGTGCCGCATATCCTGGCCTCGGGGCGGGCCTTGGCGGGGGATGCGGACTACTGGCTGGGACCGTCGACCATCGCCATGCGCCACAACCCCTATGGCAGCCGCACCATCCCCAATCCGGGGCGCGGGCGCGTCTGCATGACCGATGACGATCCGCGCCAGGAGACCGGCTTCGCGGCGGCCTGGGCCTGCGGGTTGGCCGCGGCCATCGCGCCTGCGGGCCTGTCGGTCTGGACCCCGGCCGAGGTGCTTGGCCCGCGCGGCCTCTTCGCGCCCGATGGCCGTCCGCGCCCGGTCGCGGGGGTCGTGGCCGCGCTGGCGGCGCTGGCCGGAGCGCCGGTCCATGATGCGCAAGGGGGCGATCTGGTGCGGCTGCATCTGGGCGGGCGCGTCCTGCGCGCCAACCTGACGCCCGATGCGCGGGCGGGATTGGCGCCCTGGGGCTGGGATCAGGACGACGCGCCGGATTTGCAGGCGGGCGCGGGCCGTCCTACATCATGGGCATGATGCAACCGACCGACCCTTCCGACCGAATCGTCCGGCGCAAGCTGTCCGACCAGGTGTTCGACCGCCTGCGCGACATGATCGCCAGCGGAGAACTGCCGCCCGGCGCGCCGCTGCCCTCGGAACGCGACCTGATGGAGCGGTTCGGCACCGGCCGCCCCGCCGTGCGCGAGGCGCTGCAGCACCTGCACACCATGGGCCTGATCACCATCAGTCACGGCGAACGCAGCCGCGTGAACGCGCTGAGCGCGGACAGCGTCCTCAGCCGCGTGGACGACGTGGCGCGGATGCTGCTGTCGTCGGAACCCGACCAGCTGGACCACCTGAAGCAGGCGCGGCGGATGTTCGAATGCGGGCTGGTGCGCATGGCCGCCCAGACCGCGACCGAAGACGACGTGGCCGACCTGCGCGCCCTGATCGCGGCGCAGCGCGACTGTCTGGGCGATGCGCCGCGCTTCGTCACCCAGGACATGGCGTTCCATGCGCGCATCGCGGCGATCTCGGGGAACCCGATCCTGGTCGCGACCAGCCAGTCGATGCTGCGCTGGCTGTTCCAGTATCACGGCGTGCTGCTGCACTGGTCGGGCAACGAACAGATCACCCTGCGGGAGCACGCGGCCATCACCGACCTGATCGCCGCCCGCGACGCGGAGGGCGCCGTGGCCGCGATGCAGGCGCATCTGGACCGATCGGTGGACCTCTACGCCCACGGGAACGCGCAGGGCTAGGTCCCGCGGCGGCGATCAGCCGGGTTCCAGCACCGCCGCCGTCAGGACCTCGGCCAGGTCGGGGCCGACGCGCTGAAAGCCCAGCAGCCGGGCGATGGCGCGGGTCATCTCCTCGGGGGGGACGGCGCCGCTTTCGGTGCGGATGCGCCGCGCGGCGGCCAGGATCTCTGCCGGAGGCAGGCAGGCGGCCTTCAGCAGGCTGCCCGTCTCCTGGCTGCGGTCGCGCAGCGGCGGGTCGGCGGCCTGTTCCCCGGTCATCAGGAAGGTGCCCTGCCGGACGATCCCGCCCCGGCCGACCGCCATATCCGCCGCGCGCGCCACGGCCTCCGCGATGCGGCTGCCGGTGCGGGTCTTGCCATGGGCGGCGGCGATGCGGCGGGCGACCTCGTCCAGATGGACCGGTCCCTCGACGGCCACGACGGCGGAGACCAGATCGGCCAGCTGCGCCACGGGCCGCTCATGCGGCTCGGGCCCGTCCTGCGGGGGCAGGTCGGCGCGCCGATAAGGGTCCGCCCGCAGCGACAGATGCGTCAGATCCGGGGCCTCCTCCTGCGGTGCCGGGGGCAGGTCGGGTTCGGGGGGCGCGCCATTCGCGCCGCGCGGGCGGATGCCGCCCTGCGCCGCGTCGCGGGCGGCATCCAGTGCGCGTGACAGGCGCGCGATCTCCGCCTCGCGGCGGTGGAACCAGTCGGTGCTCCAGATGCGGTGGAACCGCCAGCCCAGGGTCTCCAGGATGTCCTGGCGCAGCCGGTCGCGCTCGCGCGCCCAGAGTGCCGCGTGATAGCTGGCCCCGTCGCATTCGACCGCGGCCAGATACTGCCCCGGACGGTCGGGATGGCGCACGCCCAGGTCGATGCGGAAACCCCCGCTGCCGACCTGCGGATCGGCCAGATAGCCCAGATCGCGGATGACGCGGGCCACGTCCTCCTCGAACGGGCTGTCGGGGGCGAGGCCGGTGGGGGCGGGCGCGTCGATCACGCCGGACTTGGCGAAATCCAGGAACCGCTTCAGCACCCGCGGCCCCTCGCGCGTGCTGCGCGCGGGGTCGATGTCGGCCGGATCGAACGAGGCGAAGACCTCGCAGCGGATCCGCGCGCGCGAGAACAGCACGTTCAGCCGCCGTTCTCCGCCCTCGCCGTTGACGGGGCCGAACTGCATCCGCTCCAGCCGCCCGCCGGGTTGCGACGGGCCATAGCCGACCGAGATCAGGATCACGTCCCGCTCGTCGCCCTGCACGTTCTCGATGTTCTTGACGAAGACATCCTCGGCCCGGCCCTCGCGCAACAGCGCGTCCAGCGCGGGGTCGCGGCGGCGGGCGGCATCGGCGATCTCGGTCAGCATGTCGGCCTGCGCCTTGGAGAAGGCCACCACGCCCAGGGACAGGTCCGGCCAGCGGCGCGCATGTTCGGCCATGGCGGCGACCACGGCCTCGGCCTCGATGCGGTTGGTGCCGACGCGGCCCTGCCCGCTGCCGCGCGCGGCATAGGCCCCCGCGACGGGGCGGAACTTCAGCCCGTAATCGGGGTCCAGCTGCAGGGGCGAGGGCGGCAGCACCAGCCGGTCGCCATAGAATTCGGCATTCGACACCCGGATCAGCGACGGATCGCGCGACCGGTAATGCCATTCCAGCATCCGCGAGCGCATGCCCCGCGCCTCGCACAGCGACAGGATGCTCTCCATGTCGGCGACATTGGCGCCCTGCGGGGCCTCCTCGGCCTCGTCCTGATCCTCTGCGTCATCGACCAGCCGGTCGAAGAACGAGGTCGGCGGCAGCTGCTTCTGATCGCCCACCACCACGATCTGGCGCGCGCGGGCGATCACGCCCAAGGCGTCCTCGGGGCGGATCTGCGAGGCCTCGTCGATGACCAGCAGATCGAACGTCACGCTGCCCGGCGGCAGGAACTGCGCGACCGAGATCGGGCTCATCAGCATCACCGGCTTGATCCGCTGGACCATCGGCCCGGCATTGCGCATCAGCCAGCGCATGGGGCGGTGCGCGCGTCGCCGCGCGATCTCGCCGCGGATCAGGCCCATCTCTCCCTGGGTGCCGCGGGGCAGCTGGTCGAAATGGCGCGACAGGATCAGCGTCTTGGTGGTCTCGATCCGCTCGGTCTCCAGCTGGCGGAACAGGCCGACCAGGTCGTGCCGGTCCAGATGCGGCAGCGCGTTCAGGGCGGGGCGGGCGCGGCGGGCGGCGTTCCAGCGCGCCTCGGCGCAGGCATAGGCGAATTCGCGGGCGGCATCGGCCGGCTCCAGCGTGCCGGCCGCCAGCGCGTCCACGACCGCCCCCGCGCCCAGATCGCGCGCGACCTGCGCCGCACGGGCCAGATCGGCCCATTCGGCATAGCGCGCCAGCGCCGCCGCCATGCGCGCCAGTCGCGCCTGGACGGCGGCCAGATCCTCGGGATCGGCCCGCTCCTCCAGCTCCAGGCGCGTTCGGATGGGGGCCAGCGCCGCCCGCGCGGCGGCCAGCGCGTCCTCCAACGCCGCGGCGCGGGGGGCAGGGTCCGGGACCGTGGCCAGCGCCGCCGCGACCGCCGCGCCGTCGGGCAGGGCGCCCGTCGCCTGCAACCCGCCCAGCCATCGGGCCACATCGGCCATGGCCGCGAAATCGGTGGCCTCATGGCGGAAGGCCGGACCCAGGGTCGTGGCCAGCCAGGCCTCGTCGCGGGCCAGCCGCTGGCGGGCGTGGCGCAGCGCGATCAGCCGGTCGGCCAGCGCCACCCGGCCCGCCGCATCGCCGGGCAGGGCGCCCGCAAGCAGGCTGGCCAGTCGCGCCGAGGCCGTGCGATAGGGGCCGAACAGCCGCCCCAGGAACCCGCCCAAGCCCGCCGCCAGATCCTCGCGCAGGGGCGCGGGGTCGGTCTCGAAGGCCGCGGGCCGGAACAGGGCCTGCGCCTCGGCCTGCGCGCGCGACCAGTCCGCGCCCGCAGCCAGCGCCTCGGTCAGGCGCGGATCGCGGGCGGGCTCGAACAGCGGCGCCGCCCAATCGGCGGCCCGCGGCGGCGCCGCGGCCAGATGGCGCAGCAGCGCGGCCTGCGCCTGCGCCTGATCCAGCGTCGTCGCGGCCGCGCCCACGGCCGGGTGCAGCCGGTCGCGCAGCGCCGCCAGCGCCGCCTGCGCCGCGCGCAGGTCGTCCTCCAGCCGCGCCAGATCGGTCGGCTGCAGGTCCAGCGCGCGGCTGCCCGCGAAGGGATGGTCCTCGGGCGGGCCGGTGCGGTCGCGCGCCGCGACCAGACGCTCCACGGCCTCGGCCGCGCGGGCGCGGTCGGCGGCGCCCAGGGCCTCCAGCCCGTCCAGCGCGATCGCGGGCGGTCGGGCGCCCTGGCCGATCAGTCCGATGATGGTGGAGAGCGCGGCGAAGGGCGCCTCCCCGGACGGGGGCAGCGGGTCGTGCAGCATCGCCGTGACCGCGTTCAGCCGGTCGCGCGTCTCGCGCAGGCGCGCGGGATCGGCCGCGGCGGGCAGCGGCTGCGCGCCCGCCATCAGCGTGCGGCCCAGCTCCTGCGCCAGGGCCTTCTTGTTGGCGCTGCGCGAATGCAGCTCCAGGCAGATGTCGCGCAGGCCCGCGCGGGCCAGGCGGTCGTGGACGACCTTCAGCGCGGCCATCTTCTCGGCCACGAACAGCACCGTCCTGCCGTCATGGGCGGCGGCGGCGATGATGTTGGTGATGGTCTGCGACTTGCCGGTGCCGGGCGGGCCCTGCACGACCAGGCTGGCCCCGGCGCGCACCTCCTCGATGACGCGGGTCTGCGAGGCGTCGGCGTCGATCACCTGGATGATCTGCGCGGGGTCCAGCCGGTCGTCCAGCCGGTCGCGGTCGCCGAACAGCGGCGCGTCGGCCGCGAATCCCTGCGACAGCAGCCCCTCCAGCAGCGGATGCCCCTCGAAGGCGCCCTCCGGCCAGCTGGCCGGGTCCAGGTCGCGGTGCATCAAGAGCTTGGCGAAGGAGAAGAAGCCCAGCTGCATCCCGTCGCGATCCACCTGCCAGTCGGCCTGGCCCGACACGGCCTCGGCCACGCGGGCCAGATAGTCGCCGGGGGTCCAGTGCTCGTCCTCGTCAATCTCGGGCAGGGCGATGCCGAAATCCTGGCGCAGGCGTTCCTGCAGGGGCAGGTTGGCGGCGATGTCGTCCTCGCGCGCCATCAGCTCGAAGGTCGAGCTGCGGTCGTTGCGGACCAGCTGCACCGGCAGCAGGATCAGCGGCGCCTCGCGCAGGACCTGCGATCCGGGGGCCTCGCGCCAGCGCAGGAACCCCATCGCCAGATAGAGGACGTTCAGCCCCTGCTCCTCCTCGGCGGTGCGCGCGTCATGGGCCAGGCGCAGCAGCCGCCGCGCCAGCGCCTCGGGGCCGAGCGGCGTCTCCAGCTGGCTGTCGGAGGGGCCGTGCGCGCCGGGCGCGGCCAGCAGCAGCACGCCCTCCGTGCTTGGGCGGTCGGTGCCCATGGCGCGGAACCGCATCCGCTTGCCCTGCAGGCGCAGCAGGCGCCAAACCTCGTCGCTCTGTTCGTGGATGATGTTCAGCGCATTCGCGCGCCGCGCGTCGCGGTCGACATGGATCAGCCGGTTGCGGGTTCCCGTCTCCAGCAGCTTGCGGCGGGCGGCGTCCAGAATGCGGGTCAGGGCGTGGGTCATCGTGGGGTCTTCGTCGTTGCAGCGGACCGCCATGGGGGCGGAACAGGAACGTAGCCGCAACTTTCCGGAATGACGAGAGATTCCCACCGTGTTTTCGCAGTCGGATGGCGCGGGACCGCGCCATCCGGCCCCGTCCGGGGGTCAGAAGCGCAGATCGGCGGTCAGCGCGATGCTGCGACCCGGCTCCAGCTGCTGCACGACCGAGGTGAAATCCGCCCCGTAGGTCGCGCGGTCGGCATAGGCGCGGTCGAACAGGTTGTTGACCTCGGCGCGCAGGGTCACGTTGCGCAGGCCGGCCGGTTCGTATTCGGCAAAGACGTCGACCACGGTATAGCCGGGCCAGTCGCTGTCCACATCCGCGCCGCGGCCGTCCTCCTCGATCGCGTGCTGCACGATGCCGCCAAGCGACAGCCCGGCCATGACCTCGTGCCGCGCCTCCAGCGTCAGCATGCCGCCCGGCACCGTGCCCAGCTCGCGCAGATCGAAGCTGGAGGCCGGCGCGCCGTCCAGCGTCACGTCCGTGTCGCTGTAGCGCAGCGCCGCAAAGCCGCCCTGCCAGTCCTGGCGCGCCGACAGGCGGAAGCCCTCGCTCTCCAGGTCGCGCGACACGAGGCCCTTGCGGATGTCGTCGATGCGCGTCCGGAACAGTTCGGCCCCGAGGGTCGTGCCGCCGCGCCGCCATTCGGCGCCCAGGACCGCATTATGGGCCCGCGTGGGGTTCAGCGCGTCATAGGCCCTCTCCAGCAGGAACGGGCTGTCCAGCTCGTAGACCGAGGCCAGCTGCGTGCCGCCGAAGACCGAGGACAGGCCGCCGTTGAAGGTCAGCTCGGGGGTCGCGGCCCAGCTGACATCGACATTGGCGCTGGTGCCCTCGGTGTCGATCTCCTGCCCGCCCGCGCCGGTGAAGCGGCTGAAGTCGTGGCGCAGGCCGCCACTGACATCCAGATCGCCCACCGCGCCGCGCGCCTGCGCAAAGACGCCGGTGGTCGTGCGATCCTCGCGGAAGGCGGCCGCGATGCCCCGGAACTGCCCCTCGTAGCGCGCGGCGGTGCGATAGTTGTCGACGCCCGCCGTGACCTCGAAGCCCGCGACCTGCATGCGGTTCTGCACCACGACGCTGACCGTGTCGGCATCGCCGTTGTTGAAGTCGGGCTGGACGGTGCCTGGGGTCGGCAGGTCGGTCGTGTCCAGCTCGCTGCGGCTGCGGGCGATGCGGATCTCGGGGTCCAGCAGGCCGTCGGCCACCGTGCGGCGGATGGTCAGGGTCTGGGTCGACTGATCCAGCGCGTAGCGGCGCGATTCGGGCACCGGACGCCCGCCGATCGTGCCTCCGAAATTCGCGCGATAGGGGCGCAGCGCGTCGTCCTGGAATCGGATCGCGCCCAGCTCCGCCCGCCAGTCGCCGAAGGTCGCGCCCAGCTTCAGCGCCTGGCTGGTCAGGTCGGCGCCGGTGAAGGGCACGGTGCGGCCGTTGCCGTCCTCATAGGCGTCGCCGGTCGCGCGCTTGGCATAGATCATCGCATCGACCGGACCGCGCCGCCCGAACAGCGTGACCGCCGCCGTGCCGGTGCCGCCGTTGTCGCCATAGCCCAGGGTCACGCGGCCGCCCATGTCGCGGCCGTCCTCCAGGAGGTCCAGCGCGGATTTGGTCTCATAGGCGATGCTGCCGCCCAGGGCCGCGAAACCCGCATCGGCGGGCGCCACGCCCGGATCGACGCGGGCGGCCTTCAGCAGGGCCGGATCGATCATGTTGGTGCCGGTGTGGTGGAACATGCGGTTGTTCTGCGCCGCGCCGTCCACGGTCACGGACAGCTGCTGTTCGTCGATGCCGTTGACGAAGACCCGTTCCGCGATGGCGATGCCGCTGCTGACGCTGACACTGGGTTCGGCGCGGAAGACATCCTCCAAGCTGCCGGTGCGGGCATCCTCGATCTGCTCGGGGCTGGGGGCGATCTGGCCGGGGCGGTCGGCGGTGGCGGTCAGGGTGATCTCGTCCAGCAGGATGGGCTGGGCGGCGGCGGACAGGGGAAGAAGGGCGGTGCCCATCAGCAGGGCGGCCAGGGAGGGGCGCGACATCGGAAAGCTCCATCAGGAAGGGGATGGGCTGGCGATGGCCGAGGGAAGGGCGCGTGGCTGGCTGCGCCCCTCCTTAGCGACCCGTCACGGGTTTGTTAAGACCCCGATTGACCGGCACCGCCGACGGCGTCCGCCAGATGCAGGTCCGCGTCCAGCCGGATCAGCCGCGCCGGGGCGCCGGGCCGGATATGCCCCAGGGGCGCACCGATCAGCGCGGCCGGGACCGATGTCGCCATGGCCAGCGCGCGGACCAGGGGCGCGCCCGCCGCGACCGCGGTGCGGATCGCGCGGTCCAGCCGCAGGTCGGCCCCCGCCAGCGTCCCGTCGGCCAGCGTCAGCCGCCCGTCCCGCCGCAGGACCCGCCGCCCCTGCAGCATCATCGCGTCCTGCGCGGTCCCGGCGACGGCCATGCAGTCGCTGACGAGGAACAGCCCCTCGGGACGCGCCCGCAGCGCGATGCGCAGCGCCGCCGGATCGACATGGATGCCGTCCGCGATCAGCCCCGCCGCCGCATCCCCGGCCAAGGCTGCGCCGACCAGGCCGGGCTGACGGTGGCCCAGGGGGCTCATGGCGTTATAGAGATGCGTGACCGCCCGCGCCCCTGCCGCGAAGCAGGCCTGCGCCATGGCCAGAGTCGCATCGCTGTGGCCCAGGCTGACGGTGATGCCCGCCTCCGCCATGGCGGCGATCTGGTTGGGGCGGACCGCCTCGGGCGCCACGGTGACCATCAGCGCCGGAAGCGCCGCGCGCGCTGCGACCAGCTGCGCCAGATCGCGGTCGTCCATGGGTCGGATCAGCGCCGGATCATGGGCGCCCGCGCGCGACGGGGCCAGATGCGGCCCCTCCAGATGCAGGCCCAGAAAGCCGGGAACGCCGTCCCGCGCGGCGGCGATGCCCGCTTGCAGGACGCGGGCGGTGACCTCGGGGCGGTCGGTGATCAGCGTGGGCAGGATGCCCGCGCAGCCCAGACCGGCATGCGCGGCGCAGATCCGCGCCAGCGCCGCCGCATCCGTCTGCGCGCCCACCATCAGCCCCGCGCCGCCGTTCACCTGAAGATCGACGAAGCCCGGCATCAGGATGCCCGGATCGGGGTGGGGTCCCGCAGGACGGGGAATCAGGTCCAGGATGCGCCCGTCCTGGACCACGACGGCCATGTCGTCATGCAGTGCCGTGCCGTCGAAGACCTGCGCCGCGGTCAGGACGTGGCGGCTCACGGCGCCAGCTCTCGGGCCATGGCCAGCGCGCCGTCGACCGCGCTGCCCTGGGCGGGGCGGATCGTCCAACGCGGCGCCAGGGCCTGCGCATAGGTGGCGCCCAGGCCGCCGATGCAGGTCACCGGCAGCGCCGCCCCCTGCTGCAGGACGGCGATGGCCGCGTCGATCTGGGCCGTGGCGGCCTGCATGATGGCGCGGGCGGCGGGGTCGTCCGATCCGACCAGGCGCGGGGCCAGCGCGGCGAACTGCGCGGGCGTGGCGGCGGTGCCGAAGGCGATGATCCCCTCGATGCCGCCGAATTCCGTGCGCAGCGCGGCCAGCAGCGGGCTGTCGGCCTCCAGCCCGTCCGCCGCGCGCATCGCCCGCGCCAGAAGCGTGCGGCCCAGGACCGCGCCGCTGCCCTCGTCGCCCATCAGGAAGCCGCGCCCGCCAATCTGGTGCAGCGCGCCCCCGCGTTGTCGGGCCAGGACCGACCCGGTCCCCACCGCCAGCAGGATGCCGTCCGCATCGCCAAGGGCACCCCGCGCCGCGGTGACCGCGTCATTGACGACCCGCGCGCGGGCGAAGGGCAGGCGCGCCTCGGTCGCGCGGGCGGCGTCGGTCATGCCGCCCCCGGCCACGCCCAGCACCGCCACCAGATCGCCGGGCCGCGCGCCCGCGCCCACCATCGCCGCCGTCGCCGCCGCGAGGATGCTGGCCATCGCGCCATGGGGGTCGGAATTGATGTTGGCCGGTCCGCCCTGGCCTTCGCCCAGGATGCGCCCCCCGGCATCCGCGATCGCCGCCCGGCAGCCCGTGCCACCCCCGTCAAGTCCCAGATACAGCGTCATCATGGCTCCTTTCCGGGGCAGGGAACGCGAATGGCGCGGAAATGAAAACCCCCCGCGGGCGCGGATGGCGCATAAGCAAAGCCCCCGGAAACACTGGGTTTCCGGGGGCTTTGTTTGGTGCCCAGAAGAGGACTCGAACCTCCACGCCTTGCGGCACACGGACCTGAACCGTGCGCGTCTACCAATTCCGCCATCTGGGCCAACTGGTGTGAGGGGGTGATTAAAGACAGTGCGGGGGGGCGTCAATGGGGGTCGTGCAAGTTTTTCGACAGTTTTTTCGCCGGGACCCGCGGCGGGCGCGCAAACGCGGCGAAAACCCTGCCGCGGCGCGGCGAATGGCGGGGCGCGACAGTGCGCAGCCTTGCCCGGACCGCGCCGCTTGGGTAAGGATCGCGCGACATCGGCACAGGATATGGAGGCGAAGGCCCATGGCGAAACTGGTCACGATCTTCGGCGGATCGGGCTTTGTCGGCCGGCAGGTGGCCCGGCTGATGGCCAAGGAGGGCTGGCGCGTCCGCGTGGCCGTCCGCCGCCCCGACGAGGCGCTGTTCACCCGCACCTATGGCGCGGTGGGGCAGGTCGTGCCCGTCCTGTGCAACATCCGCGACGAGGCCTCGGTCCGCGCCGCCCTGTCGGGCGCCGATGCGGCCGTCAACTGCGTCAACATCCTGAGCGCCGAGGGCAAGAGCACCTTCAAGACCGTGTTCGAGACCGGCGCCGAGAACATCGCCCGCCTGTCGGCGGAGATGGGCGTGGCGCGCCTGGTGCATCTGTCGGGCCTGGGCATCGACGTCGATTCGGACAGCAAGTACATCGCGTCGAAGTCGCGCGGCGAGGCGGCGGTGCTGTCGCATCGCCCCGATGCGGTGGTGCTGCGCCCGTCGGTGATCTTCGGGGCGGACGACAACCTGACGAACCGCTTCGCGGGCATGTCGCGGATGGGTCTGGTCATGCCGATCGTCGGCGGCCCCACCCGCATGCAACCCGTGCATGTCGAGGACGTGGCCCGCGCCGCCGTCCTGGGCGCGACCGGCGCGGCGCAGCCCGGCATCTATGAGCTGGGCGGCCCCGAGGTGCTGACCACGCGCGAGATCGTCGATCAGGTCCTGGCGGCCGCCAGCCGCCGCCGCCTGGTGGTGAACCTGCCCTTCGGCATCGCGGGGCTGGCCTCCACCGCGATGGGGGTGGTGCAGATGCTGAGCGGCGGGCTGGTCTCCAACCCGCTGAGCAAGGATCAGCTGGCGCTGCTGCGGCGCGATAATGTCGTGTCGGAGGGCGCGCGCGGATTCGCCGATCTGGGCATCGCGCCCACGGCCATGGCCGCCGTGCTGGACGACTATCTGTGGCGCTTCCGCCCCTCGGGGCAGTATGACGCGATCAAGCGCTCGGCCAAGAACCTGCGCAACTCCTGATGGACCAGAACACGATCGTCGCCGCGGCCCTCGGGGTTCTCGAGGGCCTGACCGAATTCATTCCCGTGTCATCGACGGGGCACCTGCTGCTGGCGGGGCATTTCCTGGGCTTCGATTCGCCCGGCCGCTCGTTCGAGGTGCTGATCCAGCTGGGCGCGCTCCTGGCGATCCTGGGCCTCTATGCGGGCCGCATCCTGCAGATCCTGCGCGACGCGCCCCGCGATCCGGGCGCGCGGCGCTTCATCGGCGCGGTGCTGCTGGCCTTCGCGCCGGCGGTGGTGATCGGGGTTCTGGCGCATGGCTTCATCAAGGCCGTGCTGTTCGAGACGCCGATGCTGATCGCGGTCATGCTGATCCTGGGCGGCTTCGTGCTGCTCTGGGTCGACCGCCGGACCGTCGCGCCGCGCTTTCACCGGGTGGAGGAGTTCCCGCTGTCGATGGCGCTGCGGATCGGCCTGTTCCAGTGCATCGCGATGATTCCCGGCGTATCGCGGTCGGGGGCGACCATCGTCGGCGCGCTGCTGATGGGCGCGGACAAGCGCTCGGCGGCCGAATTCTCGTTCTTTCTGGCGATGCCCACCATGCTGGGCGCCTTCACCTATGACCTGTGGCAGAACCGCGACGTGCTGGACGCGGCGGCGCTGAACAGCATCGTGGTCGGCTTCGTCACCGCCTTCGTGGCGGCGGTCTTCGTGGTGCGCTGGCTGCTGGGCTATGTCTCGCGCCGCGGATACGCCCTGTTCGCATGGTGGCGGATCATCGTGGGAAGCGTTGCATTGCTGGCACTTGCAGCCGGTATGTAAGCATTGCTGACCTAATTACAGCCGTCCTTTGGTGAAATTTTCGCCCGAGGACGGAAAATCTGCGATTTAGGTCAGCATGGCTGACTTTTCATAGCGGAAGCCTTGGTTTATTGGAGTCGCGGAAGTCCTTTCTGGGAGATGCGCAGCCATGGCCACGCAAAAGATGCTCAAGTTCGTCTCGACTCCGCGCGAGATGCCCGAGAAACGCGCGGCCGCCGAGCGGAGCGAGGATTTCCACGAGATCTATCGCGAATTCGCCGCCGCCAAGGCGGCCGAGCAGGCCGGGCGCTGCAGCCAGTGCGGCGTGCCCTACTGCCAGTCGCATTGCCCGCTGCACAACAACATCCCCGACTGGCTGCGCCTGACCGCCGAGGGGCGTCTGGAGGAGGCCTATCGCGTCAGCCAGGCCACCAACACCTTCCCCGAGATCTGCGGCCGCATCTGCCCGCAGGACCGCCTCTGCGAAGGCAATTGCGTGATCGAGCAGTCGGGCCACGGCACCGTCACCATCGGCGCGGTCGAGAAGTACATCACCGACACCGCCTGGGAGAACGGCTGGGTCGAGGCCCCCGCCCCCGCGCAGGAGCGGGCCGAATCGGTCGGCATCATCGGGGCCGGGCCGGGCGGCCTAGCCGCGGCGGACATGCTGCGCCGGCAGGGCTTCCAGGTCACCGTCTACGACCGCCACGACCGCGCGGGCGGGCTGCTGACCTATGGCATCCCCGGCTTCAAGCTGGAGAAGGACGTGGTCCTGCGCCGCAACCAGTTGCTGGCCGATGGGGGCGTCGAGTTCGTCCTGAACTGCAACGTCGGCGAGGACATCAGCTTCGACGCGATCCGCGGCAAGCATGATGCGGTGCTGATCGCCACGGGCGTCTACAAGACCCGCGATCTGGACATCGACAATGCCGATCACGGCGGCGTGGTGCGCGCGCTGGATTACCTGACCGCCTCGAACAAGGTCGAGTTCGGCGATGACGTCCCCGATTTCGAGGACGGAGAGCTGAACGCCCGCGGCAAGCGCGTCGTGGTCATCGGCGGCGGCGACACGGCGATGGACTGCGTCCGCACGGCCATCCGCCAGGGCGCGCAGTCGGTCAAATGCCTCTATCGCCGCGACCGGGCCAACATGCCGGGAAGCCAGCGCGAGGTGCAGAACGCCGAGGAGGAGGGCGTCGAGTTCGTCTGGCTGTCCGCGCCCGGCGCCTTCGCGGGCCACGTGACCGGCGTCGCCGCCGAGGCGCAGGAGCGCGACGTGGACGGCCTGCCGCAGATCGCCTCGGTGCGCATCCAGAAGATGCGGCTGGGCCAGCCCGACGTGTCGGGCCGCCAGTCCCCCGAGCTGATCGAGGGCGCCGATTATGACGAACCCGCCGATCTGGTCATCAAGGCGCTGGGCTTCGAGCCCGAGGAGCTGCCCCGGCTGTGGGGCGTCGATGGCCTTGAGGTCACCCGCTGGGGCACCATCAAGGCCAGCTTCCAGACGCACCAGACCTCGATCCCCGGCGTCTTCGCGGTGGGCGACATCGTGCGCGGCGCGAGCCTGGTCGTCTGGGCGATCCGCGACGGGCGCGAGGCCGCCGACTCCATCGCGACCTTCCTGACGGGCGATGCCCGCGTGGCCGCCGAATAGGGGGCGGGCCGATGGCGCATCACCCGGCCTCCGCGCAGGCCGCCACCCCTCCGCGCGGCGGTGCGGGGTTCATGCCGGGGCTGCTGACGCTTCTGGTCCTGGCCGGCGGACTGCTGGCCGCGGGGCAGGCGGGGGCGGCCAGCTTCACCCCGCCCGCGGGCTGCACGCTGAACGTCACCGTGCAGAACCGCAGCTGCACCGTCAGCCAGTACTATACCTGCAGCGCCGACCCGGAGGGTCATCAGCGCAGCGCGCATTTCGGGCGTGACGGGCTTTACCACCTGTCCACCATCGACGCCGAGACGCGCTGGGTCGAGAGCCAGAGCATGGGCTCGGGCCTGGTCGAGCGGCTGGTCGAGGAGGCCGACGATCACGCCAGCTTCAGCGGCTTGCTGCAGGGCGGGCGCGACGATTTCGACTTCTGGACCGAGACCAGCGACGGGCAGCGCCTGCACCATCAGGGCCACGACATCCTGACCGGAGAGACGGTCGAGATCGACGGCCAGACCCTGGAGCGGACCGAGTTCCAGCTGACCACCCGCAGCGAGGCGGGCGAGGTGCTGATCACCCGCGAGGGGCAGCAGTTCATCAGCCGCGATCTCGGGCGCTTCTTCGGCGGGGTCGAGACCGGCAGCGACTGGACCGGCGCCGAGACGCAGAGCAATGACAGCCCCGTGCTGTTCACCTTTCCCGGCGAGGCCGGGTTCGGTTCCACCACCCCACAATTCGACTGCGATCAGTTGCTGACGCAGATCCCGCAGGAAAGGGCCGCATCATGACCATGGATTGGCAAGCACAGGAAGAAGCCCGCCGCGCGTGGATGGACAAGCACAGCCTGTACCGCGAGGAGGACGAGCATTCGTCCTGCGGCGTGGGCTTCGTCGTCGATCTGGACGGCAAGCCGTCCCGCAAGGTCGTGCAGAACGGCATCGACGCGCTGAAGGCGATCTGGCACCGCGGCGCGGTCGATGCGGACGGCAAGACCGGCGACGGCGCGGGCATCCACGTCCAGATCCCGGTGCCGTTCTTCTATGACCAGGTGCGCCGCACGGGCCACGAGCCCGATCAGGCCAAGCTGATCGCGGTGGGTCAGGTGTTCCTGCCCCGCACGAACTTTGCCGCCCAGGAGGCCTGCCGGACCATCGTGGAATCCGAGGTCCTGCGGATGGGTCACTATATCTATGGCTGGCGCCATGTGCCGGTGAACACCGCCGTGCTGGGCGAGAAGGCCAACGCCACCCGCCCCGAGATCGAGCAGATCCTGATCCGCTGCGAGAAGGACATCGACCAGGTCCGTTTCGAGCGCGAACTCTACATCATCCGCCGCCGGATCGAGAAGGCGGCCATCGCCGCCCAAGTGCGCGAGCTGTATTTCTGTTCGCTGTCCTGCCGGTCGATCATCTACAAGGGCATGATGCTGGCCGAGCAGGTGGCCGAGTTCTATCCCGACCTGAAGGACGAGCGGTTCGAGAGCGCCTTCGCGATCTATCACCAGCGGTATTCGACCAACACCTTCCCGCAATGGTGGCTGGCCCAGCCCTTCCGCATGCTGGCCCATAACGGCGAGATCAACACGCTGAAGGGCAACCTGAACTGGCTGAAGAGCCACGAGATCCGCATGGCGTCATCGGCCTTCGGCGACGCGGCCGAGGACATCAAGCCGATCGTGCCGGCCGGGTCGTCGGATTCGGCGGCGCTGGATGCGGTCTTCGAGGTCCTGGTGCGGTCGGGGCGGTCGGCGCCGATGACCAAGACGATGCTGGTTCCGGAAAGCTGGTCCAAGGCCACGACCGACATGCCCAAGGCCTGGGCGGACATGTACGCCTATTGCAACGCGGTGATGGAGCCGTGGGACGGCCCCGCGGCCCTTGCCATGACCGACGGGCGCTGGGTCTGCGGCGGTCTGGACCGCAACGGGCTGCGGCCGATGCGCTTTGTCGTGACGGGCGACAACCTGGTCATCGCGGGTTCCGAGGTCGGCATGGTGCCGGTCGACGAGATGAACGTCCGCGAGAAGGGCGCGCTGGGGCCGGGCCAGATGATCGCGGTCGATATGTGGGAGGGGAAACTCTATCACGACGCGCAGATCAAGGACCGGCTGGCCTCCAGCCAGCCCTTCGGCGAGTGGATCGAGAAGGTCACCGAGCTGAACGACATCATGCGCGACCTGCCCGAGACCGTGCGGTTCGAGGGTGACGCGCTGCGCCGCCGCCAGACCGCCGCGGGCTATACGCATGAGGATCTGGAGCATGTCCTGGCCCCCATGGCCGAGGATGCCAAGGAGGCCATCGCCTCGATGGGCGACGACACGCCGCCTGCGGTCCTGTCGAACCAGTATCGGCCTATGAGCCATTTCTTCCGCCAGAACTTCAGCCAGGTGACGAACCCGCCCATCGACTCCCTGCGCGAGACGCGGGTGATGAGCCTCAAGACGCGGTTCGGGAACCTCAAGAACGTGCTGGACGAAAGCAGCGCGCAGACCGAGATCGTGGTGCTGGAGAGCCCCTTCATCGCCAATGGCGAATTCGACGAGATGGTGAAGATGTTCGGCGACACCGTGACGGTGATCGACTGCACCTTCGCCGAAGGCGCGGGGCCGGACGCCTTGGGCGAGGGCCTGGCGCGCATCCGCGCCGAGGCCGAGGATGCCGTGCGCTCGGGCGCGGGCCATCTGGTCCTGTCGGATGACGCGCAGGGGCCGGGCCGGGTTGCGATGCCGATGATCCTGGCGACCAGCGCGGTGCATAGCTGGCTGACGCGCAAGGGCCTGCGGACCTTCTGTTCGGTCAATGTGCGGTCGGCCGAATGCATCGACCCGCATTACTTCGCGGTGCTGATCGGCTGCGGCGCGACCACGGTGAACCCCTATCTGGCGCAGGACAGCATCGCGGACCGCATCGGGCGCGGGTTGCTGACCGGCACGCTGATCGAGAACATGCGCCGCTATCGCGATGCGGTGGATGCGGGCCTGTTGAAGATCATGGCCAAGATGGGGATCTCGGTCCTCTCCTCCTATCGCGGCGGCCTGAACTTCGAGGCGGTGGGGCTGTCGCGCGCCATGGTCGCGGAATATTTCCCCGGCATGCAGTCGCGCATCAGCGGCATCGGTCTGCACGGGCTGCAGGCCAAGCTGGAGCGTCTGCACCAGCTGGCCTTCCGCACCGATAATGTCGAGCTGCTGCCCGTGGGCGGGTTCTACAAGCTGCGCCGGTCGGGCGAGAAGCACGCCTGGGAAGCCAACACCATGAAGCTGCTGCAGGTGGCCTGCGAAAAGGCGTCCTATGACATCTGGAAGCAGTTCAGCGCCACGATGCGGGCCAACCCGCCGATCCACATCCGCGATCTGCTGGACATCAAGCCCTTTGGCAAGCCGGTGCCGATCGAGGAGGTCGAATCGATCACCTCGATCCGCAAGCGCTTCGTGACGCCGGGCATGTCCCTGGGCGCTCTGTCGCCCGAGGCGCACATGACGCTGAACATCGCGATGAACCGGATCGGCGCGAAGTCCGACAGTGGCGAGGGCGGAGAGGACCCGGCGCACAGCCATCCGCTGCCCAATGGCGACAACCCCTGCGCCAAGATCAAGCAGGTGGCGTCCGGCCGCTTCGGCGTCACCGCCGAATACCTGAACGCCTGCGAGGAGCTGGAGATCAAGGTCGCCCAAGGAGCGAAACCCGGCGAGGGCGGCCAGCTGCCCGGCATGAAGGTCACCAAGCTGATCGCGCGTCTGCGTCATTCGACGCCGGGCGTGACGCTGATCAGCCCGCCGCCGCATCACGACATCTATTCGATCGAGGATCTGGCGCAGCTGATCTATGACCTGAAGCAGATCAACCCGCGCGCCAAGATCACCGTGAAACTGGTGGCCAGCAGCGGCGTCGGCACGATCGCGGCGGGCGTGGCCAAGGCCAAGGCCGACGTGATCCTGATCTCGGGGCACAATGGCGGCACGGGCGCCTCGCCCGCCACGTCCATCAAGTTCGCGGGTCTTCCGTGGGAGATGGGCCTGACCGAGGCGCATCAGGTCCTGGCCATGAACCGCCTGCGCGAGCGGGTGACTCTGCGCACCGATGGCGGTCTGCGCACGGGCCGCGACATCGTCATGGCGGCGATGATGGGCGCCGAGGAATACGGCATCGGCACCGCCGCCCTGATCGCGATGGGCTGCATCATGGTCCGCCAGTGTCAGTCGAACACCTGCCCGGTGGGCGTCTGCACCCAGGACGAGAAGCTGCGCGCCATGTTCACCGGTTCGGCGGACAAGGTGGTGAACCTGATCACCTTCTATGCCCAGGAGGTGCGCGAGATCCTGGCCTCCATCGGCGCGCGGTCGATCGACGAGATCATCGGGCGGGCGGACCTCTTGACCCAGGTCAGCCGGGGTGCGGCGAACCTGGACGATCTGGACCTGAACCCGCTGCTGATCACCGTCGATGGCGCGGAGAAGATCGTCTATGACCGCTCCAAGCCGCGCAACGCGGTGCTGGACACGCTGGATGCCGAGATCGTCAAGGACGCCGCCCGCTTCTTCGAGGATGGCGAGAAGATGCAGCTGTCCTATGCGGTGCGGAACACCCACCGCACCATCGGCACGCGCACCTCGTCGCTGATCGTGCAGAAGTTCGGGATGCGCAATTCGCTGCAGCCCGACCACCTGACGATCCGCCTGACCGGCAGCGCCGGGCAGTCTCTGGGCGCCTTCGCCGCGCCGGGGCTGAAGATCGAGGTGTCGGGTGATGCCAACGACTATGTCGGCAAGGGTCTGTCGGGCGGCACCATCGTGGTGCGTCCCGCCATGTCCAGCCCGCTGGTCGCGCATGACAACACGATCATCGGCAACACGGTCCTCTATGGTGCCACGAACGGGTTCCTGTTCGCGGCGGGCCGGGCGGGCGAGCGTTTCGCGGTCCGGAACAGCGGTGCGAGCGTCGTGATCGAGGGCTGCGGGTCGAACGGCTGCGAATACATGACCGGTGGCGTGGCCGTGATCCTGGGTCGCATCGGCGCGAACTTCGGCGCGGGCATGACCGGGGGGATGGCTTACCTGTATGACCCCGAGGGGCTGGCGCGCGACTACATCAACGCCGAGACGCTGGTGACGTGCCCGGTGACGCAGGACCATTGGGAGGGCCAGCTGAAGGGCCTGATCGAGCGGCACCTGAAGGAGACCGGATCGCGCCGCGCCGAGGAGATCCTCTCGGCCTGGGAGCGGGAGAAGGGCAACTTCCTGCAGGTCTGCCCCAAGGAGATGCTGCAGCACCTGTCCCACCCCATCGCCGCCGTCGAGGAGCCGAGCGCGGTTCCCGCCGAATGACACCGGATGCGGCCCCCTTGCGGGGCCGCGTCGCATTTCGGGGGCGCGCATGGCGGACCTGCTGATCCTGACCTTTCACGACCCGGCCATGGCGACGCGGGCGCAGATGCTGGCCCTGACGTTGCAGCGGCGCGGCGTGATCGGAGAGGGCCGCGTGGTTCAGATGCAGAAGACCGGCGGGCGGGTGCGGATGTTCACCGAACCGCCGGCCCTGTCGATGCGATGGGGCGGCGTGGTCGATGTCTGGCTGGCGCTGTCGCGCGTGGCGGGGCAGTTCGCCTGGCGCTGGATGGGCACGCGGGCGCCGCTGGCGGAGGTGGACGATTACCTGCGCGAGCGGCAGGACGATGGCTGGATGCACCAGATCGGGGCGGATCTGCACGACAACCATGCCGCGCTGATCCTGTCGGTCGCGCATCTGCATGCGCGCCCTCTGGCCGCGGCCTTTGCCGAGGCCGGACTGCGCGGCCAGATCCGCCAGAGCGCGCTGTCGGCCGAGGACGAGGCACGGCTGCGCGTCGCGCTGATGGGTCAGTCCTGAACGGTGCAGGTCACCGGATCGCCCTCGGCCATGCTGTCCGACAGGGTGGCCTCGTCGCCCTTGACCCACCATTCGCGCGCCCCGGCCGCATAGCGCGCACCGGAGGCTGAAACGACGCCCGCGAAGATCGTCGGTCCGTCGGGCATGTCCAGAAGGGCCAGCGAATCGCGGGCGCCGTTCAGGTAGGTGACCGGGATGGTGCGCCCGTCGTCGCAGGTCATCGTGACCGAAGTCGCCTGCAGGTCGGGGCCAAGCGGCCAGGACAGCATCGGCTGCGCCATGGCGGGCGTGGCGGCCAGAAGGATCAGGGCGAGGGCAGGGCGCATGGCGGGGCTCCGGGCATGAGGGGTGCCCCCATGGTGGCGCGCCGCGCCGCCGGGGGCAAGCGGGGCGCTTGACCCGCGCGGCCCGCCCGTGAGACACGCGCCCATGTTCACCCGCCGTTCGCCCCGTCCCGTCCCTGATGACCTGCCCGTCCCCGCGGCGCGGCGGCGGCTGTCGGCCAGGGTGCTGTTCTGGCTGCGTTTCGCGGCGCTGCGGGCGGTGCTGGTCATGCTGGGATCGGTCGCGATCTATGGGGTGGTGAACCCGCCCTATACCTGGACCATGGCCGGGGCGGCGCGCCAGCAGCCGCTGGTGTCGCGGGGCTGGGTGCCGCTGGCCGAGATCGCGCCCGCGATGCGGCTGGCCGTGGTCGCGGCGGAGGATGCGAATTTCTGCAGCCACTGGGGATTCGACATGGTCGAGATCCGCAAGGTCGTTGCGCAGGGATCGTCGCGCGGGGCATCCACCATCACCCAGCAGACGGCCAAGAACGCCTTTTTGTGGCAGACGCGCAGCTGGCCGCGCAAGGCCGCCGAGACGCTGCTGACGCCGCAGGTCGAGGCGATGTGGTCCAAGGGCCGCATCCTGGAGGTCTATCTGAACCTGGCCGAGTTCGGGCCGGGCATCTTCGGCATCGAGGCCGCCGCGCGCGCGCATTTCGCCACGACCCCCGACCGGCTGACCGAGGTGCAGGCCGCGCGCCTGGCGGCCGTCCTGCCCAGCCCGCGCACCCGCAGCCCGCAGGTGGCCAGCGCCCGGTCGCGGTCGATCCTGGACGGGGCGCGCACCATCGCGCGCGACGGGCGGGCGGCCTGCTTCCTCTAGCGCTGCGGTTGAACACGGGCGGGGCGCGGCGTATCAAGGCGCGTCGAGACAACGAAGAAGGGTCCGGGCATGAACACCTCTCCACAGACCACGCGCCTCTATCACAGCACGCTGTCGCCGTTCTGCCGCAAGGTCCGGCTGGTCCTGGCCGAGAAGCGGATCGAGGTCGAGCTGGTCGAGGAGCGGTACTGGGAGGGCCCGCCCGACCTGCTGCGCCGCAACCCGGCCGGCAAGCTGCCGGTGCTGCGCTTCCGCGGCAACATGCTGGCCGAGAGCCAGGCCATTGTCGAGTATCTGGACGAGGCGGTGCCGGCGCCTGCGCTGATGCCCCAGCAGCCGCTGGAGCGCCACGAGGTGCGCCGGATGTGCGCCTGGTTCGACGACAAGTTCCACGCCGAGGTCACGCGCCCCATCCTGAACGAGCGCGTCTGGAAGAAGATCACCCGCACCGGATATCCGGACAGCCGGGTGGTCAAGGACGGGCTGCGCGCGATCAAGGAGCATATCGACTATCTGTCGTCCCTGCTGGAGACGCGGCGATGGCTGGCGGGCAACACGTTGAGCCTGGCGGATTTCACGGCGGCGGCGCATTTCTCGTGCCTGGATTACATCTCGGACGTGGATTGGGACCGGTCCGAGGCGCTGCGCGACTGGTACGCGACGATCAAGTCGCGCCCGGCCTTCCGGTCGGTCCTGGCCGACCAGGTGCCGGGCATCCATCCCGCCCCGCATTATGCCGAGCTTGACTTCGGCTGACGGCGGGGGGGCCAGCCCCCCATCGCCTGACGGCGATTCCCCCCGGGATATTTGGGTGAAGAAGAAGGCCGAGACCGAGGCCGAGGCCCGCGCGGTGGGATTCGCCGCGATGGGCGTCGTGCGCCCGGACGGGGCGCCCGAGCTGCTCGGACGGCTGGCGGATTTCGTCGCGCAGGGGCGTCACGGCCAGATGGGCTGGATGGCCGAGCGGATGGGCTGGCGCGGCGATCCCTCCGCGCTGTGGCCCGAGGCGCGGTCGGTGATCATGCTGGCGGAGCTGTACACGCCCGAGGGCGATCCGCTGGCCGTGCTGGAGCGGCGCGACCGGGCCGCGGTCAGCGTCTATGCGCAGGGGCGCGACTATCACGACCTGGTCAAGAAGCGGCTGAAGCGGCTGGGGCGCTGGCTGCTGGAGACGGCGCCCGAGCCGGGGCATCAGATCAAGGTCTTTGTCGATACCGCGCCGGTGATGGAGAAGCCCCTGGCCCAGGCCGCGGGGCTGGGCTGGCAGGGCAAGCACACGAACCTTCTGTCGCGCGATCTGGGCAGCTGGTTCTTTCTGGGCGCGATCTTCACCACGATGCCGCTGCCGCCGGATGCGCCGCAGGTCAGTCATTGCGGGTCCTGCCGGGCCTGTCTGGACATCTGCCCCACCCAGGCCTTTCCCGCGCCCTATCAGCTGGATGCGCGGCGCTGCATCTCGTACCTGACGATCGAGCACAAGGGGCCGGTGGACCCGGAGCTGCGCGCGCTGATGGGCAACCGGATCTATGGCTGCGACGATTGCCTGGCGGCCTGTCCGTGGAACAAGTTCGCGCAGGCCGGATCGGAGATGCGCTATCGCGGGATCATCGACGCGCCGCCTTTGGCGGAGCTGGCGGGGCTGGACGATGCGGGGTTCCGGGCGCGGTTCTCGGGCTCGCCGATCAAGCGGATCGGGCGGGACCGCTTCGTGCGCAACGTGCTCTATGCCATCGGCAATTCCGGGGATGCGGCGCTGATCCCGGTGGCGCGGGGCCTGACGGGCGACACCGATCCGTCCGTGGCCGAGGCCGCGGCCTGGGCCGTGGCGCGGCTGGCAGGCTAGAGCAGGAAGTCGTCGCCGTCCAGCGACAGGCGCCCGTCCAGCCGGATCAGCATGTCGGCGCGCGAATCGCCGTTCAGGTCGATCAGGACATGCGTCTGCTGACCCGCATGGTCCCACCTTACCGAGCGGCCCCCGGAAAAGCGCGCCTCTCCGATGAAGTTCAGATCGAAGGCCGACAGGTCCAGCCGGTCCTGGCCGGGGCGGAAATCGGTGATGCGGTCGGCCTGCGCCATCGTGCTGTCCAGGCGCGAGACGAAGCGGAACGTGTCCCGCCCCGCGCCGCCCGTCAGCAGATCGGCCCCCGCCCCGCCCGCCAGCGTGTCGCGCCCCGCCCCGCCGATCAGCCGGTCGTTGCCGACCCCGCCCAGCAGGCGGTCGTTGCCGGTCCCCCCGTCCAGATAGTCGTGCCCCGGACCGCCATCCAGCACGTCGTTCCCCGGCCCGCCGAACAGCCGGTCATTCCCCATGCCGCCCAGCAGCCGGTCGAACCCCAGGCCCCCCAGCAGCGTGTCGTTGCCGTCGCCGCCGTTCAGGAAATCCGCATCCCATCCCCCGTCCAGCCGGTCGTTGCCCGCGCCGCCATAGAGGCTGTCGCGCCCCGGCCCGCCCAGCAGGCGGTCGTTGCCGGCCTCTCCGTACAGGCGGTCGTTGCCCGGGCCGCCGTCCAGCGTGTCATGGCCGCCGCCGCCGCGCAGCTGGTCGTTGCCCAGGCCGCCGAACAGCCGGTCGCGCCCGCTGCCCGCGATCAGGTTGTCGTTGCCCGCCCCGCCATCCAGCAGGTTCGCGCCGGAATAGTCGATCAGCCGGTCGTTGCCGTCCTCTCCGTACAGGCGGTCGTTGCCGGGGCCGCCGATCAGGATGTCGTTGCCCGCCCCGCCGAAGATCAGGTCGTTGCCCGCATCCCCCTGCAGCCGGTCGTTGCCGCCGTCGCCATAGAGCGTGTCATGCCCGGTCCCGCCGAACAGGCTGTCCGCATCCTCGCCGCCGATCAGCATGTCGTTGCCGGCGTGACCGACCAGGCGGTCGCGCCCCGCACCCCCGTGCAGGATGTCGTTGCCCAGCCCGCCCTGAAGGGTGTCGTCGCCATCCTCTCCGAACAGGCGGTCGTCCTGCTGGCCGCCGATCAGCATGTCGTTGCCCGCCCCTCCGCGCAGCAGGTTGCGCCCGTCCTCGCCGCGCAGCAGGTCGTTGCCCGCGCCCCCGTCCAGCGTGTCGTCGCCCGTCCCGCCGTACAGCGTGTCGTCGCCATCACCCCCCTCCAGGCTGTCGTTGCCGCCGCCGCCGACCAGCAGGTCGCGCCCGGCGCCGCCCTGCAGATGGTCGTGGCCCTCGCCGCCGTCCAGGATGTCGTTGCCCGCCCCCGCGATCAGCGTGTCGTTGCCCATGCCGCCCAGCAGGCGGTTGTTGCCGAACAGATCCTCCAGCCAGTCATCGCCGTCCTCGCCCGACAGGGTGTCGTTGCCCAGGCCCCCGTCCAGGCGGTCGTTGCCCGTCCCGCCATAGAGAAGATCGTTGCCCAGGCCCCCCAGCAGCGTGTCCTGGCCGTCCCCGCCATAGAGCAGGTCGTCATCCGCCCCCCCGTCCAGCAGATCGTTGCCCGCATCCCCGAACAGCGTGTCGCGGCCCGGACCGCCGAACAGCCGGTCGTTGCCGTCGCCGCCGCGCAGCACGTCATTGCCCCCCTCGCCCTGCAGCGTGTCGTGGCCGCCCCCGCCCGAGACCGTGTCATGGCCCGCCCCTGCCATGATCATCTCCGGACGCGCGGTGCCCATCAGCCGGTCGCCGCCCGCCGTGCCGAACAGCCATGCAGGCTCGGTCGAGGGGGGCGGGGCGGGGGGGACCACGACGGGGTCGATCTCGACCGGCAGGTAATGGGCGATGGGGAACATGGCGTTTGTGAAATGGCCGATGGTCAGGCCGCGCCCGTCGCGGGTGGTGATGTCCAGCACCGTCTGGTCGTAGACGATCAGCATCCCCGACGCGGTGGGGATGAAGCGCAGCTGCCAGATGCTGCGGATGCCGCCCAGCAGGGACAGGTCCAGCCGGTCCTCGGCCGGGTCGTAGTCCAGGATGCTGATGCGTCCCGCGACCCGCGACGGCACGAAGACATCGGCCCCCGCCCCGCCCACCAGCGTCACCGGCCGCGCCCCCGCCACCAGGATGTCGTTGCCCGCGCCGCCCTCGATCCGGGTGGTGGCCGCGCCCGCGACCAGCAGGTCCGCCCCCGCGCCGCCGCGCGCGACCGCAAGGCCCGACACGCCCGTGGCCCCGATGGGGCCGGGTTCGAAGACCAGCTGCGTGATCCCGGTCTCGGTCGAGGAGGAGACGAACAGCACGATCCGTCCGCCCACGACGCGGGCCTCGATGTCGCTGACATCGGCCAGGGTCATGGCGTCGGTATCCTCGATCGTGGCCAGATGCAGCAGCCGCCCGTCGGGCAGCAGCGTGAAGACCGTGATCCCGTCATCGGCCCCGCCCGCGAAGACGAAGGCGCGGCCGTTCATCACCACCGTCTCCAGCGCGGTGGCCGACTGGAACCGGGTGCCGCCCTCGTCGATGACGTGATCGACGGTGGTCAGCCGCCCCGTGGCCGACAGTCGGAACACCGTGAGCGAACTGGACCCGGCCGAGGCCAGGATCACGAAGCTCTGCCCTCCGACCTGCACCGCGGCGATGTCGGAGGGCAGGTCATAGCCGGTCTGGCGGCCCGCCTGGTGCACCATCCCCGGCCCCAGGCCGCCGGTCTCGGACATCAGGTGGGTCGAGAGGAAGTTGCCGTTGCCCGATATGGCGACCAGGACCTGCTGGCCGTCCACGCGCAGCGCCAGCACCTTGTCCAGCGTGGCGTCGGTCGTGCCCGCCGGAACCGGCAGGGCGATGCGGCCCGCGGCGACCAGCGCGCCCTCGGCCACGATGCGGTGGGTGGTCAGGACCAGCCCGTCGCCGCTGGTCGCGACGATCACCTGCGCCTGGCCCGTGCTCACCTGGGTCATCGCCGCGACGTCGTTGCCCAGGCTGGTGCCGAACAGGCGCCCGAAGCCCGCCAGCGCGCCATTGTCGCCGCGCAGGCCGCTGGCCAGGTTGCCCGCCCCCGACAGGCCGGTCGCGTGGATCAGGTCCTGGCCGCC
Source organism: Paracoccus sp. ME4 (assembly GCF_046736325.1). GTDB lineage: Bacteria > Pseudomonadota > Alphaproteobacteria > Rhodobacterales > Rhodobacteraceae > Paracoccus. The sequence goes on from NZ_CP151276.1 coordinate 318,953, forward strand.
GATGCTGACATGGGTCAGGCGGGGCGGGGCCTGATAGGTCATGCCCTCGGTCCAGGCGCGGGTGCGCAGGGCGGTGATGGGGGTCAGGGCCGCGCCCATCGCATAGCTGCTGATGCCGCCGCCCAGGTTGTTCGCCGCGACCAGCAACCGGGCCCGCCGCCGTCTCGACGATGTCGAGATCGGTGACGCGCGACAGCCAGCGTTGTTGCGTGACACCGAAGGTGGTCACGTGGCGATACACGATCATGGCGATTCTGCGGGGTTCGGCGCCCAGGGGGGCGGCTGACTCGGGCTGGTCTTAAGATGGTCTTAACCGGCGTCCCGTGCCAGTTCTGCTTGCCGGGCATTTTAGGCAAAGGCCGCCCGATCCGCGGGGAACCCCGGCGGCGCGCTCAGCCCTCGGGCAGGGCCAGCGGACCATAGAGGATCAGGCCCGGATGGGGCGCGGGACCCTCCTGCTCCAGCAGCGCGGCGATCGAGGCGACGGTGCCCGGCCGCAGGCGCTGATGGGGGTGACCCACGGCCTCGGCCAGCAGGGCCGGGGTCTGGGCGGGCAGCCCGTGCGCGATCAGGTCGCGGGCCAGGCGCGGAAAGCTGCGCTGGCCCATGAAGACCACGGTCGTGGTCATCGGATCGGCCAGCGCCGCCCAGTTGATGTCCTGCGGCAGGTCGCCGGTGATGTCGGCGCCGGTCACGAACTGCAGGCGCCGTGCGGTCAGCCGCCGCGTCAGGGGCATGCCGATGGCCGCCGCCGCCGCGCTGGCCGATGTGACGCCGGGCACGATCTCCCAGGGGATGCCGGCGGCGGTCAGGGCGGTCAGCTCCTCCTCCAGGCGGCCGAAGATGCCGCTGTCGCCGGATTTCAGCCGCACCACCCGCCGCCCGGCGCGGGCGTGATCGACGATCAGCGCGTTCACCGCATCCTGTTTCGCCGACGGCCGGCCCGCGCGCTTGCCCACGGCGATCAGCTCGGCCCCCGGCCCCGCATGATCCAGCACCGGCCCCGAGGCCAGGTCGTCGAACAGCACCACGTCGGCCGCCGCCAGACGCCGTGCGGCCTTCAGCGTCAGCAGCTCCGGATCGCCCGGCCCGGCCGAGACCAGAGAGACGAAGCCGGGGGGAAAGTCGAAGTCGGACACGGGGTTGGGCCTGAACAGGGATCGGGCCCAGCTATAGCACCCGCAGCCGGTGTGACAATGCCGCGCGTTTTCTTTGCCCGGCCGCGTTGCGATGAAACCATTTCGGCCCCCGCGCGTGATCCCCGCACGGGATCATCGGACGGACAGGGAGAATGCGATGACGGTCATCTGCTGGTTCAGGCGGGTTCTGCGGCTGGACGACCATCAGGCACTGGTCGCGGCGGCCCGCGCGGGCGCGGTGATCCCGCTGGTCATCCTGGATCCGGCCGAGGCCCGCGACCACCCGGCCAGCGCGCAGCGTCAGGCCATGGCCCTGCCCGCGCTGGAGGCCGCGCTGCGGCGCCATCGCAGCCGCCTGATCGTGCGGCGCGGCGACCCGGCCGCCGTGCTGGAGGCGCTGGCGCGCGAGACCGGCGCGACCGAGATCCACGCGACCGAGGGCTTTCCCTTCGCGTCCGATCACGGGCTGAAGGCCGCGGCCGAGCGGCGCGGCGCGGCGCTGCACCTGCACCCCACGGCCGATCTGGTGCCGCGCGGGTCGGTCCGGACCGGGTCGGGGGGCGTCTACAAGGTCTTCACCCCCTTCTGGAAGGCGCTGCGCCAGACCGCGATCGCGGACCCGCTGCCCGTGCCGTCGCTGCGCCTGCCCGAGGCCTGGCCCGACAGCGACGGCACCGACTGGCCCGAGGCGCGCGCCGCGATGGACCGGGGCTGGGACGTGATGGCCGGGCATGTCGATGCCGGAGAGGATGCCGCCCATGACCGGCTGGAGGCGTTCCTGTCGGGCGACATCGCGGGCTACAAGCCGGATCGCGACCTGCCGTGGAAGCCGCGCGCCACGTCGGGCCTGTCGGATGCGCTGGCCGTCGGAGAGATCAGCGCCCGCCGCATCTGGGCGCGATGCCGGGGCGATTTCGAGCAAGGCATTCCCGGCATCGAGCCCTTCCTGTCGGAGCTGTGCTGGCGCGAATTCGCGCGCGAGCTGATGGCCGAGGCGCCCGACCTGGGCCGGTCGCCCTGGCGCAAGGAATGGAGCGACTTTCCCTGGCGCCGGGACAATGACGATGCCGAGGCCTGGCGGCGCGGCCGCACCGGGGTGCCCATCGTCGATGCGGGCATGCGCGAGCTGTATGCCACGGGCCGGATGCACAACCGGGTGCGGATGATCGCCGGCAGCTATCTGACCAAGCATCTGCTGACCGACTGGCGGGTGGGGCTGGACTGGTTTGCGCGCTGCCTGACGGATTGGGACGCGGCCTCGAACGCGATGAACTGGCAATGGGTGGCGGGTTGCGGGCCGGACGCCTCGCCCTTCTTCCGCATCTTCAACCCCGAGACCCAGGCCGAGAAATTCGACGCGAAATCCCGCTATCGCGACCACTGGATGCGCCCCGACGCCACTGGGGCGCGAGAATTCGGCGCGGCCATCCCGCGATCCTGGGACATCGATCTGACGAAACGCGCCCTGCCGCGGATCTCGCTGCCCGAGGGCCGGGCCCGCGCGCTCAGCGCCTATGAGGAAATGAAGTGATGGCGGATGCACTGATCCTGGGGGCGTCGGGCGGCATCGGCGCGGCGCTGGCCGCCCGGCTGGAGGGGCAGGGCTGGGCCGTCACCGGCCTGTCGCGGTCGCGCGACGGGCTGGACCTGACGCGGGCCGACACGGTCGCGGACCATGCCGCGCGGCTGGAGGGGCGCAGCTTCGATCTGATCCTGAACACCACGGGCGCGCTGGTCGTCGACGGGCATCAGCCGGAAAAGACCATGGACGCCGTCGATGCCGAAGCCATGGCGGCGCAGTTCGCTTTGAACGCCACCGGCGTCGCGCTGGCGATCCGGCATTTCGGGCCGCTTCTGGCGCGGGACCGGCGGGCGGTGCTGGGGTCGCTGTCCGCGCGGGTGGGGTCGATCGGGGATAACGACCTGGGCGGGTGGGTCGCCTATCGCGCGGCCAAGGCGGCGCAGAACCAGATCATCCGCACCGCCGCCATCGAATACCGCCGCCGGAACCGCCAGTCGATCCTGGTCGCGTTGCATCCCGGCACGGTGGCCACGCCGCTGACCGCGAAATACGCGGCCCGCCACCCCACCATCACCCCCGAACGCAGCGCCGAGGCGCTGATGGCGGTCATCGACCGCCTGACGCCCGAGGATACCGGCAGTTTCTGGGACTGGAAGGGCGCGCGCGTCCCCTGGTGATCACGACAGGTAGGGCTGGGCCGCGCCGATGATCTGGCGCCCGCCCGGCTTGACGAAGGACCCCCAGGTGCCCAGCACGCGGCCCTGCGGGTCCAGCAGCACCTTGTTGAAGTTCCATTGCGGAACGAAGCCCGTCTGCGCGCGCAGCCACGCATAGAAGGGATGAACCTCGCCCTCTGCGACATGCAGGATGTCGGTCATGGGCAGGGTCATGCCGTATTGCAGCTCGCAATAGTCCTTGGCCTCGGCGCCGCTGGCCAGCTCCTGGTTGAAGTCGTCCGACGGCACGGCCAGCACCACCAGCCCGCGCGGGCCGTAGGTGTCGTGGACCGCCTGCATGTCGGCCAGCTGTCCCGCGAAACCGCAGAGCGAGGCCGTGTTGACCACCAGCACCGGCCGACCGCGCCAGTCCGCGGTGTCGTATTCGCCCCCGTCCACCGACGGAAAGGTGAAGCTGGGCGCGTCCTGCGCGCGGGCGCGCCCCAGGCCCAGGGCGGGCAGGGCGGTGGCGAGGGACAGGAACAGGCGGCGTTTCATGGTCGTCTCCCCTTTGCGGTGGCGATGTCAGGATGCCCGTGCGGCCGTCACGGCGCGGATGGCCAGCAGGGCCGCGGCCAGGGCCGCGATGGCGATGACGGGCCAGTTGCCCGCGCCCCAGTTCGCCGCGATGACCCCGGCCAGCGCCCAGATGACCGCCGCCGGATATGCCCATTCGCGCGGGCGCAGCGCCTGCACGCCCAGGGCCAGAAGGCCCACCGCGACCAGGCAGACGATCGCGGCGGCCTGCGCTGAGAGCCAGCCATGCCCGCCCAGCCAGATGCCTGCGGACGCCCCCGAGGCCGCCGTCAGCCAGCCCGCATAGAGCGCGACAGGCCGCCCCTCCAGCCAGCGGTCGCGGCGCCCGGCCCAGATCATCGCGGTGACGGCGGTGACCAGCATCGCCAGGATCATCAGCGTGGCCAGCCCCGGCAGGCGCTGCGCCACCGGCAGCCAGAAGGAGCCGATGGTCAGGCTGGCCAGCAGGGCGGTGCGCATCAGGCGCCATTCCTCGTCCTCGGCCCGGCGCCACAGGCCGAAGCCCGCGCCCGCGATCAGCCACAGATAGATCACCCCCCAGATGGAGAAGGCCCAGCCAGCGGGCTGCACCGGCGGGTCCTGCTGGGGAATGGGAAAGCGGTCGGGATCATAGCCCGCGAAGCCCGGAAAGATCAGCGGCGATGCCGCGAAGGCCAGCGCCGCGACAAGCACCAGGATGGCCAGGGTTCGGTTCGACATGCGGATGTCCTTCGCGTTGGGCGTCCCGCCCGCAAGGGTCACCGCCTGCGGGCGTTTGTCAACGCGTCCGGTGGCGCGGCGGTTGCCACCGGGCGCGGTTCGCGGCATGGATAGGCACCCCCTGTCCCGGGGGGGGGGGGGGGGGGGGGGGGGGGGGGCGACGTCGCGCCGCACGCCGATGGTCCGTTCAGACGATGACGCTCAAGGAATTCGCCAAGCTGGTCGGCATGTCGCCCACCACCGTCAGCCGCGCGCTGAACGGGCATCCCGAGGTGAACGAGGCCACCCGCGCCCGGCTGATCGCCGCCGCGCGCCATCACGGCTATCAGCCCAATGCCCATGCGCGCTTCCTGGCCACGGGCCATGCCAGCACTATCGGCTGCGTCATTCCCATCGGCGGCCGGAACGAGATCGTGAATCCGATCTATGCTGACTTCCTGGCCGGGGTGGGCGAGGAATGCGCCCGCCGCCGCTTCGAGATCAACCTGACCGTGGTGGCGGACCAGGATCAGCCCGACGCCTATCGGGCGCTGTCGTCGAAGGGGCTGATCGGCGGCGTGATCGTGCAGTTCCCGCGCCATGACGATCCGCGCCCGGCGCTGCTGGACCGGATCGGGATGCCCTTCGTGGTGCATGGGCGGGTGACGGGCCATGACGCGCCCTATACTTGGGTGGACGTGAACAACCGGCGCGCCTTCCATCGCGGGACGGGGTTCCTGGCGCAGCTGGGCCATCGGCGCATCGCCCTTCTGAACGGGGACGAACGGCTGGACTTTGCCGACCGGCGGCGCGCGGGCTATCTGGCGGGCCTGGCCGAGGCCGGGCTGGAGGCGGACCCTGCCCTGATGGCCGAGGGCGAGATGACCGTGGCCTTCGGCTATGCGAGTACGCGGCGGCTTCTGGCGCGGCCTGCGGGCCAGCGGCCCACCGCCATCCTGTGCGCGGCGACGATGATCGCCACCGGCGTGGCCCAGGCCGCCGAGGAGGCGGGGCTGGTGCTGGGGCGCGACCTGTCGGTGCTGACCTTCGACGACGACCTTGCGTATTACGCCAACCGCGCGGCGGTGCCGGTCTTCAGCGCCATGCGGTCGTCGGTGCGCGTCGCGGGGGCACGCTGCGCGGCGCTGCTGATCGACCGCATCACCGGGCTGCGCCACGACCCGGTCCAGGAGCTGCTGGAGGCCGAGCTGGTCCTCGGCCGCTCGACCGCGCCGCGCCCCGAAGACTAAGGCGCCAGCCGCGCCTCATGGCCCAGCCCCAGGATCTGTCCCTCCGACGCCAGATCGCGGATGCGCGGATCAGGGGCGAACATCGCCGTCAGCACCCCCGCATCGTCCAGCGCCTTGAGCCTGCCCGCGAGCAGCGCCACCTGCGCCGCATCGCGGCAGGCATGGCCCGGATGGCCGCGCAGATCGCCCAGCATCGACGGATAGACCTCGGCCAGCACCACCGGTGCGTCGCGCCACGGCTGGAAGGGCCAGACCGCGACCCGGTCCCCAAGCGTGCGGCGCAGGCGGTTCAGCCGGGGGATGCCGGTCAGGCTCTGCGCCCCGACCGCCCCCGCCCCGGCCAGCTGGAAGGGCGATTTCGGGCGCGGCCCGCCGGGGCGCGGGGCCTCGGTCACGCGATGCGCGACGATGGTCGGGTGCGGGGGCGGGCGCAGGCGGGGCAGGTCGGGCGTGGCCTCGCGCCGCCCGTCGCCCCAGAAGACCGGATGGCGCAGGGTCCGGTTCATCGCCGCCGCCACCGCGCGATAGTTGGTGTCATTGGCCGCATCGTCGCGATGCGCGTCCGCCAGATGATCCCACAGCGCCAGCGCATCGTCGCGCCCGGTGATCGCGCGCGCCAGACCGGCGGGATGGCCGAAGGCGAAGTCGACCCCGATCAGCAGCCGCTCCTGCCGGTCGGCGGCGCGGGCCAGGATGCGGTCGATCCGGTCGGCCGCCGCGGCGCGGGTGGGCGGGTTTTCGGGCGAATCGCGGTCGGTGCCGATCCAGATGCTGTCCGCGCCCCGCACCGGACGCCCGGCGGCGGACCAGTCCACCACCACGATCCGGTCAAAGCGCGGCAAGGCGCGCCTCGGCCCGGGCCAGGTCCTCGGGCGTGTTCAGGTTCGCGAAGGGGTCGGCCCGGCCCGCGTCCCAGACCGCCCGGCCCGGCGCATGCGCCTCGGTGAAGGCGCGCACCCGGCGTTCGTCGCGCGCCAGCGCCGCGGCCAGCGCGCCGCGCAGCGCCACCGGCCACAGCGCGCAGACTGGATGGTCGCGCAGCGTGCCGTCCGCCTCGCGCGTGGCGGCCAGCGCCAGCCCCTGGGGCCCGCGCGCCGCGATCAGGCGCTGCACGAGATCGGCGGGCAGAAAAGGCGAATCGCCCGGCACGGTCAGCACCTGCGCCGCCCCCAGGGCCGCGGCCCAGTCCATCGCGACCAGCACCCCGGCCAGCGGGCCGGGCCGGTCGGGCAGGCTGTCGGCCAGCACCGGCAAGCCGAAGCCCGCCAGCCGCGCCGGATCGCCGTTGGCGTTCAGCGCGACCGCCCCGGCCTGCGGACGCAGGCGGTCCAGCACATGCGCCAGCACCGGCCGCCCGCCCAGGGGCAGCAGCGGCTTGTCCCCGCCGCCCATGCGCCGCGCCAGCCCTCCGGCCAGGATCACGGCGGGCGGCGGCAGGTCGGTGCGGGAGGCGGGCTGGGTCATGGCCGGACTGTGACGCGCCGCGCGACCGGCTGCAAGCCGGGGGGTGCGGGTAATAGTTGACAGTTTTACTTTGCGGGTCGATAAGGCGCGGAACCGTCGCAGGCGCGCCGCATGGCCGCGGTCCTGCGTCCATGACCTCTGCAAGCAAGGACCGCCATGACCCATTTGCCAGGACAGACGATTCGCGCCGGCATCGCCGCGCTTCTGGTCGGGATGACGCTGGCCGGTGCGGCGACGGCGCAGGAGGCCCTGCGCCCCGACGCGCCCGTGGCCGGAACGCCCGCCACCCCCACCGACCCGGCGGCGGTCCCGGTGACCGAAGCTCCTGTGACCGAAGCTCCCGTGACCGAAACCCCGGTGACGGAAACCCCGATGCCGGAGGCTCCTGCGGCTGGCGTGCTGGTGGCCGAGGCCCCCGCAAGCGGCGACCCGGTCGCCCCCGCGGCCGAGGCGCGCGACCCCGCGCTGCCGCATGACCTGTCGCCGATGGGGATGTTCTTGGCTGCGGACTGGGTGGTGAAGGGGGTGATGATCGGGCTGGCCGTGGCCTCGGTCATCACCTGGACGATTCTCCTGGCCAAGATGATCGAGCTGTGGGCCGCTTCGCGCCGGGCCGCGGGGGCGGCGCGCCGCATCGCAGCGGCCCCGTCGCTGGCCCAGGCCGCGGCGGCGACCGGGACGCGTGCGGATCCGGTCTCGCGCATGATCCGCAGCGCCGATGCGGAATACCGCCGCTCGGCCTCCGCGCTGGCGGAGGCGGGCGATCACGGCGTCAAGGAGCGCGTCGAATCGCAGCTGGAGCGCATTGAACTCGCCGCCGGGCGTCGCATGGCGCGGGGCACGGGCGTCCTGGCCACGATCGGCTCGACCGCGCCCTTCGTAGGGCTGTTCGGGACGGTCTGGGGCATCATGAACAGCTTCATCGGCATCTCCGAATCGCAGACGACCAACCTGGCCGTGGTGGCGCCGGGCATCGCCGAGGCGCTGCTGGCCACCGCAATCGGTCTGGTCGCGGCGATCCCGGCGGTGGTGATCTACAACGTGTTCGCGCGCGCCGTGACCGGATACCGGATGCGCCTCGGCCATGCCGCGGCCCAGGTCCGCCAGACGCTGAGCCGCGATCTGGATTTCCGCGGTCGCAGCGCGGCGGGGGTCTAGGCCATGGCCGGAGGCATCCGCGACACCGACGATCTGGCCGACAACCACGAGATCAACGTCACGCCCTTCATCGACGTGATGCTGGTCCTGCTGATCATCTTCATGGTGGCGGCCCCCCTCGCCACGGTGGACGTGAACGTCGATCTGCCGGTGTCGAACGCCACCCAGGCCGAACGCCCCGAGCAGCCGGTCTATGTGACCGTGCGTCCGGACCTGACGCTGGCCCTGGGCAATGACGACATCGCCCCCGGCGGTCTGGCCGCGGCGCTGGAGGCCGCGACGGGCGGCGACCGCGAGCAGCGGATCTTCCTGCGCGCCGATGCGGCGGTGGCCTATGGCGACCTGATGGGGGTGATGAACGGGCTGCGCGATGCGGGCTATCTGAAGATCGCGCTGGTCGGACTGGACGCGGTGCAGGCCGCGCCCGAGGCCGCCGCTCCGGTGCCCGCCGGGGGCGGCGCCCCGTGAGCGGGCGGGCGCTGCGCGTCCTGGGCGAGGGTGCCCTGTGGACCGGGGCCTCGGCGCTGGTGCTGGCGGCGCATGTCGGCGCGGGCATGTGGGTCATGGGCCGCACGGATGCGGGCGCGCCGCCGGGCCTGCCCGACGCGGTCTTCGTCGACCTGGCCCCCGCGCTGCCCCCGGCCCCCGCCGCGCCGGAGGGGGCGGAGGCGCTGGCCGGGGGCGAGGCGCGGCAGGAGGTCGAGGCCGAGGACACTGCCGAGGAGCCCGCGCCGGAGCCGGAGCCTGAGCCCGACCAAGTGGCCGAGCCGATCGACCCCGAGACCCTGGATCTGCCCGAGTTCCGGCAGTTCACCCCGCCGGACATCCCGGTCCGGACCGCGCTGGCGCTGGACAGTTCCACCCGCCCGCAGCGCCGCCCCGAGCCGCGCGAGGAACCCGCGCCGCGCCGCGAACCCGAACCGGCGCCCGAGCGCCAGCCCGAACCACAGCCCCGGCAGGCCTCCCAGACCGCGCAGGCGCAGGGCCAGGGCGGTGAGGTCCAGACCCGGCGGGCGTCGGGCAATGCGCAGGGCGGCGGAGCCTCCAGGCAGGCGACGGCCGACGCCACGGCGCTCTGGGGCGCTCAGGTCGGGGCGTGCATCCAGCGCAGGGCGTCGCTGCCTCGGAATGTTGGTCAGGGGGGGCGGGTCAATCTGGCGCTGACGGTCTCGCGCAGCGGGGCCATCCAAAGTGTCGGCATCGCCGGATCGTCGGGACGTCCGGACGTGGACCAGGCGGCGCTGACCGCCGCGCAGCGTGCCGGTCGCTGTCCTGCCGCCCCGGCCACCCTGACCGAGACGGTCTACTCCTTCACGCTGCCGATCCGTCTGGACGTCCGCTGACCGCAGGGCCGCGCAAGCCGCCCCCATCGAAGGGGCGTCTTGCGCCGGGGGCTGCGCCCCCGCGGCACGGTCCCGAAAGGGCAACTCCATTCGATGCCTTGGCGGGTGCGGGGGGTCCGGGGGGGTGCAGCCCCCCGGGGCTCCGCCGGGCCGCAGGCCCGGCAGCGGCGCGTCAGACGTGGTGCAGGACCAGCGGGCGACCTTGATGCGCCCCCACTCGTATGGGCGCGTCATAGAGGTTCGACAGGACCGCCTCGGTCAGCACCTCGGCCGGCCCTCCTTCGGCGACCACGCGGCCGTGCTTCATGGCGATCACGTGATCGGCCCAGGCCGCGGCATAATTGATCTCGTGCACCACCATCGCCACGCTGCGCCCGCCCTGATCGACCAGCCCGCGCAGCCGGCCCATCAGGGCGCGGGCATGGGCCATGTCCAGGTTGTTCAGCGGCTCGTCCAGCAGCAGCCAGTCGGTATCCTGCGCCCAGGCCATCGCGATATGCGCGCGCTGCGCCTGTCCGCCCGACACCTCGTCCAGGAAGCGGTCGGCCAGATCGGTCAGCGCGAAGGTCTTCAGCGCCAGCCAGACCAGCGCGTGATCCCGGGAACCCGGACGGCCCTTGTGATGCGGCCAGCGGCCGAAGGCCACCAGCTCGGACAGGCGCAGGCGGCTGGCGATGGCGGTCTGCTGGCCCAGGATCGCCATTACCTGCGCCAACCGGTCGGTCGGCGTCGTGGTCACGTCGTGGCCGGCCACGGTGACCCGGCCCCGCTGCAGCGGCTCCAGCCGGCCGATCAGGCGCAGAAGCGTCGACTTTCCCGCCCCGTTCGGGCCGATCAGCGCCGTCAGCCGGCCCTTTGGCAGGGTCGTGGTGATGTCATGCAGGATCGGCGTGCCGCCGATCGCGTGGCAGACCCCTTCGATCTGGATCATCGGATGCGCCCCTTCAGCAGCAGATACAGGAAGAACAGGCCGCCCGCGAATTCCACGACGACCGACAGGGTGGCGGCCTGGCCCAGCTGGCGTTCGAACAGCCACTGTCCCCCCACCAGCAGGATCGACGCCGACAGCGCCGCCGCGGGCAGCAGGGCGGCGTGGCGCGCGCTGCGCATCAGCCCATGCGCCAGCCCTGCCACGATCAGTCCGAAGAAGGCCACCGGCCCGACCAGCGCGGTCGAGACCGACACCAGCACCGCCACCAGCCCCAGCACGCCCAGCACCATGGCGCGATGGGCCAGCCCCAGGGACACCGCCGGATCGCGTCCAAGCGCCAGCACGTCCAGCCGCGCCGATAGCCGCCAGGCGACCAGCACCGCCGCCGCGGTGATTGCCGCCGCCCAAGGCAGCAGCGTGGCATCGACCCGGTTGAAGCTGGCGAAGGTGACGGACTGCACCACGGCGAATTCGTTGGGGTCCAGGATACGGCCCAGGAACCCCGACAGCGACCGGAACAGCACGCCGAGGATCACCCCGGTCAGGATCATCCGCGGCAGGTCCCGCGCACCGCGCAGCAGCAGCGTGCCGAACAGAGCCGCGGCCAAGGCGGTCATCGCCGCGATCTCGGCCAGGAATTTCGGGCCCGCGGGCAGGCCGGTCAGGCCCGCGCCGCCCAAGACCACGACCAGCGCCGTCTGCAGCAGCACATAAAGCGCGTCGAAGCCCATGATCGACGGCGTCAGCACCCGGTTCGCTGCGACTGTCTGGAACAGGATCGTGGCGACCCCGATGGCGGTCGCGACGGTGACCAGCGCCGCCAGCTTGGTCCCGCGCAGGCCCAGGATGAAGCCGCGATTGCCGCCGCCCAGGCCCTGCAGCATCCACAGCGCCGACAGTGCCGCCAGCAGCAGCGCCATCCCGCCCAGCATGATCCGCGCGCGCCTATCCATGGGCGGGCTTCGACCGAGGGGGCCGCCGATGCAGCAGCCACAGGAACAGGACCGCACCCAGCACGCCCAGGATGGTGCCGGCCGGCACCTCGTAGGGGTGGATGACCAGACGCCCCGCCAGATCGCAGCCCAGGACCAGCACCGCCCCGGCCAGCGCCACCACGGGCAGCGAGGCGCGCAGGTTGTCGCCCATGATCCGCGCGACCAGGTTCGGCACGACCAAGCCCACGAAGGGGATCATCCCCACCGTCGTCACCACCATCGCCGTCACGACCGACACCACCGCCAGCCCAAGGCGCATCACCGCCGCCGTGGACAGCCCGAGCCCCGTCGCCACCTGATCGCCCAGCCCCAGGATCGCGAAGCGGTCGGCCGAGAACCAGGCCAGCCCCGCCGCCGCGCCCGCGATCCACAGCAGCTCATAGCGCCCCGAGATCACGCCCGAGAATTCGCCGCTCATCAGCCAGGTGCCGACATATTGCATCAGGTCGGTCTGCCAGCTCACGAAGGTCACGACAGATCCCAGCACGCCCGACAGGACCAGCCCCGCGATGGGGACCAGCATCACCTCGCGCACGGGCAGGCGGCGGATCACGGCCAGAAACAGCGCGGTCGTGACCATGGCCGACAGGCTGGCCGCGATCATGCGCAGCCACAGCGGGCTGGTCGGCCAGAGGATGGTGATGGCCAGCAGGCCAAGCGCCGCGCCCTCGGCGGTGCCCGACGTGTCGGGGCCGACGAAGCGGTTGCGGACCAGCGCCTGGATCAGCACCCCCGCCACCGACAGCGCGGCCCCGGTCAGCACCACCGACAGCGTGCGCGGCAGGCGCGATTCCAGCAGGACCAGCATGGCCTGCGGATCGCGGAAGGCGTCCGTCACGCGGATGTCGGCGGCGCCGACCGTCAGGCTGGCCAGCATCAGCGCGACCAGCGCCGATGCCAGGGCGGGCAGGGGGCGCATCAGTCCGCGAAGGCCTGCGTCAACTGGTCCAGCACCGCCATGGTCGAGCCGTAGCCCCCGGCCGAGATATAGGTCGCCGCCGGGTCCAGCTGGATCACCTGATCCTGCTGCCAAGCGGTCGTGCCGGCCACCAGGTCCGAGCGCAGCGTCTCCATCGCGCCCTGGCCGTCCTCGCCGATGGCGGCGCCGCGGTCGACGACCAGCAGCCAGTCGGGATCGGCCTGGGCGATGAATTCATGGCTGATCGCCTGGCCGTGGGTGGCCTCGTCCAGCCCCGGCACGGCCTCCTGCAGCCCGGTCGCCTCGAAGATCCAGCCAAAGCGCGATCCGGCGCCATAGGCCGACATCTTGGGGCCGTTGGTCATCACGATCAGCGCGGTGCCCTGGCCATCGGCGGTCTCGCGCAGCGCGGCCAGCTTGCCGTCCAGCGCCTGGGTCAGGGCCTCGGCCTCGGCGGTCTTTCCGAACAGCGCGCCATAGGCGTCGATGCGCGCGCGGGCATCGGCCAGCAGGTCCGGGCCGAAGGTCATGTCGATCGCCGGCGCGACCTGCGACACCGCCGCCAGCTGCGCCGCCGAGCGACCGCCGACGATGACCAGATCGGGCGCCAGACCGGCCAGCGCCTCCAGATCGGGCTCGAACAGGGTCCCGACCGGGCTGGCATCCGCCGCCGCGTCGCGCAGCGCCGGGACCATGATGTTGCCGATGGTGCCCGTGGGCGTGACGCCCAGGGCGGTGATCGTGTCCAGCGCGGCCATGTCATAGACCGCGACGCTGTCCGGCGTGTCGGCCAAGGTCACGGCCCCCTGGGCGGTGTCGACGGTGACCTGGGCCAGGGCCGCGACCGGTGCGGTCATGAGGGCGGCGGCCACCAGGGCGGGCGATGCGATCCGGCGCATGGCGATCCTTTCATCCGGGGTTCCGCGTGGTGGCTGGGTCGGGTGGCTGCACGCCCGGCGGGCTTAGCGCCGCCACGACCGGAGCGCAAGAATGGCAATCTATTTTTGTCAGGATACCACGCGCAATTGTTGACTAAAGGAATTGGGTATTCTAGGCCAGGGCGGAACCGGAAAGGACCGCCCATGCGTATGACCGCCTCCCACCCCACCGACCGCGCCGTGCCGCTGATCGGCACCATGGCCAAGCATTTCGGCCACAAGATCCCCGTCGCGCAGGACGAGGCCGGCGCGGTCCTGTCCTTTCCGATGGGTGCTGCGCGGCTGACCGCCGGGGAGGGCGCGCTGCATCTGGTGCTGGAGGCCGATGACGCGGAGGCGATGGAATCACTGCGCGACGTGGTCGAGCGCCATCTGCTGCGCTTTGCCCATCGCGACGACCCGGCGGCCCTGACCTGGTCCCCGGCCGCCTGACGCGGCGGTCCCGCGCACGATTTTCACTGGATCGGGCCGCCGGTTTCTGGTGGAAGGGGCCGAAGCGGCCGATGCCCGGCATCCGGCCCCGAACGAGGCAGGACCGGTCATGAGCATCCATCTGTATCCCAACGATCTTCCCGACGACCTGGAGCTGGGTCCGATCGTGGCCATCGACACCGAGACGATGGGCCTGGATCCGCGCCGCGACCGGCTGTGCCTGGTCCAGCTGTCGGGCGGCGACGGCGAGGCGCATCTGGTCCAGATCGACCGCGGCCAGACCGAGGCGCCGAACCTGACCAAGCTGCTGACCGACCCCAAGGTGCTGAAGCTGTTCCATTTCGGCCGCTTCGACATCGCCGCGCTGGAGAACGCCTTCGGCGTGGTCACCTCGCCGGTCTGGTGCACCAAGATCGCATCCAGGCTGGTGCGGACCTTCACCGACCGGCACGGGCTGAAATACCTGCTGAACGAGCTGGTCGGCGTCGATGTCAGCAAGCAGCAGCAGACCAGCGACTGGGGTGCGGCCGACCTGTCGGACGCGCAGCTGGAATATGCGGCCTCCGACGTGCTGCACCTGCACAAGCTGAAGGATGCCCTGGAGGAGCGGCTGAAGCGCGAGAACCGGCTGGGTCTGGCGCAGGCGTGCTTTGACTTTCTGCCGGCGCGTGCCCATCTGGACCTGCTGGGCTGGGGCGACGAGGGCGACATCTTTCGCCACTGAGGCGCAGGCATGACGGAAAAGGGGCGGCAGGTGGCGGATTACATCGAGACGGCGCGGCGGGTGATCGGGGTCGAGGTCGCGGGGCTCGAGGCCCTGTCGGCGGGCCTTGGCGATGAGTTCTCGCGCGCGGTCGAGATGATCCTGGCCGTGCGCGGCCGGGTGATCGTGTCGGGCATGGGCAAGTCGGGCCATGTCGGGCGCAAGATCGCGGCGACCTTCGCCTCGACCGGGACGCCCGCGCAATTCGTGCACCCGGCCGAGGCCAGCCATGGCGATCTGGGCATGGTGACCGAGGCCGACCTGGCGCTGGTCCTGTCCAACAGCGGCGAGACGCCCGAGCTGGCCGATCTGATCGCGCATACGCGGCGCTTCTCCATCCCGCTGATCGGGGTGGCGGCGCGGCCGCAATCGACGCTGATGCGGCAGGCCGATCTGGGCCTGGTGCTGCCCGCAGCACCCGAGGCCTGCGGCAACGGCATCGTGCCCACGACCTCGACCACCATGACGCTGGCCCTGGGCGACGCGCTGGCCGTGGCGCTGATGGAGCATCGACGCTTCACCGCCGACCATTTCCGCACCTTTCATCCCGGTGGCAAGCTGGGCGCGCGGCTGGCCAAGGTGGGCGACCTGATGCACACCGACCTGCCGCTGGTCCCGCAGGACGCGCCCATGTCCGAGGCGCTGCTGGTCATCAGCCAGAAGGGTTACGGCGTGACCGGCGTCACCGATGCCTTGGGCGCGCTGGCGGGGATCATCACCGATGGCGACCTGCGCCGCCACATGCAGGGCCTGCTGGACCTGGACGCGGCCGCCGTGATGACGCCCGCGCCGCGCACCATCGCGCCCGGCGCCCTGGCCGAGGCCGCCTTGGCGCAGATGCAGGAGCGCAAGATCACCTGCCTGTTCGTGGTCGAGGACGGCCTGCCGCGCGGCATCCTGCACATCCACGACTGCCTGCGCGCGGGGCTGGTCTAGGCCATGTCGCGCACCCGCATCGTCCGCTGGCTGAGGGTCCTGCTGCCGCTTCTGGCGCTGGTCATGCTGTCGACGATGTTCCTGTTCAGCCGCGGATCGGATGTCGAATCGCGCATCCCCTATGCCGAGGTCGACGCGCAGGAGGCCGTGCGCGGCAACCGGATCGTGGCGCCCGAATACAGCGGCGTGACCGGCGACGGGGCCGAGCTGAGCCTGCGCGCCGACAGCGTCGCCCCCGACGGATCGGGCGGCCGGGCCGGGGCGCTGGCGCTGGACTGGCGGCGGCCCGACGGGCTGAGCGCCGATCTGACCGCGCCGCAGGGCGGCTTGCAGGACGGGCTGGTGCGGCTGGAGGGGGGCGTGCGCATGACCACCTCCAGCGGCTGGCGGCTGGACGCCCCCGCGGTCGAGGCGCGCACCGATTCGTCGCTGATCGAGGCCAATGAGGGCGTCGCGGCCGAGGCCCCCTTCGGACGGATCACCGCCGACCGGATGCGGCTGGCGCCGGACGGCGATGCGTCGGTCTTGAATTTCTCGGGCGCTGTGCGTCTGATGTACGAACCCGCCGCCGCCGCGCCCCAGACCCGGCCCTGACCAGACCCGAGGACCCGATGACCCGTCGCCCCCTGCTGATCGCCGGCCTCTTGGCCCTGACCCTGCCGCCTGCGGCGCTGGCGCAGACCACCTTCGGCGGCATGCGCGCCGACATCTCGGCCCCGGTCGAGGTCGCGGCCGACAACCTGGAAGTCAACCAGGCCGACGGCAGCGCGCTGTTCACCGGCAACGTGGTCATCGGCCAGGGCGAGATGCGCCTGTCGGCCGACCGCGTCACCGTGCAATACGCCCAGGGCGGGCAGGAGCGCATCAGCAGCCTGACCGCCAGCGGCAACGTCACGCTGGTCTCGGGTCCCGACGCGGCCGAGGCGGCCGAGGCCGTCTATGACGTCGAGGCGGGCCGGGTGGACCTGTCGGGCGACGTGCTGCTGAGCCAGGGCGGCAACGTCCTGTCGGGCGAGCGGATGAGCGTCGATCTGGCCACCGGGGCCGCGCAGGTGCAGGGCCGGGTGCGGTCGGTCCTGCAGCCGGGGTCGCAGTGATGGGTGCCGACCGCGGCCTGGACGTGCGCGGCCTGCGCAAGTCCTATCGCAACCGTCCGGTCATCCGCGACGTGTCGATGCGGCTGGAGCGTGGCGAGGTCGTGGCCCTGCTGGGTCCGAACGGATCGGGCAAGACGACGTGCTTCTACTGCATCGCGGGGCTGGTCACGCCGGATGCGGGTCAGGTCAGCATCGACGGGCGCGACGTCACCCGCCTGCCGATGTTCCGCCGCGCGCGCATGGGCATCGGCTATCTGCCGCAGGAGATGTCGATCTTTCGCGGCCTGACGGTCGAGCAGAACATCATGGCCGTCCTTGAGGTCGCGCTGGACGATCCGCGCCACCGGCGGGACCGGCTGGAGGAGCTGCTGGGCGACTTCTCGATCACCCATCTGCGGGGCGCGCCCGCGCTGGCCCTGTCGGGCGGCGAGCGGCGCCGGGCCGAGATCGCGCGCTGTCTGGCCTCCGATCCGGGCTTCCTGCTGCTGGACGAACCCTTCGCGGGCGTCGACCCCATCGCCGTGGGCGAGATCCGCGGCCTGGTCCATGCGCTGAAGTCGCGCGGCATCGGCGTGCTGATCACCGATCACAACGTGCGCGAGACCCTGGGCATCGTGGACCGCGCCTATATCCTGCATGACGGCCATGTGCTGATGTCGGGGACCACCGATGTCATCGTCGCGGACCCGCGCGTGCGCGAGGTCTATCTGGGCGACAGCTTCACCCTGTCCTGACAAATCCGGGTCACGGCCCCGTGTGGGGCGTTGACAGACGGGCCGCACTGTCACCAAATCGTTTCATGCGGGTGCGGAGATGCCGCCCCGTGACACCCGTTTCCGCCCTTGCCGGCACCATGAGCGGGCAGGCGCAGCGACGACGGGCAACCGGAGAGGAGTGATGATGCGCTATACCATCAGCGGAAAGCAGATCGACGTCGGAGATGCGCTGAGCACGCATGTGAAGACCGAGCTGGGCGAGACGATCGAGAAGTATTCTCAGCGTCCCACCGATGCCGCGGTCACCTTTTCCAAGGACGCGCACCAGTTCCTGTGCGATGCGGTGGTCCATCTGTCCACCGGGCTGAACGTCGCCGCGCGCGGCACCGCCACCGACATCTATGCCGCCTTCGAGGCCTGCCGCGAGAAGATGGACAAGCAGCTGCGCCGCTACAAGCGCCGCCTGAAGGACCACCACAAGGACCGGTCGGAGCCGGTTGTCTTCGGCGAGGCCGGCAGCTATGTGCTGGCCGCCGACGAGGATGAGTGGGAATCGCAGGATGGCAGCCTGGAACCCATCATCATCGCCGAGATGGAGAGCCGCGTGCCCACCCTGTCGGTGGGCGATGCGGTGATGCAGATGGAACTGTCGGGCACGCCGCTTCTGGTGTTCCGCAACGAGAAACATGGCGGCGTCAACGTCGTCCACCGCCGCGACGACGGCAATGTGGGCTGGATCGATCCGCGCGGCAATGGCTGACCGCCACGCCGCCCGGTCCCGACGGGACGCCTGACAGCACGCCGCCCCCAGACCACGCGTCCGGGGGCGGTCAGCTTGGGAAAGACACGACGCGATGCAACTTGCTGAAATCCTGAAGCCCAAGGCGGTCCGCTCGCTGGGGCAGGTCACCTCCAAGAAGCGCCTGTTCCAGGAGCTGGCGGAACTGGCCCATGCCGAATACGGGCTGAACGCCTCGGAGGTGCTGGACGCCCTGCAGGAGCGCGAGAGCCTGGGGCCGACCGGCGTGGGGCAGGGCGTGGCGCTGCCGCATGCGCGGCTGCACGGGCTGGACCGGGTCGTGGGGCTGTTCCTGCGGCTGGACAAGCCCCTGGACTTCGACGCGGTGGACCGTCAGCCGGTCGATCTGGTCTTTGCGCTCCTGGCCCCGGAAAGCAGCGGCGTGGACCACCTGAAAGCCTTGGCGCTGGTGTCGCGGACGCTGCGCGACCAGGACCTGCGCACCAAGCTGCGCGCCAATGACGACCCGGTCGCCCTGCACGCCGTCCTGTCGGCCGCCAGCGGCATCAAGGCGGCCTGACGGGCGAATCGCGCCGAGCCGCCCGCATGTCTGCGGGGACCGCCGTGGCGATCCCCGCTTCATCGCTCAGGCGCGGACCAGCGCCTCGTAGCTTTCGGCCACGTCGCGGGTGATCTGGCCGACCTGGAAGTGCCAGTCGCCGATCTGCCCCACCGGCGTCACCTCGGCCGCGGTGCCGGTCAGCCAGCATTCCTGGAAGCCCTCCAGCTCATCGGGGGTGATGCGGCGTTCGTGGACCGCATAGCCCTTGTCCTTCAGCATCTGCACGATGGTCTGACGGGTGATGCCGTTCAGGAAGCGGTCGGCCAGGGGCGTGTGGACCTCTCCGTCCTTGACGAAGAAGATGTTCGCGCCGGTCGCCTCGGCGACATAGCCCTCCCAGTCCATGAACAGCGCGTCCGAACAGCCCTTGGCCTCGGCCGCGTGCTTGGACATGGTGCAGATCATGTAGAGGCCCGCGGCCTTGGCGGCGGTGGGGATGGTCTCGGGGCTGGGACGCTTCCACTTGGCCACGTCCAGTTTCGCGCCCTGCCATTTGGCATCGCCGTAATAGCTGCCCCATTCCCACGCGGCGACCGCCATGCAGACCGGGTTGCGCGCGGCGGACACGCCCATGTCCAGCCCCGACCCGCGCCATGCCACGACGCGGACATAGGCGTTCTCGAAGCCGTTGGCCTTCAGCACGGCCTCCTTGGCGGCGTCGATCTCTTCGGCGGTATAGGGGATCGGCATGTCCAGCAGGCGGCCCGATTCGATCAGGCGCAGCGAATGTTCGTGGCCCTTGAAGATCTTGCCGTCATAGCACCGCTCACCCTCGAAGACCGAGCTGGCATAATGCATCGCATGGGTCAGGATGTGCACCTTGGCATCGCGCCAGTCCACCAGCTCCCCGTCCATCCAGATCTTGCCGTCGCGATCGTCGTAAGCCAGCATCATATGTCTCCATCCGCCGCCCGATGTTTCGATTCTTGCGTCTGTCAGGGCGGATTTGGCATGTTTGTTTCGCAAGATGCTTGACGGCTAGCAATCGCGGATTAGAAAGTCAACAACGCTGCCATATCGGACGACAGGGACAAGACGGGGACATGATGCAGGACAAGGCGCGCGTTCAGGCCATGGTGGGCGAGGATCTGCTGTTCCTGACCGACGATCAGCTGCGCCGCGGGATCGAGGCGATGTTCTTTGCCTATCGCGCGTTCACCGCCGACCCGGACCTGATCCTGGCCGAGCTGGATTACGGCCGCGCCCATCACCGTGCGCTGCATTTCGTCAACCGTGATCCGGGGCTGACGGTCACGTCGCTGCTGGCGGTGCTGGGCGTGACCAAGCAGTCGCTGAACCGCGTCCTGCGCACGCTGATCGACGACGGCCTGGTCGAGAGCCGGGTCGGGCGGCGCGACCGGCGCGAACGCCTGCTGCACCTGACCGCCGCCGGGACCGCGCTGGAGCGGCGCCTGTCGGAGGCGCAGCGGGCGCGGATGCGCGCCGCCTATCGCCGCGCGGGGCCGCAGGCGGTCGCGGGTTTCCGTCAGGTGCTGGAGGCGATGATGGACCCCGAGACGCGGGCGCAGTATCAGGCGTTGAAGGACCTTCCCGAAGACCGCTGAGGCCGCCATGACGCAACCCGACTGCCACCTGCTGATCGTCGACGACGACGAACGCATCCGCGCGCTGCTGGGGCGGTTCCTGCGCAAGAACGGCTTTCTGGTCAGCATGGCGCGCGACGCGGCCCAGGCCCGCCGCCTGCTGGCGGGGCTGGAGTTCGATCTGATCGTGATGGACGTGATGATGCCCGGAGAGGACGGGCTGTCGCTGACGCGCGATCTGCGCACGCGCATCGACACGCCGATCCTGCTGCTGACCGCCAAGGGCGAGACCGAGGACCGCATCAGCGGGCTGGAGAGCGGGGCCGACGACTATCTGTCCAAGCCCTTCGAGCCGCGCGAGCTGCTGCTGCGCATCGCCGCGATCCTGCGCCGCGTGCCGGTGGTGGAGGTCGCCCCGCCCAAGTTCCTGACGCTTGGCGTGCTGCGCTATGACACCGACAAGGGCGAGCTGTGGAACGGCGATGCGCCGTTGCGCCTGACCGGGACCGAGACCGCGCTGCTGCGCCGGCTGGCCGCCAGCCGCGGCCAGCCGGTCAGCCGGGCCGAGCTGATCGAGGATCTGGGCCGCGGAACGGGCGACGAGGCCGAGGGCGGAGAGCGCGCCATCGACGTGCAGATCACCCGCCTGCGCCGCAAGATCGAGCCAGACCCGCGCGAGCCGCGTTTCCTGCAGACGGTGCGGGGCACGGGCTACATGCTGGTGGTGGACTAGGCCGCCTTGAGCGCCTAGCGTCGCCGCCCATGGACCAGCCGCGCTATCAGGGATTCGATCTGGACGCCGAGACGGCGCTGGCGCTGCTGGACTGGCAGCGCGAGATGGGGGCCGACCTGCCCCTGCTGGATACGCCCGTGGACCGGTTCGAACTGCCCGTCCGCGTGGCGCCCATGGCGCCGGCGGCCGCGGCCCCCGCGCCGGCCGCCCGCCCCGATGACGGGACCGCCGATGCGGATGCCCGTCTGGCCGAGGCCGAGGCGCTGGCCGCCGGGGCGGAGAGCTTGGCGGCCCTGGCCGAGGCGCAGGAAGGCTTCGACGGGATCGAGCTGAAGCGCGGCGCGCGGCGGTTCTGCTTCGCCGATGGCGATCCGCGCGCGCGCCTGCTGATCCTGGGCGAGGCGCCGGGCGACGAGGAGGACCGGCAGGGCCGTCCCTTCGTCGGGCGGGCGGGGCAACTGCTGGACCGCATGTTCGGCGCCATCGGCCTCGCGCGCGACGCGGTGGATGCCGAACGCGCCTTCTACGTCACCAATGTCCTGGCCTGGCGGCCGCCCGGCAACCGCGATCCCAGCCCCGAGGAGATCGCGCTGAGCCTGCCCTTCGTGCGCCGCCATGTCGAACTGGCCGCGCCGGACCTGATCGTGCTGATGGGCAACATCGCCTGTCAGGCCGCGATCGGGCAGCGCGGCATCCTGCGTCTGCGCGGCGGGTGGGTGGAGGCCTTCGGCCGTCCGGCCTTGCCGATGACGCATCCGGCCTATCTGCTGCGCAACCCCGCCGCCAAGCGCGATGCCTGGGCGGATCTCCTGGCGTTGCAGGCGCGGCTGGAGGGCTGATCCGTCAGTCGGCGCAGCCGAGCGTCTCGATGGCGGTGCCGTCCTCGGGCAGCACGGTCAGGCGCAAGGCGTCGGGGTCCAGCACGAAGGGCTGGCCGGTGGGGGCGACCATTTCGACCACCGCCTCGGCGCCGGCGGGGCCGGGACCGATATCGGCGGCCGAGACCCAGATCTCGGGCCGGTCGGTCAGCTCGACCGCGGCCAGGCGCGCGGCGCCGCCGGGCAGGTCCACCGCCACGCGCAACCCGTCGGGAATGGGCGTGACCCGGCAGGCGGGCCGCGTCTCCAGACGCTCGGGCTCCTGCGCCAGGGCGTCGGTGATGGCGGGATCGGGGTCCGGGCCGGGCGGCGGCGCCTCCAGCGACAGGCTTGCGGGCACGCAGATGTCCTGGCAGAGCCCGATCTCGATCAGGCCGCGGACGGTCACCGGGCGTGCCGGATCGGCGGGTCGCGCGGTCAGCGGCAGGACCAGCCGGTCGTGATAGCCCATCTCCAGCACCTCGCCCGAACGGATCGGTTCCGGCGCGGGCCAGTGCGGGGTCAGCTGAGCGAGGTTCTCCGAGCCGCTCCAGTCCAGATGCGGCGGCAGGCCGGTATCGCCGGGGCTGCGCCAGTAGGTCTTCCATCCCGGCTCCAGAAGCAGTTCCAGCGCCAAGACGCGATCGCCCGCGGCATCGGTCCAGCCGGGCAGCAGCCGCGCGCCCTGCAACCCCGGCGGCAGCGGATCGGCGGCGGGTGCCGCGACCGGCAGCGATTGCAGCAGGGCGGGATCGGACGCGGCCGGCAGGGCGGTGACCAGACAGGCAAGCGCGGTCAGGGTGGTGATGCGGATCATGCCTCGTCCTAGCGTCTGGCGCGGGGCCGCGGAAAGTCACAAATCCGCGCGGGTCTTGCAACCCTTTGCGGCAGTGCCGATCTGTCATCAAAAGGAGACATGATGCGCCGCATATCCGACAGCCCTGCCTCCGGCCTTGACGGCGAGGCGTCCGACGCGAACCTGACCGGCAAGATCCTGATCGCCATGCCCGGCATGAGCGACCCGCGATTCGAACGATCCGTCGTGCTGGTCTGCGCCCATTCCGAGGACGGGGCGATGGGGCTGGTCCTGAACCGGCCGCTGCCCGAGATCGGCTTTGACGAACTGCTGGCGCAGCTGGGCATCACCGCCGAGGACAACATGCGTCGCATCGAGGTGCGCTTCGGCGGCCCGGTCGAACCGGGGCGCGGCTTCGTGCTGCACAAGGTGGCCGAGCATGGCGACGACCCGGAGGGTCGGCTGCGCATCGGGCAGGGCCTGGCGATGACGACGACGCGCGACATCCTGATGGACTTGGCCCATGGCGACGGCCCGGCGCAGGCTGTGCTGTCCTTGGGCTATGCCGGATGGGGTCCGGGCCAGCTGGAGACCGAGATGCTGGCCAATGGCTGGCTGACGGGCGAGGGGGCGGAGGATCTGATCTTCGATGCCACGCATGACGACAAGTGGCAGCGCGCGCTGCGGGCGCAGGGAATCGATCCGTCGCTGCTGTCGGCGGCGGCCGGGCACGCCTGACCGGTTGCGTCCCGCGCGGGCCCGGGGGGCTCCACCCCCCGGACCCCCCGGGGCGGAGGACGCCATGCCGGCCGGGTGCGGCCCCGGGTGCGGGGTCAGTCGAACTGCGGGAAGAACCGGTCCGATGGGGTGAAGATCTCGCACCCGTCCGCCGTCACGCCGATCGAATGTTCGAACTGCGCCGAGAGCGACTTGTCGCGCGTGACCGCGGTCCAGTCGTCGGCCAGGACCTTGGTCTCGGGGCGGCCGAGGTTGATCATCGGCTCGATCGTGAAGAACATGCCTTCCTCCAGCACCGGGCCTTTTCCGGCGCGTCCGAAATGCAGCACGTTGGGCGGCGAGTGGAACACCCGCCCGATCCCGTGCCCGCAGAAGTCGCGCACGACCGACATGCGTCGTTCTTCCGCATAGGTCTGAATCGCCGCACCAATGTCGCCGAAGGTCGCGCCGGGGCGCACGGCCTCGATCCCCTTCATCAGCGCGTCATGGGTCACCTGCAGCAGCCGCTGCGCCTTGAGCGACGGCCTGCCCGCCACGTACATCCGGCTGGTGTCGCCGAACCAGCCGTCCAAGATGACCGTCACGTCGATGTTCAGGATGTCGCCGTCCTTGAGGCTCTTGTCGCCCGGGATGCCGTGACAGACCACGTGGTTCACGCTGATGCAGCTGGCATGCTGGTACCCGCGATAGCCGATCGTGGCCGAGGTCG
Source organism: Paracoccus sp. ME4 (assembly GCF_046736325.1). GTDB lineage: Bacteria > Pseudomonadota > Alphaproteobacteria > Rhodobacterales > Rhodobacteraceae > Paracoccus. The sequence continues at coordinate 343,225 of NZ_CP151276.1, forward strand.
CGCCCAGCTCCGTCACCCGGCCCCGGATGAAATCGTCCAGCGCGCCGGTGGTGACGCCCGGTGCGACCATCGGCCCCACCTCGTCCAGGATCCGTGCGGCCAGGGCGCCCGCCGCCCGCATGCCTGCGAAATCCCCGGGCATGTGCAGGCGGATGCCTTCCCTCGTGATACGGCCTTCGTCCATCGCTGATCCTTTCTGTCTGCCGCCCTAGATAGAGACGCGCGCCCACTTGTTCCAGCCCCGGCTGCGGGCATAGATGGGGCGCGACACCCAAGGGAGAGCCTGATGCAGTCCGACAACCCCACAGCCGCCATCCTGGTCATCGGCGACGAGATCCTGTCCGGCCGCACCCGCGAAGGGAACGCCCATCACCTGGCCCAGGTGCTGACCGCGACCGGCATCGACCTCCAGGAGATCCGCGTCGTGGCCGACGACACCGACCGCATCGTGGACGCGATCCGCGCACTGGACCGGACCCTGGGCGGGGCATACGACCTGCTGTTCACCTCCGGCGGCATCGGGCCCACGCATGACGACATCACCGCCGATGCCGTGGCCGCCGCCCATGGCACCACGGTCGAGGTCAATCCCACCGCCCGCGCCCTGCTGCAGGAGCGCTGCGACCGCATGGGGGTCGAGCTGAATGAGAACCGCCTGCGCATGGCCCGCATCCCCGTGGGTGCGACGCTGATCGACAATGCCGTGTCGGCCGCGCCCGGCTTCTCCATCGGCGCGACCAATGTGATGGCGGGCGTCCCCGAGGTCTTCCGCGCCATGGTCGCCTGGTTGATCCCGCAGCTCCCCGTGGGCCGCCCGGTGCAATCCCTGACCGTCGAGGTCCGCCGCGGCGAAAGCGAGGTGGCTGAGGACCTGAAGGCCGTCGCCGCCGAATATGGCGACCTGTCCCTGGGGTCGTATCCGTTCCGCGACGATACGGGCTGGGGGACGAACCTGGTCGTGCGGGGCCTGGATGCCGCCCGCGTCGATCAGGCCATGGCCGCGCTGCGCGGACGCATCGGTCTGTGAGGCCCGACCCCAATCTGGCCGCCGCCTTCGAGGCGACCTGGCCCGCGTCTGAGACCGTCCGCTGCGGTGGCTTCCTGGTCGGGCGGGGCGCAGGGGCGGGCGGACGCGTCAGCTCGGCCATCGCGGTCGGGCCATGGGCCGATGCCGACATCGACGCCGCCTGCGCCCGGCATGCCGCATGGGGTCAGCCGCCGCTGTTCCGTGCCTGGGACGATGAGACTGACCTGATCGCCGCCCTGACCGCGCGCGGCCTCGGCGCGCATATCCCGACGCAGGTCATGGCCGCGCCCATCGCCGCGCTGACCGACCGGCCGATCCCGCCCGTCACCGCCTTTGCGATCTGGCCCCCCCTGGCGATCCAGCGCCAGATCTGGGGCGCGGGCAACATCACCGCTGCAAGACAGGCCGTGATCGACCGCGTGCCCCTGCCCAAGGCCGCGCTCCTCGGCCGCATCCGGGACCGTGCCGCCGGCGCAGGCTTCGTCGCGCTGCATGACCGCACCGCCATGGTCCACGCGGTCGAAGTCCTGCCCGCCTTCCGCCGCCAAGGCCTTGCCGGCTGGATGATGCGGCAGGCTGCCCTCTGGGCGCAGGATCTCGGTGCCACGCGCATTGGCCTGGCCGTCAGCCGCGCGAACACGGGCGCGCAGGCCACCTATGCCAGCCTCGGCTTCACGGTCCAGGGCAGCTACGCCTATTACGGCCCCGCCGCCTGAGCCACCGGACCGACCGCGCCCGGACCGCAGGTCCGGGCGCCACCGACGGCCGCGACCCCGGCCCGTCAGGGCCGGTCAGGCGCGGCCGTCCGCCCCGCTCACAGCTCGGTCCGCAGCTCCCACAGGTCGGGGAACAGCACCACGTCCAGCATCCGCCGCAGATAGTTCACCCCCGACGTGCCGCCCGATCCGCGCTTGAAGCCGATGATCCGCTCCACCGTCGTCACATGGTTGAACCGCCAGCGGCGGAAGTAATCCTCGAAATCGACCAGCTTCTCGGCCAGCTCATAGAGCTCCCAATACCGCACAGGGTCGCGATAGACCTCTGCCCAGGCCGCCCGCGCCGCCGCATCCGGCGCGTGGGGCGCGTCCAGCGCAGTGCGCGCCGCGACGTCGAACCCCGCCGCCCTCAGCCGCCCCAGAACCTCATCGTACAGCGACGGCCGCGCGGCTTCCGCCCGCAGCGCCTCGGCCAGGTCGGGGCGATGCGCATGGGGCGCGATCATCGCCATGTTGCGGTTGCCCGCGACGAATTCGATCATGCGGTACTGATGCGACTGGAACCCGCTGCTTTCGGCCAGCGCGGGGCGGAATGTCGAGTATTCCGACGGCGTCATCGTGCGCAGCACGTCCCAGGCCGAATTCAGCTGTTCCATGATCCGCGCCACGCGGGTCAGCATCTTGAAGGCGGGCCGCAGATCGCCCGCCGCGATCCGGTCGCGCGCGGCCCCCATCTCCAGCAGGGCCAGCTTCATCCACAGCTCGGACGTCTGGTGCTGGATGATGAACAGCATCTCGTCATGCGCATCCGACAGCGGAGCTTGCGATGTCAGCAGCCGGTCCAGCCCCAGATAATCGCCATAGGACATGCGCCCGTCGAAGGACATGCGCGCGCCTTCCTGTGCAGGGTCGATGGTCATTGCTTCAGCCTGAACCTCTGGATCTTGCCGGTCTGGGTCTTGGGCAGGGCCTCGCAGAAGACCACCCGGCGGGGATATTTGAAGGGCGCGATCACGTCCTTCACATGCCGCTGCAACCGCTCCACGGTGGCGGTGTCGGGGGCGACGCCCGGTGCCAGCACCACATGCGCCTCGACGATCTGGCCACGCTCAAGGTCCGGCACCCCGATCACCGCGCATTCCAGCACGTCCGCGTGCGCCAGCAGGGCCGCCTCCACATCCGGCCCCGCGATGTTGTAGCCCGACGACACGATGATGTCGTCGCAGCGCGCCGCGAAATGGAACCGACCGTCATCGTCCTGCCAGAAGGTGTCGCCGGTCAGGTTCCAGCCGCCTTGCACATACTCTGCCTGCCGCGCATCGTTCAGATAGCGGCAGCCGGTCGGCCCGACCACCGCAAGCCGCCCCATCTCTCCGCGCGGCACCTCCTGTCCCGCATCGTCCACGATCCGCGCGCGGTATCCCTGCACGGGCCGCCCGGTGCAGCCGGGATGGCTGTCGTCCAGCCGGTTGGTCAGGAAGATGTGCAGCATCTCGGTCGCGCCGATCCCGTCCAGCATCGGCTTGCCCGTGCGGTCGTGCCAATCCTGCCAGATGGGGGCGGGCAGGGTCTCTCCGGCGCTGATCGCCACGCGCAGGCTGGACAGGTCCGCCCCCTGATCCATCGCGCGCAGCATCACCCGGTACGCCGTGGGCGCGGTCACGCAGATCGTGGCGCGGTGGCGTTCGATGATCTCGATCATGTTCGGGGGCGAGGCGTTCTCCAGCAGCACCGCGCTGGCCCCGAAGCGCAGCGGGAACACTGCCAACCCGCCCAGCCCGAAGGTGAAGGCCAAAGGCGGCGAGCCGACAAAGACGTCGTCCGGCCTGACTCCCAGCACCTCCCGCGCATAGCCATCGGCGATGATCAGCAGGTCGCGGTGGAAATGCATCGTGGCCTTGGGTTCGCCCGTCGACCCCGAGGTCATGCCCAACAGCGCCACGTCATCCCGCCCGGTCCGCACCGCCTCGAAGCGCACGGGTTTCGTCAGCGCCGCGCGGTCCAGCTCCGCGTCATGGTTCGCGGTTCCGTCGAAGCCCACCACCGTCGTCAGCGTCGCCGAACCCTTTGCCGCCGCCACCAGCTCGTCCATCAGGCGCGTGTCGCACAGCGCATGCGTCACCTGTGCCTTGTCGATGATCTGGGACAGCTCCTTGGCGCGCAGCATGGGCATGGTGTTCACGACCACCGCCCCCGCCTTGGTCGCTGCCAGCCAGCAGGCGACCATCGCGGGGTTGTTGGCCGACCGGATCAGCACCCGGTTGCCCGGCCGCAGCCCGTAATCCGCGACCAGCGCATGGGCCAGCCGGTTGGTCCAGTCCGACAGCTCCTTGTAGGTCCGCGCCCGCCCGTTGCCGACCAGCGCGACCCGGTCCCCGAAGCCGCGGTCGACCATGCGGTCGGTCAGCTCCGCCCCCGCGTTCAGCCAGTCGGGATAGTCGTATCCGGACAGGTCGATCCGCGGCCAGGCCTCCGGCGGGGGCAGGTTGTCGCGCGTGAAGCTGTCCTCGTGCCCGCTTGGTCCCAGCATGATCGTCCCCCTATTCCGGCACCACGGCCGTGGCCTCGATCTCGACCTTGGCGCGGTCCTCGACCAGCGCCACGACCTGCACCAGCGCCATGGCCGGGTAATGCCGCCCGATCACGTCGCGATAGGCCGCCCCCACATCGCGCAGCGCGCCCAGATATTCGTGCTTGTCGGTGACATACCAAGTCAGTCGCACCAGGTGCTCCGGCCCCGCCCCGCCTTCCGCCAGGACCGCCACGATGTTCTCCAGCACCTGCCGGACCTGGCCCGCGAAATCGTCGGTCTGAAAGACCTGATCCGCGTCCCAGCCCACCAGCCCGCCGGTAAAGATCATCCGCCCCCGCGCCATGATCCCGTTGGAATAGCCCGAGGCGCGCTTCCACGTTGCCGGGTGCAAAGGTTCATGCATGATGCGCCTCCAGGGTCTGTCGCATGTCGTCGGGCCAGGGCGAGGGGGTGAAATCACGGTCCATCCAGACCACCGTGGTCCGCGCCTCGACCCGGTCCTCGGCGCGCACCAGAAACCGCGCGCTGGACCGGCCCAGATGCTCGACCACCAGCGTCCAGTCCAGCCGGTCGCCAAGCCGCGCGGGCTTGCGGAACGCCATCTCCAGCGCGACGGTGGGCATGCCCTGGCCGGCTGCCATCATCGGGCCAAAGCCATGCCCCACGACCTCCAGGAAGAAGTTCTCCACCATGTGGTTCACCATCTCCGCATAGCGGGGATAGAAGACGATCCCGGCCGGGTCGCAATGACAGAACTCGATGGGAATGGTGCGGGTATAGGTCATGCGCCCTCCAGGATGCTGCGGGCGATGACGACGCGCTGCACGTCGCTGGCCCCCTCATAGATGCGCAGGGCGCGGATCTCGCGGTACAGGCTCTCGACCGTGCTGCCCGTGCGCACGCCGTCGCCGCCATGCAGCTGCACGGCCTGGTCGATGACCTCCTGCGCGATTTCGGTGGCATAGAGCTTGGCCATCGCCGCCTCGCGCGTGATGCGCGCAGCACCCCGATCCTTGGCCCAAGCCGCGCGATAGATCAGCAGCGCGGCGGCGTCGATCTTCAGCGCCATGTCGGCCAGATGCCCCTGGACCATCTGCAGCTCGGCCATCGGCGCGCCCTGGATCTGGCGCGACCGCACGCGGCCCAAGGCCTCGTCCAGCGCCCGACGCGCAAAGCCCAACGCCGCGGCCCCGACCGTGGGGCGGAAATGATCCAGCACCGTCATGGCGATGCGGAACCCCTGTCCCGTCCGCCCAATCAGCGCGTCAGCGGGCAGCCGCACCCCGGTCAGACGCAGATGCGCCAGCGGATGGGGGGCCATTACGTCGATGCGGCCGACCACCTCCAGCCCCGGCGTGTCCGCAGGCAGCAGGAAGGCCGACAGCCCCCGCGCGCCCGGGGCCTCTCCGGTCCGCGCGACGATCACATAGACATCCGCGATCCCGCCGTTGGAGATATAGGTCTTCTCCCCGTCCAGCACCCACCCGTCGCCGTCCCGGCGCGCCGTGGTCGCCAGCCGCGCAACGTCCGACCCGGACGCAGGCTCGGTCAGCGCAAAACCCGAAATCGCCCGGCCCGCCCGCGTCCGTTCCAGCCACGCCCGCTGCGACGCGCTGCCGAACAGCGTCACCGCCCCCATGCCCAAGCCCTGCATGGCAAAGGCGAAATCCGCCAGCCCGTCATGGCGCGCCAGCGTCTCGCGGATCAGGCACAGCGCGCGCACGTCCAGCGCCTCGCCCCCCGAATGCGCCAGCCATCCGCCATCGCCCAAGGCCCGCACCAGGCTCCGGCAGGCCCCGTCCACATCGCCGTGATCCACCGGCAGCGCGCCCAGGGCCCAGCCCTCCAGCCCCTGGGCCAGCACGCGATGCCTGTCCTCGAAGAACGGCCAATCCAGAAAGCTGCGATCCATCGTCTTCTTCACCCAAATATCCCGGGGTCCGGGGCAGAGCCCCGGCGCCCTCAATTGCCCTCGAAGACCGGCGTCTGCTTGGCGACGAAGGCCCGATAGGCCCGCTCGAAATCGCGCGTGGTCATGCAGATGGCCTGGGCCTGCGCCTCGGCCTCGATCGCCTGGTCCAGACCCATGGTCCATTCCTGCAACAGCTGCGTCTTGGTGATGCCATGCGCCCAAGTCGGCCCCGCCGCGATCGCCCGCGCCAGATCCATCGCCGCAGCAAGGACGTCGTCATGCAGGCTGTTCCAGAACCCCCACCGCTCGCCCTCCTCGGCGCGCAGCAGGCGGCCCGTATACAGCAGTTCCGCCGCCCGCCCCTGTCCCACGATGCGCGGCAGCATCGCGCAGGCGCCCATGTCGCAGCCCGCCAGCCCCACCTTGGTGAACAGGAACGCGGCCTTGGCCGAGGGCGCGGCCAGCCGCAGGTCGCTGGCCATGGCCATGATCGCGCCCGCGCCGACGCAGATCCCCTCGACCGCGGCGATCACCGGCTTGCCGCAATGGATCATCGCCCGGACCAGCTCTCCGGTCATGCGGGTGAAGGCCAGCAGCTGCGGCATCTCCATGCCGACCAGCGGGCCGATGATCTCGTGCACGTCGCCGCCCGAACAGAAATTACCGCCATTGGAGGCCAGCACCACCACATCCACGTCCGACGCATGGGCCAGCTGCCGAAAGCAGGCGCCCAGCTCGGCATAGCTGTCGAAGGTCAGGGGGTTCTTGCGTTCGGGGCGGTTCAGGCGGATCACCGCGATGCGGTCCGTGACCTCCCACAGGAAATGCTCGGGCGCCAGATCGGCCATGGGGACAGGTTTCATTCGGGCCTCCCGGCGCGGGACAGGATGTCGCGCAGCGCCTCCAGATCGGTTTCGGACAGTCGGCCCAGGATCGCGTCAACCTCGGCCTCATGGCCCAGGGCCATGATCTCGAACGCCTCCAGGCCTTCGGGCGTCAGGCGCACGCGAATGCGGCGTCGGTCGCCGTTCTCGGCCTCGCGGCGGACCATGCCGTCGGCCTCCAGTCGGTCGACGACCGCCGTGGCATTGCCGTTCGACACCAGCAGCAGGCGCGACAGCTCGGACATGGTCACGCCCTCCCGTTTGCGCCACAGCGCTGCCATCACGTCGAAGCGGGGCAGCGTCGTGCCATGCGCGCGGCGCAGATAGTCGCGCAGGTGGTTCTCGGCACCCCGCGTCACGCCCAGAAGGCGGATCCAGATCTTAAGCCGCCGCTTGGACAGGTCGGTCATGCGCTCTCGCCCCCGTCCAGGACGATGGCCTGGCCATTCACCCCCGCCGCCGCGTCCGAGGCCAGCCACAGCGCCGCGCCGGTCACCTCGGCGGGCGCAATCAGGCGGCCCTGCGGGTTGCGCGCGGTCAGCGCAGCCAGCGCCGCGTCGCGGTCGCGCCCGGTCTTGGCCATGATCCCGTCCAGCGTGCGTCCGGTCATTTCTGTGTCCAGATAGCTGGGGCAGATGGCATTGGCGGTGATCCGCTTCGACGCCACCTCCAGCGCGATCGACCGCACCAGCCCCATCACCCCATGCTTGCTGGCCGCATAGGCCGAGGCATAGGCCGCCCCCCGTAGCCCCGCGGCCGAGGACACCGCGATCAGCCGCCCGCCCGGTCCCATCTGCGACAGCGCCTGCCGAAAGGTCAGGAAGACCCCCGTCAGGTTGACCGCCATGATGCGGCTGAACTGGTCCAGCGTGGTGCGGGCAAAGGGCGCGGCCTCGGCGATGCCGGCATTGGCGATGACCACCTGGCAGGGGCCGGCGTCGTCGAAGATGCGGCGGACCTGATCCTGGTCGCTGACATCGCCCGGCACGGCGCGGATCAGGCCGCCCGCCACCGCCTCAAGCCGCGCGGCATCACGGCCGGTGATTACGACCTCATGGCCCTGGGCGGCAAAGGCGCGGGCCATGTCGGCCCCCGTGCCGCTGCCGCCGCCGGTGATCAGGACGCGGGTCATGCGCGGATCTCCTCGGCCTGCTTTGCGGCCAGGCGGCGCGCCTGATCGCGGCCCGCGTGATAGGGCAGGGGCCAGTCCGCCCCGTCGCCAAGGGCCGTCGCCGCATGCAGCGTCCAATATGGATCGGCCAGATGCGGCCGCCCGATGGCCACCAGATCGGCGCGCCCGGCCATCAGGATGCCGTTGGCCTGATCGGCATCGGAGATGTTGCCCACCGCCATCGTGGCCAGCCCCGCCTGGTTGCGGATGCGGTCGGAAAACGGCGTCTGGAACATCCGCCCATAGACGGGCCGCGCCTCGGGCGTCGTCTGCCCCGCGGACACATCGATGATATCCGCCCCCGCCGCGTGAAAGGCCCGCGCGATGGAGACCGATTCGTCGGGCGTCACGCCATGCTCGGTCCAGTCCGTGGCCGAGATGCGTACCGACATGGGCCGGTCCTCGGGCCAGACCGCGCGCATGGCGGTGAACACCTCCAGCGGCCAGCGCAGGCGGTTCTCCAGGCTGCCGCCATAATCATCCGTGCGCCGGTTCGACACCGGCGACAGGAAGCCCGACAGCAGATAGCCATGCGCCGCATGCAGCTCGATCATGTCGAAGCCCGCCGCATCGGCCATGCGGGTGGCGGCCACGAATTGCGCGGTCACCGCCTCCATGTCGGCGCGGGTCATCTCCTGCGGGACGGCATTGCCGTCGGACCAGGGCAGGGCGGAGGCCGCCATGATCGGCCAGTTGCCCTCCGCCAGCGGCCGGTCCATCCCCTCCCATCCGATGCGGGTGGAGCCCTTGCGGCCCGAATGGCCGATCTGGCAGCAGATTTTCGCATCCGTCTCGGCATGGACGAAATCGGTGATCCGCCGCCAGGCCGCCTGATGCTCGGGCGCGTAGAGGCCGGGACAGCCCGGCGTGATGCGGCCCTCGGGGCTGACACAGGTCATCTCGGTGAAGACCAGACCCGCGCCGCCCTTGGCGCGTTCGCCGTAATGGACCAGATGCCAGTCGGTCGGGCAGCCTTCGCGCGCCTTGTACTGCGCCATGGGCGAGACGACGATGCGGTTCTTCAGCGCCATGTCGCGCAGGCGGAAGGGGGCGAAGATCGGCGCGCGGCCCGGCTGGCCGCCGGCCTGCCGTTGGAACCAGTCCTCGGCCTCGCGCACCCAATCGGGGTCGCGCAGGCGCAGGTTCTCATGCCCGATGCGCTGGCTGCGGGTCAGCAGGGAATAGGTGAACTGGATCGGGTCCAGGTCCAGGTAACGCTCGACCTCCTCGAACCATTCCAGGCTGTTGCGGGCCGCCGATTGCAGGCGCAGCACCTCGACCCGGCGTTCCTCCTGATAGCGTTCGAAGGCGCGGGGCAGGTCGGGTTCCGAATGCAGGTAATCGGCCAGGGCGATGGCGCTGTCCAAGGCCAGCCGCGTGCCGGACCCGATCGAGAAATGCCCCGTCGCCGCCGCATCGCCCATCAGCACCACGTTCTCATGATACCAGCGGTCGCAGATGACGCGGGGAAAGTTCATCCAGACGGCCGAGCCGCGCAGATGCGCCGCGTTCGACATCAGGTCGTGCCCGCCCAGATGGTCCGCGAAGACCGCGCGGCAGGTCTCGACGATCTGCTCCTTGGACATGCCCTCGAAGCCCATCGCGTCCCAAGTCTCTTGCGAACATTCCACGATGAAGGTCGCGGTGTCGGCATCGAAGGAATAGACATGCGCCCAGAGCCAGCCCTGCGGCGTCTTTTCGAAGATGAAGGTGAAGGCGTCGTCGAATTTCTGTTTCGTGCCCAGCCAGACGAACTTGCAGCGGCGCATGTCGATGTCGGGGCGGAACACGTCGGCATATTCGGCCCGGACCTTGCTGTTCAGCCCGTCGCAGGCGACGACCAGGTCATAGTCGCGGCGATACTGTTCGGCGGTCTGGAACTCGGTCCGGAACTGCAGGTCCACACCCAGTTCCCGCGCCCGCTCCTGCAGCAGGATCAGCAGCTGACGTCGCCCGATCCCTGCGAATCCGTGCCCGCCCGACACCTGCCGGTGGCCGTCGCGGATGACCGCGATGTCGTCCCAGTAGATGAAGTGGTCGCGGATCGCCTGGGCCGAAGCTGGGTCGTTCTTCTGCAGCCGCGACAGGGCGTCGTCGGACAGCACCACGCCCCATCCGAAGGTGTCGCCCGCGCCGTTGCGCTCCAGCACGGTCACGTCATGCGACGGATCGCGCAGCTTCATCGAGATCGCGAAGTAAAGGCCCGCAGGCCCGCCGCCCAGACAGAGAATCTTCATCCCGTGCCACCTCCTGCGCTGCAGGCTGGCACGGGTCCGAAATCATTTCAAGCTTGAAACTTCTCTGGCGATGGAGGCTGCGATCATCGCGGGCACTTCGGGGGCCAGGCCCACCGGGTCCAGACGCGGGCCGGTGAAGCCCGCCTGATCCAGCGCCTGCGGCAGGTCGTCCAGAACGTGCTCGGCGCGCAGCGCGAAGAGCGGCAGGCTGATGGCGCGATCGAGGTCGCGGGCGGCGTCGGCGATGAAGGGCTCCTGTTCGACGAAGCCCGCGACCACGCGGGCGAAATGCGGCGCGATGCGGGCGGCCAGCGCCATGGTGATGTCATGGCTGGCCTGCCCGCGCTGCGATCCGTGCGCCGACAGCAGCAGCGTCGTGTCGGACAGCGCCCAGCCTTGGGCGTCGGCCGCCTGGCGCGCCTTTTCGATGACCAGCGCGTCGAGGCCGGGATCGGTGCCGAAGGGGCGCATGATATGCGCGCCCGGCGCGCCGGCCTGCGTCAGGCGGCGGGGCAGCTCGATCCCGGTGAACCAGCCCTCGGCCATGAACATCGGGTAGATGATGCAGTCGCTGCGGCAGGTGCGGGGCAGGGCCTCGGGGTCGGCGAGCGTCGCGCCCAGGACCTCGACGCCCGGGGCGTGGGCTGCGACCTGGGCGGCCAGCGCCTCGATGGCGGCCTGCTGGGGTGCGGGGTCGCCGGGCTGGCCATGCGAGACGATGACCACGCGCGACAGGGTCTGCGGCTGGTCGGCATCGTGGAAATACTGGGCCAACGCCTCGGGCATGGGGAATTCGGCCAGGGCGCGGGCGCGGGCCTCGGCCGACATCTTGCGGGCGGTCTTCTCGATGATGCGGGGGATCTTGTGGTCGGGCTGTTCGGCCATGAAATCGCCCAGATACCAGCGGATGAAGGTGAAGCAGATCACATCCTCCAGCGCCTGCACCTGGGGGTCGCGCTTGAGGCCCTGTTTGGTCAGCATCTTCCGCGCACGGTCGATGTCATCGGTGCCGTAGCCCGCATCGGCCATGATGCCCGCGATGCGGTCGGCGTGACGGCGGCCCTGTTCCTGGCGCCAGGCCAGATAGCCGGGGCGGTTCATCGGATAGTCGGCCCGCGGCAGCAGCCAGCGTTCGACATGCTGGCCACGGCAGGCGATGCGCAGCACGTCATCGGCATCGGGGAACAGGCGCTGCTGTTCGGCCGTCATGCGCTGGCCATAGAGGAGGTTCGCCGGGGCGTCTCCGTCCAGGTTCGGGTCCTGCGCATTGGCGGCGTCGATGGCGGTGAAGGCGTGGTCGAGGCGGGTCATGGCGGGCTCCGGAAGGTTTCGGCGAGTGTGCGCGGAGGGCGCGGGGGTGGCAAGCGGGGTGGGGGGCGCTGCCCCCCGTCCTGCGGACTCCCCCCGGGATATTTTCGTGAAGAAGAAGGGGTCAGGGGAGGGCGAAGAGGTCGGGGATGTCGGTGTGGTCGTCGAGCAGGATCTTCGCCGCGAGGTCGGCGATCAGGGGGGCCATGCCGAAGCCGATCTTGAAGCCGCCATTGGCGATCAGGTGGCCGGGGCGGCCGGGCCAGGGTGCCAGGACCGGCGCGCGCGAGCGGGCGCGGGGGCGCAGGCCCGCCCAGATGTCGAGGACCGGCGCGTCGGCCAGCGCGGGGCAGATCGCGACGGCGCGGGCCAGCAGGTTCTGGGCCTGATGGTCGGGATCGGGGTGGTCCCAGGTGTTTTCCGAGGTCGAGCCGATGGCCGTGGTGCCGTCCGCGTGGGGCACGATGTGCAGCCCGTCGGCGAAGACCTGCGGGCTGTCCGGGGCGGCGTGGGACAGCAGCAGCGACTGACCCTTGACCCCCTGGCCGATCCTGCGGTCCAGCGCCGCGTTCAGCGCCATGAGGCCCGGCGTGCCGGTGGCCCAGATCGTGGGCGCGTGATCCTCGGGGGCGGGGGTGCCCTCCAGAATCTCGACCCCGGCGGCGCGCAGGGCGCCGGCCAGCGCCGCGAGGGCCGCGCGGGGGTTCAGCCGCGCCGTCAGCCCGTCCAGCAGCCAGTGGCCCGTGGGGCTGTCGGGGATCAACGCGGCCCGGGGGTCGTGCGTCAAGGTCATTCCCAGGTCCCGCGGCCAATGCCGCGCGGCGCCGTCGATGCGGGCCTGCGGGGCGGCCGGGTCCGTGACGGGCTGCAGCCGCCCGGTGCGACCGTAGCCGCTGGAGAGGCCGGAGGCCGCCTCGACCTCGGCCCAGAAGGCGGGGGCGGAGAGGAGGCTGTCCAGCTGCAGCTGCTTCTTGGGGTTCCAGCCGTCGGGCGCGTGCGGGGCCAGCGCGCCGACATGCCCGCCCGACGACCCCGCGCCGATGTGGCGGGCCTCGAAGACGCGCACCGCCGCGCCGCGCCGCACCAGCGCCCAGGCCGCGGACAGGCCGAAGATGCCCGCCCCCGCCACATGGATGACCCTTGCCAAAGCCGCGTCCTTTCCCGACAACCGATCCGATGAGCGTCCTACCCGATCCCCCCCCGAATGACGAGCCTGCGCTGGACTGGCGCCCCGGCGGCGTGCCCGTGTCGCGCCGGTTCGACGACCCCTATTTCAGCCTGGCCGGCGGGCTGGAGGAGACGCGCCACGTCTTTCTGGCGGGCAACGACCTGCCCGCGCGGCTGCGCCCCGGCTTTCACGTGGCCGAGACCGGCTTCGGCACCGGGCTGAACGCCCTGGCCCTGGCGCAGGTGGCCACCGTGCCCGTGCGCATGACCAGCTTCGAGGCCTATCCGATGACCGAGGCGCAGCTGGAGCAGGCCCATGCGGCCTTCCCCGAGCTGGCCGATCTGGCGCGTCAGCTGCGCGTGGGCTGGGGCGCGGCCGAGATCCGGGTGGGACAGGTCACGCTGAGCGTGGTGACGGGCGACGTGCGCCGGTGCCTGCCCGCATGGGACGGGATGGCGGATGCGTGGTTCCTGGACGGCTTCTCTCCGGCCAAGAACCCCGAGATGTGGGACGCGGGCCTGATGGCCGAGGTCGGCCGCCACACCGCGCCGGGCGGCAGCTTTGCCACCTATACCGCCGCGGGCCACGTGCGCCGGGCGCTTCAGGCGGCCGGCTTTGCGGTCCAGCGCCGTCCGGGCTTCGCCGGCAAGCGGCACATGAGCATCGGCCGGCGGGAGGGGTGATCGGGGCCGCAAGGCCCCGGCGGGCGCGGGACCCTTCGATGGGGGCGCGCGCCCGCATCTGCCCCGCGATTTCGCGCTCGGGGGTGGCAAAGGGCGCGGGCCGTGCCTATCTGGCAGGATCGGACGCGTGCGGCCCCGCCTCACGCCCCCTGCATCCAACATTCAGGAGAGGCGCATGGCCGCGATCATCGAAATCGACCATCTGTCCAAGGCCTATGACAGCGGGACCAAGGCGCTGAACGACGTCAGCCTGTCCATCGACGAGGGCGAGATCATCGCCCTTCTGGGCCCCAACGGCGCGGGCAAGACCACGCTGATCTCGATCATCTGCGGGCTGGTGACGCCCACCGGCGGCACGGTCCGCGTGGGCGGACACGACATCCGCACCGACTGGCGCGCCGCGCGCAAGCTGATCGGCCTGGTGCCGCAGGAGATCGCGCTGGAGCCCTTCGAGAAGGTCATCAACTGCGTCCGCTTCACCCGCGGCCTCTACGGCATGCCCCCGGACGAGGCTTACATCGAGCGCATCCTGCGGTCGCTGTCGCTGTGGGACAAACGCCATGCCGCCACGCGCGAGCTGTCGGGCGGCATGAAGCGCCGCGTGCTGATCGCCAAGGCGCTGTCGCACCAGCCCAAGGTGCTGTTCCTGGACGAACCCACCGCGGGCGTCGACGTGGCCCTGCGCCGCGAGATGTGGGAGGTCGTGGCCGATCTGCGCCGCGAGGGGGTGACCATCATCCTGACCACCCATTACCTGGAGGAGGCCGAGGAGATGGCCGACCGCATTGGCGTGATCGCCAAGGGCCGCCTGCTGCTGGTCAAGCCCACGTCGGAGCTGATGGGCGAGTTCGGCCGCAAGACCCTGTCCATCGACCTGGACCAGCCCCTGGCCGCCATTCCCGCGGCCCTGGAGGGCCGGGGCCTGACCCTGTCGGAGGACGGCCGCCGGCTGGCCTTCGACTATGACACGCGGGCCGAACGCACCGGCATCGCGCGTCTTCTGGGCGATCTGGCCGCCCAGGGCATCACCGTGCGCGACGTGTCCACCCGGCAGTCCAGCCTGGAGGACGTCTTTCTTTCCCTGGTTTCCGAGGACGCGGCATGAGCATCAATTGGCATGGCGTCTGGGCCATCTTCCACCACGAGATGATGCGCTTCTTCCGCACCATCTGGCAGTCGCTGGCATCGCCGGTCCTGTCCACCATCCTCTATTTCGTGGTCTTCGGCGCGGCCATCGGCGGGCGCATCCAGTCGGTCGAGGGGGTCGAGTACGGCGCCTTCATCGTGCCCGGCCTGATGATGCTGACCGTGCTGCAGCAGGCCGTCAGCAACGCAAGCTTCGGCATCTACTTCCCCAAGTTCAGCGGGACGATCTTCGAATATCTGGTCTCTCCCGTCGGCTGGATCGAGGTGACGATGGGCTTCGTCGGCGCCGCCGCCGCCAAGGCCATCCTGATCGCCCTGGTCATCCTGCTGACCAGCTTCGCCTTCGTCGGCGTCCACATCCTGCATCCGTTCTGGATGATCGGCTTCCTGATCCTGTCCTCGATCGGCTTCAGCCTTCTTGGCTTCATCATCGGGCTCTGGGCCAAGTCGTTCGAGCAGCTGCAGATCGTGCCGATGATGGTCATCATGCCGCTGGTCTTCCTGGGCGGGGCCTTCTACTCGGCCAGCATGCTGCCGCCCTTCTGGGAGGGCGTGGCCAAGCTGAACCCGGTCCTCTACCTGATCTCGGGGTTTCGCTGGTCGTTCTTCGGGCTGGCCGACGTGCCGGTGGGCGTGTCGCTGGTGGCGGTCGCGATCATGGTCGTGATCTGCCTGGCGGTGATCCGCTGGATCTTCGCCACCGGCTGGCGCCTGCGCGACTAGCGGCGCGGCCGGGTCAGGCTGTCGCAGATGCGCGCCTGCGGGTCCATGCGGACATAGTCGCGGGCGGTGATCACCTGCATCTCCATCGACCGGTTCCAGCCGCCGAACCACCGGTCGCGGATGCCGCCGCGATAGAAGTTGCCCATGATCTGGTCGACATAGGGCGGGATGATCTGTGTGCCCTGGATGCGGGGCGCGTGAAACCCGATCCGCGCGCCCGGCCCCAGGCAGGCATTGGGCATGGTCGTCAGGATCGTGCAGGCCGACCGGCAGTATCCGCGGATGCGCACCGTCCGCCCCGACGAGGCCAACTCCTGCCGGGTCTGGACCATCTGCAGCACGTTGCCGCCGCGGTTGTTCCAGACGTCGATGAACTGGCCCGCGCGGCGGATGCCCTCCTGCGCGGTGGCGGGGGCGGCGGCAGCGGCCAGGGCGGCGGTCAGGATCAGGGCAAGGCGGATGCGTCTCATGGGGCTACCTTCGGCAAGGATGGCGCGGAACGGAAATCACGTTCCGGCGACGCCGGTCCGTTCCGCCATGCGGGCGAAACCCGCAGGCGCCGGCTGCGTTCCCCTGTCCCGGCCGCAGGACCCGCGGCCCATGCCATACCCGAAGGAGACCCCATGGCCCGACTGTTCAAGCTGTTCGCCCTGTTCAAGATCCTGCGCCGCCTGATGGGCCGCCGCTGAAACCGCGCGGATCGGGCTTCCCCCAGGGCCGCGAATCGCTTATCTGCGGCGGATGCAGCAGAACCCGCCCGAACTTCGCCCCGACCTTGCGCGTGCGCGCGTCCCGGATGACCGCCGCGACGGTCAGCCGACCATCGGCATGGTGTCCCTGGGATGTCCCAAGGCGCTGGTGGACAGCGAACGCATCCTGACCCGCCTCAGGGCCGAAGGCTATGCGATCAGCGCCGACTATCACGGTGCGGACGCGGTGGTGGTGAACACCTGCGGTTTCCTGGACAGCGCCAAGGCCGAGAGCCTGGACGCCATCGGCGAGGCGCTGCGCGAGAACGGCCGCGTGATCGTGACCGGCTGCCTGGGGGCCGAGCCCGACTACATCACCGGCGCGCATCCCAAGGTCCTGGCCGTGACCGGGCCGCATCAGTACGAACAGGTGCTGGACGCGGTCCATGCCGCCGTGCCGCCCCGGCCCGATCCGTTCATCGACCTGCTGCCTGCCTCAGGCGTCAGCCTGACGCCGCGCCATTACAGCTATCTGAAGATCTCGGAAGGCTGCAATCACAAGTGCAAGTTCTGCATCATCCCCGACATGCGCGGGCGTCTGGTCAGCCGTCCGGCCCATGCCGTGATCCGCGAGGCCGAGCGTCTGGTCGAGGCCGGGGTCAGGGAGCTGCTGGTGATCAGCCAGGACACCAGCGCCTATGGGCTGGACCTGAAGCACGCGACCGACCGGGGGCATCGCGCGCACATCACCGACCTGGCGCGCGATCTGGGCAGCCTCGGGGCCTGGGTGCGGCTGCATTATGTCTATCCCTATCCGCATGTGCGCGACCTGATCCCGCTGATGGCGGAGGGCCTGGTGCTGCCCTATCTGGACATCCCGTTCCAGCACGCCCACCCGGACGTCCTGCGCCGCATGGCGCGCCCGGCGGCGGCGGCGAAGACGCTGGACGAGATCGCCGCCTGGCGCGCGGTCTGCCCGGAGATCACCCTGCGCTCGACCTTCATCGTGGGCTATCCCGGAGAGACCGAGGCCGAGTTCCAGACCCTGCTGGACTGGCTGGACGAGGCGCAGCTGGATCGCGTCGGCGCCTTCCAGTACGAGAACGTCAAGGGCGCGCGCGCCAACGACCTGCCCGACCATGTCGCGCCCGAGGTCAAGCAGGACCGCTATGACCGCTTCATGGAGAAGGCCCAGGCCATCAGCGCCGCCAAGCTGGAGGCCAAGGTCGGCACCCGCCAGCATGTGATCGTGGACGAGGTCGACGAGGGCGGCGCCACCTGCCGGACCATGGCCGACGCCCCCGAGATCGACGGCAACCTGTTCATCGATCAGGGGTTTGACGGGCTGAAGCCCGGCGATATGCTGACCGTGACGGTGGATGAGGCGGGCGAGTATGACCTCTGGGGACGACGCGACGACTGAGGACGCGCTGGCGCGGCTGGTGACCACGCTGGCCATCAGCCCGGCCTTCGACCCCGAGGGACAGCCGCGCAAGCCCGGCGCACTGTGCATCGGCGCGCAGAAGGCCGGGACCAGCTGGCTGGCGCAGATGCTGGGCCAGCATCCGCAGGTCTGGATCCCGCCCTTCAAGGAGGTCCAGTACTTCAACCACCTGCACATCCCCGAACACCGCCGCTGGATCGCCTGGCACTATCGCAACAAGCCCCAGGAGATCCGCGAGCGGCACCGGATGCGGCAGGTGCCGATGGAGCCCGCGCTGGACGCCTATCTGGATGCGGTGACATCGGGCAAGATGTTCCACAACCAGTGGTACAAGCGCGTCTTCGCCCCCGCGCCGACCCATGCAACGCCGATGGACTTCACCCCTGAATACTCCGCCCTGCCCGAGGTGGGCGTGGCCGCGGTCCGGGCGCTGCTGCCCAAGGCGCGGGTGATCTACCTGATCCGCCATCCCGTGGACCGCGCCGTGTCGCAGCTGCGCATGAACCTGCGCCGCGAGAAGCGCGCCCCCGCCAGCACCGCCGACTGGCTGGCCGAGGTGGCGAACCCGGTCCTGGACGAGCGCGGCGACTATGCCCGCTACCTGCCGCGCTGGCAGGCGCATTATCCCGACATGCTGGTCCTGCCCTTCGGGCGCATCGCGGCGCGTCCCCACGCCGTCATGGATGCGGTCGAGGCCCATCTGGGCATCGGGCCGGGCTTCTACACCGATCTGGACCGGAAGGTCTTTGCCAACGCCCCCGGCCTGATGCCCCCGCCCGAGGCCATCGCCGCGCTGGAGGACCGTCTGGCCCCGCAGGTCGATTTCCTCCGCGACCACCTGGGACCGGAATTCGTCGCCGAACTGCGCTGAGCCGAGCGCCTCCCTTTCTTCCGGGCGCGCTTTCGCCTACATGGGGGCAAAGCATTCGCAGGAGAATTCCCCATGGCGGCCTATCAGTTCGTCTATCACATGGACGGCGTGTCCAAGACCTATCCCGGCGGCAAGAAGGTGTTCGAGAACATCCGCCTGAACTTCCTGCCCGGCGTCAAGATCGGCGTCGTGGGCGTGAACGGCGCCGGCAAGTCCACCCTGCTGCGCGTGATGGCGGGCTGGGACAAGGACTTCACCGGCGAGGCCTGGGCCGCCAAGGGCGCGACCGTCGGCTATCTGCCGCAGGAGCCGCAGCTGGACGGATCGCTGGACGTGCGCGGCAACGTGATGCTGGGCGTGGCCGCCAAGAAGGCGATCCTGGACCGCTACAACGAGCTGGCCATGAACTACTCGGACGAGACCGCCGACGAGATGGCCGCCCTGCAGGACCAGATCGACGCCGAGAACCTGTGGGATCTGGACAGCCAGATCGACGTGGCGATGGAGGCCCTGCGCTGCCCGCCCGACGATGCGGACGTGACCACCCTGTCGGGCGGCGAGAAGCGCCGCGTCGCGCTGTGCAAGCTGCTGCTCGAGGCGCCGGACATGCTGCTCCTGGACGAACCGACCAACCACCTGGACGCCGAGACCATCGCCTGGCTGCAGAAGCACCTGATCGAGTACAAGGGCACGATCCTGACCGTGACCCACGACCGCTATTTCCTGGACGATATCACCAGCTGGATCCTGGAGCTGGATCGCGGCCGCGGCATCCCCTACGAGGGCAACTATTCGGCCTGGCTGGAGCAGAAGGCCAAGCGGCTGGAGCAGGAGGCCCGCGAGGACAAGTCCAAGCAGAAGGTGCTGGAGCGCGAGCTTGAATGGATCCGCGCCGGCGCCAAGGCGCGCCAGGCCAAGTCCAAGGCCCGCATCAACGCCTACAACGAGCTGGCCAGCCAGTCCGAGCGCGACAAGCTGGCCCGCGCGCAGATCATCATCCCCAACGGCGAGCGTCTGGGCGGCAAGGTGATCGAGGTCGAGGGCCTGAAGAAGGCCATGGGCGACAAGCTGCTGATCGAGGGGCTGGACTTTGCCCTGCCGCCCGGCGGCATCGTCGGCGTGATCGGCCCGAACGGCGCGGGCAAGTCCACGCTGTTCCGCATGCTGACGGGCAACGAGCAGCCCGACGAGGGCTCGATCACCCTGGGCGACACGGTGCAGCTGTCCTATGTGGACCAGTCGCGCGACGCGCTGGACCCCGGCAAGACGGTCTGGGAGGAGATCAGCGGCGGCGCCGAGCAGATCGTGCTGGGCGATGCGTCGATGAACAGCCGCGCCTATTGCAGCGCCTTCAACTTCAAGGGCGGCGACCAGCAGAAGAAGGTCGGCCAGCTGTCGGGCGGCGAACGCAACCGCGTCCACATGGCCAAGCTGCTGAAGTCGGGCGGCAACGTGCTGCTGCTGGACGAACCGACCAACGACCTGGACGTCGAGACGCTGCAGGCGCTGGAGGCGGCGCTGGAGGATTTCGCGGGCTGCGCGGTGATCATCAGCCACGACCGCTTCTTCCTGGACCGGCTGTGCACGCATATCCTGGCCTTCGAGGGCGACGCCCATGTCGAATGGTTCGAGGGCAACTTCCAGGCCTATGAGGAGGACAAGATCCGCCGTCTGGGCCCGGATTCGGTGGAGCCGAAGCGGGTGAAGTACAAGAAGTTCACCCGCTGATGAGCAAGGGGCGTTCGGTCAGGCCCGTCCTGGCCGAACGTCATTCGGACGGCGGCGACCGTCGCCTGGACGGGGCATCTTCCGGCGATGCCCCGAATCCGGCTGGAGGATGGGCTGCGCCGTCCCGAGATGCTCACGACGGGCGTCCATCCGGTGATCCGATCCCTGGCGGAAAGCGAGCGGCCCGCGACAATAAGAATGGTTGCTGGGATCGTGCCGTGGCGATCACCAGCACGGACATGACCCTGACCAAGGCCCATGTCCGATATCTTGATCGCGGCTCATCAGCCTGCTCAAGGATGCCCGCAAGAGCGTCGTCTTGAACCGGACGGATCCGGGGTTCGAGCGCCTGCCGGAGGCCGATGTGGCCGACATGGAAACCTTTCTCGATCAAATCCGCCTTGTGCTGCCGGTGATCGGTGTCGACCAGCTGCGGCGACCGCATCCGAGGACCGTCATTCCGGAGACCTCGACGACGACCCTGTCCGCCGACGGACAGGGTACCGATGACCAGGCTTCCCTGCCCTCGACAGGGCGCCCGAGTTTCGTGCTGACCCATGCCGCAAAGGGTATCCACGCGGTCGCCGTGGAGACGGAGGGTGAGTTCGTGATCCTGGCGGGTGCGACCGGAGACCTGAACACCGCGCCATCGCTGCGCGAGACGCTGCGGGTGCTGCGCGAGCAGGCCCTTGAATCCGGTCGGGCCGTTAGCGCGCCGGGAGGCAGGTTTCGCCTGGTTCAGGATCTGGCGGTCGGAAGCCCGAGCGCCGCGGCGGCCTTGCTGTTCGGCACCAGCCGCAACGGCCGCACCGATTGGCTGGTTCAGGGCACAGGCCAGACCTATGCGGATTACAAGACCGGACTGCTGGACGGCGTCGTGCCGATCTGAAAAGGGCGGCCCCGAGGGGCCGCCCTTTCCGTGCGGTCGGTGATCCGGCAGGGATCAGAAGCGCATGGTGGCGCGCAGCTGCACCATGTCGGCGTCCAGGTCCAGGCCGTCCTGGCCGTCCACGTCGCTGAAGTCCTGACGGGTGTATTCCGCACCGACCAGGAAGCGCTCGGTCACCTTGAAGTCGGCGCCGATGCCGTAGGTCAGGCCGGTCTCGGAGAAATCGTCGCCGTCCAGGTACGCGGCGCCGAGCGTGACGTAGGGCATGAAGCGGCCCAGGTCATAGCCGGCACGGCCGCGCAGGCGGGCCAGGTCGGCGTCGCCGCCATTGTCGAAATCGACGCGGTTGTAGTCCAGTTCGCCGCCCAGGACGAACTTGCCGAAGTCGCGGTTGTAGCCGCCGAACAGGCCGTAGGCGTCGAAGTCCTCGGAGACCGAGTCGCCCTCGAAGGACACTTCAGCATCGCCCTGGCCGTACTGCAGACCGGCATAGAAGCCCGACCAGTCGGACACGGGGGCGACGACGGGGGCGACGACGGCCACCGGCGCGGCGTCGACGACCGGTGCGACGATGCCGCCGGCATGGGCGGCGCCGGCGAACAGGACGGCGGCGATGGCGGTGGATGCAAATTTCATGGGTCTTCTCCGATTGGTCTCAGGCCTGCGGACCTAGACCCGAAGACGCCCGGACGACAGGGCCGCGCCCCGCGCCGCCGCGCGCGGCGTGACCCGGATGCAACCACAGGATCGTGAGCGTCCGTGAGCGGCACGCCCGCCACCCCCCGCGCGGCGGGCACGGGGCGAACCCCATCGTTCACAAGCCGCGCCGACCGGGGCCGCGGGGCGGCTGGCGCGCGCGGGTTTTCTGCACGGCGCCTCTTGCCGGGCCGGGCCCGGGGTTCGGCCTCAGGACAGGACCGGACGCCCCGCGCCGCAGCGCGATCCGCCGGTCCCGGCGGGCATCTGCGGCATCGGGGGCGTCTCGGCCTGGGGGGCGGGTTCGGCCTGGGGGGCGGGTTCGGGTTCGGGGGCGGGCCGGGTCTGGGCCAGGGCCGCGGGCGCGGCCAGGACCGACAGCAGGGCGAGAAGGGACAGGCGCATGGCAGATCTCCGATGGGGCGGTGGGACAAGGATGCGCCCGAATCGCCCTGGCGCAAACAGCCAATCCGCCTCAGCGCGCGCGGCCCAGAAATCCCGGCGGGCGGCGGGCGACCCAGGCCCAGAACCGGGCCAGGTCGGGATGGGCGCGCAGCGCCTCGACCGTGTTGAAATGGCGCGCCAGTTCCGCCTCGCGCAGGGTCTTGTGGATGGTCTTGTGGCAGATGTGGTGCAGAAGGACGGTCGGGCCGCCCTTGCCGCCCTTCAGCTTGGGGATCAGGTGATGGCGGCTTTGCGGCACGTCGGGCGGGATCGGCCGCAGGCAAAGCGGGCAGACGGGGTCTGACGGCATCGTGACCGGGGCGGGGTCCTGTCGCGGCTTACGCATCACTGGGCCTTCGGGTTACGCCGGATCATCAGACCCTGCCGCCGCCGAAAGGACAAGCCATGCCCAACCGCCGCGACCTTCTGGCCCAGGCCGCCGCCCTGTCGCTGCTGCCCGCGCTGCCCGTGCTGGCGCAGGACCGCGCCAACCCCATGCCCGAGGAGCTGCGCGCCGCGCTGGAGCGCGACCCGACCGCGCCGGTGCTGGGCAATCCGCAGGGCGACATCACCCTGACCGAGTTCTTCGACTACAACTGTCCGCATTGCCGCACGATGCTGCCGCTGATCTCGGACCTGGTGCGGTCCGATCCGGCGCTGCGGGTGGTCTATCGCGAATGGCCGGTCTTCGGTGCGGGGTCGGATTTCGCCGCGCGGGTGTCGCTGGCGGCGCTGCCCGGCGGGAACTACTGGCGGCTGCACGCGGCGCTTCTGTCGATGCGCGGCCGCGCCGAGGAGGCGACCGTGATGCGCACCGTGCGCGATCTGGGCCTGGACGAGGACGCGCTGCGCGAGGGCATGGCCAGCGACCCGGTGGAGCGGCACATCTCGACCAGCTTCCTGCTGGCCGATCACATGGGGCTGATGGGCACGCCGACCTTCATCTGCGGCGACGAGGCCGTGTTCGGTGCCGTCACGGCGCAGGAGCTGCGCGACCTGGTGGCGCGGGGCCGCCGCACCATGGGCGTCTGACCGGGCGCGGCCCTAGTCGCGCCGCCCCCAATCGGCATCCTGCATCTCGCGCAGGCGCGAGGCGGTGCGTTCGAACTCGAAGCTGCCCTCGCCCTCGTTGTAGAGCTGTTCCGGCTCATCCGCGGCGCTGGCGATCAGCCGCACCCGCGCCTCATAGAGGGCGTCGATCAGCGTCACGAACCGCTTGGCCTCGTTGTAGTTCGAGGCCGAGAGCCGCGGCACCCCGTCGATCAGCAGCACGTCCACCGCCTTGGCGACCGCCAGGTAGTCGGCCGGGCCCAGGGGCTTGCCGCACAGGTCCCAGAAGCTGGAGCGCGCCGCGCGCCCGACATGGGCGGGCAGCGTCACCGCGCGGCCCTGCACCGGCAGGACCAGGGGCGCGGGGTCCGCGCCGCCGGTCAGGTCCCGCCACGCCGCGTCCAGCGCCGCCCGCGCCGCCGCATCGGCGGGCGCGAACCAGACCGGCCCGCCATGGCGGTTCTGGCGATAGTCGGTCGTGCTGTCCAGGCAGACGACCTCCATCCGCTCGCGGATCAGCGCAATGAAGGGCAGGAACAGCTGCCGGTTCAGCCCGTGCTTGTAGAGGTCCTCGGGCACCCGGTTCGAGGTGGTGACCACCGTCACGCCCTGGTCGAACAGCACCTGGAACAGCCGCCCGACGATCATCGCATCGGCGATGTCGGTGATCTGCATCTCGTCGAAGCACAGCAGGCGGGTCTCGCGGGCGACGGCCTCGGCCACGGGGCGGACGGTGTCCTGCTCGCCGCGGCTGCGGGCGGCGTTCAGCCCGGCCTGGATCTCCTGCATGAACTCGTGGAAATGCACGCGGCGGCAGGGGATGGGGCCTGCGGCCTCGGCCATCAGGTCCATCAGCATCGACTTGCCACGCCCGACCCCGCCCCACAGGTAAAGGCCGCGCACCGGCACGGCCACCTCGGGGCTGCCCACGCCCAGGAACGCCCGCCAGGCCGACCGGCGGGGCGCTGCGGCCGGGGCGGCCTCCATCTCCTCCAGCACGCGGTCCATGAGCGGCAGGATCGCCGCCTGCGCGGGGTCCGGGCGCAGCACGCCCGCCGCGATGCGCTGCCGATAGAGATCGCTGACCCGGCCCATGCCCGTCCCGCCTGTGTTGTCCGTTTCCGCACCCCTGCCACGACCCGGACCGGACCCGCAAGGCCCCCGCTTGACCGCGGCCCGGCGCGCATGCGACCCCGGCAGGACCGTTACCCCCGCCCCGAGGTGCCCATGACCGACCTGATCGCCGGCCTGCCCGTCCTGTTCGTGATGGCCGCCCAGCCCGAATACGGCCCCGCCCTGCGCGCGCGCATCTCCCCCCTGATGACCGGGATCGGCCCGATCGAGGCCGCAGTCCAGCTGACCGCCGCCCTGGCCCAGATGACCGCCCGCCCGCGGCTGATCGTGTCCCTGGGGTCGGCCGGGTCGGCGCGGCTGGCGCAGACGCAGGTCTATCAGGTGGGCGCCGTCGCCTGGCGCGACATGGATGCCAGCGCCCTGGGGTTCGAGCGCGGGTGCACGCCGCTTCTGGACCTGCCGCGGGTGATCGACCTGCCGCACCGCATTCCGGGCCTGCCCGTGGCCAGCCTGTCCACCGGCGGCGACATCGTCAGCGGCGCGGCCTATGGCGCCATCGCCGAGGACATGGTCGACATGGAGACCTTCGCGCATCTGCGCGTGGCCCAGCATTTCGGCCTGCCGCTGATCGGGCTGCGCGGCATATCCGACGGTGCGGCCGATCTGGGCGGCATGGACGACTGGACGCGCTATCTGGAGCTGATCGACGGGCGGCTGGCGCAGGCCGTCGACCTGCTGGAGGACGCGCTGCGGCAGGGACGGATCGTGCTGTGACAGGCCGCGCGCTTGTCCTTGCGGCGGCGGCCCCTTAGACCGGGGGCGGCAACTGGGACAGGCGGACGGGCATGGCACGCGGCGCAAGACTTGTGGAAGACCGGCCGACCAGCCGCCGGGTCGGAGCGCTGGGCGCATTGTGGCCCTTCATGCGGCCCTATCGCGGGCAGATGGTGCTGGCGCTGGTGGCGCTGGTGGTGACCTCCGCGATCAGCCTGATCCTGCCTCTGGCCGCGCGCCGGGTCGTCGACAACTTCGACGACGGCGCGGGCCTTCTGGACCGCTACTTCGGCGCGGCGCTCATGATCGTGGCGCTGCTGGCCCTGGGGACGGCGGCGCGCTACTTCTTCGTGACGCGTCTGGGCGAGCGGGTCGTGGCCGACATCCGCAAGGCGGTCTATGCCCGCGTCATCACCCTGTCGCCCGCCTTCTTCGAACGGGTCATGACCGGAGAGATCCTGTCGCGCATCACCACCGACACCACGCTGATCCAGTCGGTCGTGGGATCGTCGCTGTCCATCGCGCTGCGCAACCTGCTGGTGCTGGCGGGCGGGCTGGCGATGCTGGCGCTGACCTCGCTGAAGCTGATGGGGCTGGTCCTGCTGATCGTGCCCGCCATCCTGATCCCGATCATCGTGCTGGGCCGCCGCCTGCGCGTGCTGTCGCGCCAGAACCAGGACTGGATCGCGGCGTCGTCCGGCACCGCGTCCGAGACGCTGCTGGCCGCGCAGACCGTGCAGGCCTATACCGCCGAGGCGCGCAGCATCGACCGCTTCGATGCGGTCACCGAACAGTCCTACCAAGTGGCGCGGACGCGCATCGGCACGCGGGCGGTGATGACCGCCATCGTGATCTTCCTGATCTTCGCGGGCGTCATCGGCGTGCTGTGGGTCGGCGCGCGCGACGTGCAGGCGGGGGTGATGACCGCGGGCCAGCTGGTGCAGTTCGTGATCTATGCGATCCTGGTTGCGGGCGGCGCGGGCGCCCTGTCCGAGATCTGGGGAGAGCTGCAGCGCGCCGCCGGCGCGACCGAGCGTCTGGCCGAGCTGCTGTCGGCCGAGGACACCCTGACCGATCCGGCCCGCCCCGCGTCCCTGCCCAGCCCGCTGCGCGGCGAGATCGCGCTGAGCGGGCTGCGCTTCAACTTTCCCTCGCGCCCCGACATCGCGGCGCTGGACGGCATCGACCTGACCATCCGCCCCGGAGAGACCGTGGCCCTGGTCGGCCCGTCCGGCGCGGGCAAGACCACCGTGATCCAGCTGATCCAGCGCTTCTGGGACCCGCAGGCGGGGCGGGTGACGCTGGACGGCGTCGATCTGCGCGATCTGGCGCGGGTCGATCTGCGCAGCCGCATCGCGCTGGTGCCGCAGGACCCGGTGATCTTTGCCGCATCCGCCGCCGAGAACATCCGCCTCGGGCGTCCCGAGGCCAGCGACGCCGAGGTCCAGGCCGCCGCCCGCGCCGCCCATGCGCATGACTTCATCGCGGCCCTGCCGCAGGGCTATGACACCGCCCTGGGCGAACGGGGCGTCATGCTGTCGGGCGGCCAGCGCCAGCGCATCGCCATCGCGCGCGCCATGCTGCGCGACGCGCCGATCCTGCTGCTGGACGAGGCCACCAGCGCGCTGGACGCCGAATCCGAGGCGCTGGTGCAGGCCGCCGTCGGACGGCTGGCCCAGGGGCGCACCACCATCGTCGTGGCCCACCGCCTGGCGACGGTGAAGCAGGCCGACCGCATCGTGGTGCTGGATCAGGGCCGCATCGCAGCCCAAGGCAGCCACGATCAGCTAGTCGCGCAGGACGGGCTCTATGCGCGCCTGGCGCGGATGCAGTTCACCGACGGGCCGCGGCTTCCCGCCGAGGCGGTCTGAGCGTCAGCGCGGGGCGGCCAGGACCAGCGACCAGAAGGGCGTGCGCCCGTCTGCGGCCACCGCACGCCCGATGCCCAGATGTCTGAGCCGCGGGTTCAGCAGGTTCGCCCGGTGCCCGCCCGATGCCGCCCAGCTGGACAGCGCCGCCCCGGCATCGGGCTGACCGGCGGCGATGTTCTCGGCCGCGATGGCGGACGCGCCATAGCCCGCCGCGCGGGTCCGCGCCTTGACGCCGCCCCCGCCGGCATGGCTGAGGCGGCCGCGCCCCGCCATGGCGCAGGCCTGATCGGCGGCGGCCCGGGCCAGCGCCGGATGGGCCTGGAGGGCGGGTGCCCCCGCCTGCGCGCGCAGCCGGTTCACCGCATCGGCCATGGCCTGGCTGTCGGGCATGGGGGGCGCCGTGCAGGCGGGGGCGGCCAGCGCCCCCCCGGTGGTCAGGATCAGCGCCAGAAGCGCGGCGCAGGACAGTGCAGGACGCATGGCGGCCCCTCCCCGGGTTCGTGTGGAGCGGCCAGCCTAGGCCGGTTCCTCGCGTGAACGCAATGGTTCAGGCCGGCGGGCGTCAGGGGCGCGGCGCGGCATAGACGGCGGTCCAGTAGACCGTCCGGCCATCCTCGGCCACGGCCCGCCCCACGCCGAAATCGCGTACCTGCGGCAGCAGGATGTTGTCCAGATGCCCCGGAGAGGCCGCCCATTCGTCCAGCACGCGGGGCAGCGAGAAGGGGCCGGCCGCGATGTTCTCGGCCGAGATGGTGGGTGCATAGCCCGATTCGCGCAGCCGCATCATCGGCCCCGTCGTGGTGCTGCCCAGATGGGTCATGCGTCCGCGAAGCGCCATGTCGCAGGAATGACGCGCCGCGACGCGGGCCAGGTGCGGGTCGGGCTGGACCGGCGGCAGGCCCGCGCGGGCACGGGCGCGGTTGGTGGCGGCGGCGGCCTGGGCGTTGTGGGCCGCGGCGGTGGCGAGGCAGGTCGCCTCGCCCGGCTGGCCCACCTGGACCGCGTAGGGGTCGGTGCCCGTCGGGCGTTGGGTGGCGGGGGCGCAGGCGCCGGCGGCGCAGGCCAGCAGAAGGGCGGCCAAGGGGCCGGGTCGGTGAGGCATCGGTGCGTTCCTGGTCGTCGTCAGTCCGATGGGGAATGGTCTACCAGACAAGTGTGAACAAGAGGTTGACGCCTCCGACGCCGATCGGTCGCAGGGCGGGCGGAACCCTGCCGATCCCTGCATCGTTCGGATGCACAGCAGCAGGAGGACAGCCGCCATGCCCATCTGGGATTTCGTCAAGGACGCCGGGAAATCGGTCTTCGGCAAGGCCGAGGCCGCCACGCCCGCCGCAGCACCCGCACCCGCACCCGCCGCAGCTCCGGCCCATGACGCCGACACGCAGCGCAAGGTCGCCGCGCTGAAGGCCGAGCTGCGCGCGCTGAACCTGGACGGCGACGACGTTCATCTGCGCCTGCGCGGCGACACGGTGGTCGTCGAATCGAAGGGCGCCGACCGCGAGACGCTGGAGAAGCTGATCCTGGCCGTCGGCAACATCGAGGGCATCGCCAAGGTCGAGGCCGACCTGCCCGCGGACGCCCCCGAGCCGGTCTTCCACACGGTCAAGAAGGGCGAGACCCTGTCGGCCATCGCCAAGGCACATCTGGGCGACGCGAACCGCTACAACGCGATCTTCGAGGCGAACCGCCCGATGCTGAGCGACCCCGACAAGATCTATCCCGGTCAGGTCCTGCGCATCCCCGCCGCCTGAGCCCCCGCCATGTGACGCCGCGTCCGACCTTGGGTTGACGCGGCGTTTTCGCGCAGCCTGCGCCGCCAGGCACTTGCCCCGTTCGGCCATATCGTCCCATCCTGCCCCGCAGGGAGGGGCCGCATCCGTGCGGTGCCGGAATGCATGGGGGAACCGATGGGCAAGTTCAGCAGCTATGACGACCGCAACCGCGTCGAGGACGAAAGCGCCTATGACGCGCGCGACCTGCCGGTGACCATCCACGAATTCCTGTCGCGCACCGCCGCCCGGTTCCCGCAGCGCCCGGCCCTGTCGTTCCAGCTGCTGTCCGGCCCCAAGGACCCCTCCGTCACCCTGACTTGGCAGGAGCTTCTGGAGCGGGTGACCGAGACCGCCAACCTGTTCCGCAGCCTGGGCGTGGGGCCGACCGACACGGTGGCCTATCTGCTGCCCAACACGATCGAGACCCCGGTCGTCTTGCTTGCGGGCGCGACCGCGGGCATCGTGAACCCCATCAACCCGCTGCTGGACGCGACCCAGATCGCCGGCATCCTGCGCGAGACCCGGGCCAAGGTGCTGGTGACGCTGAAGGCCTTCCCCAAGACCGACGTGGCGCAGAAGGCGGCCGAGGCCGTGGCCCAGGCCCCCGGCGTCACCCATGTGATCGAGATCGACCTGAACCGGCACCTGCGCGGGCTGAAGCGCTTCATCGTGCCGCTGATCCGACCCAAGGTGAAGGTGACGCACAAGGCCAAGGTCCTGGATTTCGAGGCCGCGACCAGCGCAAGGAAGCACACAGGCCTTGAGTTCGACGACCCGCGGCAGGACCGGGTCGCGGCCTACTTCCACACCGGCGGCACCACCGGCACGCCCAAGGTCGCGCAGCACAAGTACAGCGGCATGATCTACAACGGCTGGCTGGGAGGGACGCTGCTCTTCGACGAGACCGACGTGCTGATGTGCCCGCTGCCGATGTTCCACGTCTTTGCGGCCTATCCGGTGCTGATGTCCTGCATCGCGTCGGGCGCGCATGTGGTGATGCCCACGCCCGCCGGATACCGGGGCGACGGGGTCTTCGACAATTTCTGGAAGCTGATCGAACGCTGGCAGGCGACCTTCCTGATCACCGTGCCGACCGCCATCGCGGCCCTGATGCAGCGTCCGGTGAATGCCGATGTCAGCAGCCTGAAGACCGCGATCTCGGGTTCGGCGCCGCTGCCGATCGAGCTCTACAACCGCTTCAAGGCCGCGACGGGGGTCGAGATCGCCGAAGGCTACGGCCTGACCGAGGCGACCTGCCTGGTCAGCTGCAACCCGGTGGACGGGCTGAAGAAGGTCGGATCGGTGGGCATCCCGCTGCCCTACACGCATGTGCGCATCCTGAACCATGACGATTCCGGGCGCGTGCACGAATGCCCGACCGACGTGGTCGGAGAGATCTGCGTGGCCAATCCGGGCGTCTTTCCCGGCTCGACCTATACCGAGGTGGACAAGAACCATAAGCTGTTCGCCGACGACATCTATCTGCGCACGGGCGATCTGGGGCGCATCGACGCGGACGGCTATCTGTGGATCACCGGCCGCGCCAAGGACCTGATCATCCGCGGCGGCCACAACATCGACCCCGCCGAGATCGAGGAGGGGATGCTGTCCCATCCGGCCGTGGCCTTTGCCGGCGCCATCGGCCAGCCCGACAGCTTTGCCGGAGAGCTGCCCTGCGTCTATGTGGAGCTGGTCGGCGGGGCGAGCGTCACCGTGGACGAGCTGGTCTCGCATGCGCGCGACCACATCCACGAACGCGCGGCCATCCCCAAGCATATCGAGATCCTGCCCGAGCTGCCCAAGACCGCGGTCGGCAAGATCTTCAAGCCCGACCTGCGCAAGCTGGCGATCACCCGCGTCTATGACGCCGCGCTGGAGGGGACGGGTACCCGCGTGCTGGACGTGCGCGAGGACAAGAAGCGCGGCCTGGTCGCCCGCCTGTCGCGCGAGGGCACGGAGGACGAGGCGCAGGTCCAGGCCCGTCTGGGTCAGTTCACGACGCCCTGGGACTGGGCCTGAGGTCCTGACGCCCCGGCGCGGGCGTCAGCCGTTCTCGCGCAGGACGCGCCCGGCCAGGTACAGCGAGCCGCAGATCAGGATGCGCGCGCCCGGATCGCGCGCGGTGATGGCCGCGACGGCCTGGGCGGCATCCGCGGCCTCGGTGGCGGGCAGGCCCACGCCGCGCGCGGCCTCGGCGGTGGCGCGGGCGGGCAGGGTGTTCGGCTCTCCGGGGATGTCGATGGCGGTCAGGCTGGCGGCCTCGCGCGCCAGCGGGCGCAGATAGCCCGCGATGTCCTTGGTGTTCAGCATCCCGCAGATCAGATGCGTGGGCCGCGCGGACATGGCGGCCAGCGTCGCGGCCAGCGCCTCGCCCCCCGCCGGGTTGTGCCCGCCGTCCAGCCACAGCTCCGCCCCCCCGGCCAGATCGACCAGCGGACCGCGACGCAGGCGCTGCATGCGGGCGGGCCATTCGGCGCGGGTGACGGCGGCGCGGGCCTGCGCCTCGGTCGCGCCCAAGGCGCGCAGCGCGGCCAGCGCGGTGCCCGCGTTCTGGACCTGATGCGCGCCCATCAGCACCGGGCGGGGCAGGTCCCACAGTCCGTGATCGTCCTGAAACACCATCCCGCCCGGTTCGGCCGCCACTGTCCAGTGCTGCCCATGCGCCAAGATCGGGGCCGAGAGGCCCATGGCGCGGGCCTCGATCACGCGCATCGCGTCATCCTCCTGCGCGGCGATCACGACCGGCACGCGGGGCTTGATGATCCCGGCCTTTTCGGCGGCGATCAGCGGCAGAGTGTCGCCCAGATACTGCTGATGGTCGATCGAGACCGGGGTGATCACCGTCAGCCGGGGCGCCGCGATCACATTGGTCGCGTCCAGCCGCCCGCCCAGGCCCACCTCCAGCAGGGTGAAGTCCGCGGGCGTGCGCGCGAAGGCCAGGAAGGCCGCGGCGGTGGTGATCTCGAAGAAGGTGATGGGCTGGCCGTCATTGGCGGCCTCCACCTCGGCCAGAAGATCGGCCAGGGCCGCGTCCTCGATCAGCGTGCCGGCCAGGCGGATGCGCTCGCGGAACTCGGCCAGATGCGGCGAGGTATAGGCATGGACCCGCGCGCCCCCGGCCTCCAGGCCCGCGCGGATCATGGCCTGGGTGCTGCCCTTGCCATTCGTGCCGGCGACATGGATGACCGGCGGGACGGCGCGTTCCGGATGGCCGAGCGCCGCCAGCAGCCGGTGCATCCGGTCCAGCGACAGGTCGATGACCTTGGGGTGCAGCGCCATCAGGCGCGACAGGATCGTGTCGGAGGTCGTCATGGCGCACCAGAGGGCCGGCCCCCGGACCCCCGGAGCGCCGACGTGGGTCAGGAGGGGCTTATTCGGCCGGGGTCGGCGTGGCGGCCTTGGGCGCCGCCAGCGGGGTCGCGGCCGCCGGGGCGGGGGCATCGGCCGCCGCGGAGGGGGCCGCGGGCGCGGGCAGGTCCGCGCGCGTCGCGGTCGGCAGGCCGCCCAGCATGCGCAGCACGCCGATCAGCTCGTCGCGCAGCGCCTTGCGATGGGTCACCCGGTCCAGCATGCCGTGTTCCAGCAGGTATTCGGCGCGCTGGAAGCCCTCGGGCAGCTTCTCGCGGATGGTCTGCTCGATCACGCGGGGACCGGCAAAGCAGATCAGGGCGTTCGGCTCGGCGATCTGGATGTCGCCCAGCATCGCATAGCTGGCCGTGACGCCGCCGGTGGTCGGATGGGTCAGCACGACGATGTAGGGCAGGCGCGCCTCGCGCAGCATCTCCACCGCGACGGTGGTGCGGGGCATCTGCATCAGCGACAGGATGCCCTCCTGCATGCGCGCCCCGCCCGCGGCGGAGAACAGGACCAGCGGCTTGCCCGACTGGACCGCGCGTTCGGCGGCCGCCACGATGGCGTTGCCCACATACATGCCCATCGACCCGCCCATGAAGCTGAAATCCTGGGCGGCGGCGACGATGGGGGTGCGGCCGATCTCGCCCTCGGCGACCAGCATGGCCTCCTTCTCGCCGGTGGATTTCTGCGCGGCCTTCATCCGGTCGGGATATTTCTTCTGGTCGCGGAACTGCAGCGGGTCGGCGATGGGGTCGGGGACCTTGACCTCGACGAAGGCGCCGCCGTCAAACAGCGCGGCAAAGCGGTCGCGCGGCGTGATCGCCATGTGGTGGTCGCAGGTCGTGCAGACGTTCAGGTTGTCCGACAGTTCGCGATGGAACAGCATCGTCCCGCATTCCGGGCATTTGGTCCACAGGTTCTCGGGGACCTCGCGCCGCGAGAAGAGCGAATTGATGCGCGGGCGGACATAGTTCGTGATCCAGTTCATCGCGAATGGCCTTGGCTGTTTCAGGCCCCCAGATAGGCCGCGACGGGGGGAATTGCAATTGCCGGGGGGCGCGCGGATGATGCGGGCCATGTGGGCCACGCTGTTCTTCCTGACGCATACGACGCTGTCGCTGGTGATCATCGCCCGCGTGCTGATGCGTCCGCGCATCGAACCCTCGGTCCGGCTGGCCTGGATCATGGTGGTCGAGGCGGTGCCGCTGCTGGGGATCCTGGCCTATCTGCTGTTCGGCGAGGTCCGCATGAGCCAGGCCGAGGTGCAGCGCATGGCCGACGTGCGCGACCGCCTGACCGGGCGCGACCCGGGCCTGCCGATGGTGCGGCCCGACCGCGACGACCCGGCCGGGCCGGTGATCGCGGCCAATGCCTCGGTCGGCGGCATGGAGGCCCGGGCGGGCAACGTGCTGAGCCTGCTGGAGGAGAGCGACGGGGCCATCGACGATCTGGTCGCGGCCATCGACGGGGCGCAGGATCACATACACGTGCTGTTCTACATCTGGCTGCCCGATGCCAGCGGCACCAAGATCGCCGAGGCGCTGATGCGTGCCGAGGATCGCGGCGTGCAGTGCCGGGTGATCGTCGATGCGCTCGGCTCGCGGCTCTTGGTGCGGTCGGCGCTGTGGGACCGCATGGCGCAGGCGGGGGTGGAATGCGTGACGGCCTTTCCCTGGGGCCTGCCCTTCATCAGCGTGCTGTTCCAGCGGCTGGACCTGCGCAACCATCGCAAGATCCTGGTGATCGACAACCGGCTGGCCTTCACCGGCAGCCGCAACTGTGCCGACATGGCCTTCCGCATCAAGGCCCGCTTCGCGCCCTGGGTGGACATCCTCGTCTCGGTGCGCGGCCCGGCGGTGCGCCAGCTGCAGGCGGTCTTTCTGGCCGACTGGATGAGCTATACCGGCCGCGACCTGGGACCGATGCTGCAGCCGGTGGCGCCCCAGGCCGATCCGGGCATCGTGGCGCAGGTGGTGGCGACCGGCCCCGACCTGCGCGCGGGCAGCGTCAGCGACTGCCTGTCGGCCATGCTGCACGCCGCGCGCGACCGGGTGATCATCACCACGCCCTATTATGTGCCCGACGACGCGCTGGACGCGGCGATCCGGGCGGCGGCGCGGCGCGGGGTGCAGGTGACGATGATCCTGCCTGCGCGCAACGACAGCCTGATCGTCGGCGCGACCAGCGAGGGGTTCTATTACGGTCTGCTGGCCGCGGGGGTGCGGCTGGTGCTGTTCCAGGGGGGGCTGCTGCATTCCAAGATCCTGACCGTGGACGGGCGCATGGCCATGATCGGCAGCGCGAACCTGGACCGGCGCAGCTTCGAGCTGAACTACGAGGTCAACATGGCCGTCTTCGACCCCGAATTCGTGGCGGCGCTGGACGCGCGGCAGGCCAGCTATGTCGAGCGAGCGCGCGCGCTGAGCCTGGAGGAGGTGCGCGGCTGGTCGGCGCTGCGGCGCATCCGCAACAATGCCTGCGCGCTGGCCTCGCCCCTGCTGTGACGTGACACCCATGAAAGGAGCCACCCCCATGACCGAGGACGAGATCGCCCGCCATCTGGACGCCCTGACCGGCTGGACCCTGTCGGAGGACGGGCGCGCCATCACCCGCCGCTTTGCCTTCAAGGGCTTTGCCGGCGCGGTCGAGATGGCCAACCTGGCCGCCTGGCTGGGCAACCGCGAGGGGCACCATCCCGACATCGCCTTCGGTTGGGGCTATTGCGCGGTGAGCTTCAGCACCCATGACGCGGGCGGGCTGACGGAGGCCGATTTCCGCTGCGCCGCGCGGCTGGACGCGCTGACGGCCTGATCGGCAGGCTTGTCCGATGCGAGCCTGCGGTCTATCCATGAAACGAACCCAACGGGCTGAACCGAATGACGAATCGTCGCCTTGTCCCGCAGAAGACCGTGCCGCGGCGCGCATCCATCCAGGCCGGGCACCATGGCGCGGCCTGATCGCGGCTGGCTGGCGCGCCGCATCCGCGCCAGTGCCGCCCGGCAATGGGCGCGGATCCTGCGCCGCACGCGCCAGCAGCCCGGGCCGCTGCCCCAGTCCCTGCGGGACGAAGCCGACGCCCTGCATCGCGACCTGTCGCAGGTGATCCGCCTGGCGGATGCGCGGTCCCTGGGCCCGCGCGATTCGCTGCCGCGCATGGACCTGCCCGCGGGCACGGACCGGCGCTGGCGGCCGCAGGTCATGACGGTGCCGATCGCCTCCGCCGCCCTGGTCGCCCCCGACAACGGCCGCTGGCTGTCCGACGAGGTCGCGCTGTTCCACGACTGCCCCGAACGCGCCCTGATCCTGCGCCAGTCGCGCAACCGCCGCGCGACGGACCTGACCGATTACGGCCTGGCACTGGAGATGATGGGGTTCTCGGGCAGCTTCCTGTCCTTCTCGCTGACCCTGCCCCCCGAGATGCTGGAGGAGCTGGGGACGCATCACATCGTCCGGCTGGCATCGACCCTGCAGGCGGAACGTCCGATCGTCGTCTATGCCCGGCTGAACATCCAGCAGGGCCCGAACACCGAGACCATCCTGCGCCAGATGGGCGACCCGATTGCCGGGCGGAACTGCGACCGCGTGGTGGAATTCGACCTGGGCTATGCCGAGCTGTCGCAGCGGACGGTGGACAAGGCCTGGCTGGACCTGATCTTCGAGGCGCCCTACATGAACGCGGTCGTGCTGCGCGACGTGATCCTGTCGCGCCATCCCCGCGCCCAGATCTGAGGAATCCGCGATGCCGACATTCGACAGCCACGGTCTGAAGGGGGGCGTCTGGCGCGGCCGGCTGACCGGCCCGGACCAGCCCCCCGCCCGCGTCCTGCTGATCCAGCACGCCGAGGTCCTGGCCGAGGCCCGGCTGACCCCCGACGGCGAGCGGGCCTGGCGGGTCGAGGTCGCGCTGCCCGGATCGGTCCTGTCCGACGGGGTGCAGACGCTGCTGCTGAAGGCGGTCCCCGAGGGGGTCGAGGGCGACGCGACCGATGCGGGCCGGACGCTGGCCCGGCTGTCCCTGGTGGCGGGCCGTCCCCTGGACGAGGACATGGCCGCCGAGGTCGCGGCCCTGCGCGCCGAGCTGGAGCTGGTCAAGCGCGAGCTGCGCCGCCTGGCGGCCGACCTGCGCGGCGCCTGACGGGCCCACCCGCCGTCACCGGCGCGTCATGTTTCCTTGCGAAGACCGGGGGGCGTGGCTATATCGCGGCTTCGCGACCGCCCACCCCTCCCGTGTTCCTTGACGTAAGGTTGACCATGACCCTGCCGCAGACGCCGCATTACCTGATCGACATGGCCCGCCTACGCGCCAACATGGAGAAGGTGGCCCGGCTGCGCGAGGCATCGGGCGCCAAGGCGCTGCTGGCCTTGAAATGCTTCGCCACCTGGTCGGTCTTCGACCTGATGCGCGACTACATGGACGGGACCACGTCCTCCTCGCTCTATGAGCTGCGCCTGGGCCATGAGACCTTCGGCAAGGAGACCCACGCCTATTCCGTGGCCTGGGCCGATCACGAGATCGACGAGGCGGTGGGTTACGCCGACAAGATCATCTTCAACAGCCTCTCGCAGCTGGACCGCTTCGGCGCCAAGGCTGCGGGCATCGCGACCGGCCTGCGGCTGAACCCGCGTTTCTCGACCAGCGGCTTCGATCTGGCCGATCCGGCGCGGCCGTTCTCCCGATTGGGCGAGGGCGACGTGGAGCGGCTGGAAAGCGCGTTGGACCGCATCAGCGGCGTAATGATCCACTACAATTGCGAGAACAGCGATTTCGACCTGTTCGACCACCAGCTGACCCGGATCGAGACCGAGTTCGGCGCCATCCTGAAGCGCCTGGACTGGGTGTCCTTGGGTGGCGGCATCCACTTCACCGGCGAGGGCTATCCGCTGGACCGGCTGGCCGACCGGCTGAAGGCCTTCCAGGACCGCTTCGGCGTGCAGGCATATCTGGAGCCCGGAGAGGCCAGTATCACCAACACCACCACGCTGGAGGTCAGCGTCCTGGACATCATCGACACCGGCAAGCCCGTGGCGATCGTGGACAGCTCGACCGAGGCGCACATGCTGGACCTGCTGATCTATCGCCAGGACGCCCGCCTGCCGCAGGAGGGTGACCACCGCTATCAGATCGCGGGCAAGACCTGTCTGGCGGGCGACATCTTCGGAGAGGCGGGCTTCGACCGGCCCCTGCGGATCGGCGACCGGGTCAGCATCCAGGACGCGGCCGGATACACGATGGTCAAGAAGAACTGGTTCAACGGCGTCGCCATGCCCGCCATCGCGCGCCGCGAGGAGGACGGAACGATCCGCACCGTCCGCAGCTTCGGTTACGACGAATACAAAGGCAGCCTGTCCTGAGGCCACCCATCCTCTGCCACCTGAAGGAGACAGAATTGGCGAAGAAGAACGTGCTCATCATCGGTGCGGGCGGCGTGGCCCAGGTCACGGCCCACAAGGTCGCGCAATGGGCGGCCGAGTTCGGCGAGTTGCACATCGCGAACCGCACGCAGGCCAAGGCCGACGCGATCATCCAGTCCTTGCGCGAGAAGGGCCATGACATGGCCTGGACCAGCCACGCGCTGGACGCGATGGACGCGGACGCGGTCGAGGCGCTGATCCGGCAGGTGGATGCGGGCATCGTCATCAACGTGGGCACGGCCTTCATCAACATGACCGTCCTTGAGGGCTGCATCCGCGCGGGCGCCGCCTATATCGACACGGCGATCCACGAGGATCCGGCCAAGATCTGCGAGACGCCGCCTTGGTATGGCAATTACGAATGGAAGCGTCGCGAGGACGTGGCCAAGGCCGGCATCACCGCCGTGCTGGGCGCGGGCTTTGATCCGGGCGTGGTGAACGCCTATGCGCGCCTGGCCGAGGACGAGTATTTCGACCGGATCGACAGCATCGACATCGTGGACATCAACGCGGGCAGCCATGGCCGCTGGTTCGCCACGAATTTCGACCCCGAGATCAATTTCCGCGAGTTCACCGGCACGGTCTATTCCTGGCAGAAGGGCGCCTGGCAGGAGAACCGCATGTTCGAGGTCGGCCGCGAATGGGACCTGCCCGTCGTGGGCAAGCGCACCGCCTATCTGTCCGGCCATGACGAGGTCCACAGCCTGTCGGCCCGCTATCCGGATGCCGACGTGCGCTTCTGGATGGGGTTCGGAGAGCATTACATCAACGTCTTCACCGTCCTGCAGAAGCTGGGCCTGCTGTCGGAACAGCCGGTCACGCTGGCCGACGGCACCGACGTGGTGCCGCTCAAGGTGGTCAAGGCCGTGCTGCCCGACCCGGCGAGCCTGGCCCCCGACTATGAGGGCAAGACCTGCATCGGCGATCTGGTCCGCGGCACCCACGACGGCAAGGAGGCCGAGGTCTTCATCTACAACGTCGCCGACCACAAGGAGGCCTTCGAGGAGGTCGGCAGCCAAGGCATCAGCTATACCGCGGGCGTGCCTCCTGTCGCGGCGGCGATCCTGATCGCGCGCGGGCCGTGGGACGTGAAGGCCATGGCCAATGTCGAGGACCTGCCCGCGCGGCCCTTCCTGGAGCTGCTGGGAGAGATGGGCCTGCCCACCCGCGTCATCGACGCGCGCGGCGACAACCCGATCTGACCCGTCCGCACTGAACCGATGCGTCCGATTTCGGGCGTTCCCGCGA
The DNA here is from genome assembly GCF_046736325.1 of Paracoccus sp. ME4. Classification (GTDB taxonomy): domain Bacteria; phylum Pseudomonadota; class Alphaproteobacteria; order Rhodobacterales; family Rhodobacteraceae; genus Paracoccus. The sequence goes on from NZ_CP151276.1 coordinate 382,049, forward strand.
CGGCGGCCCGGAACATCCGGGCCGCCGTTCGCGTTTGCACGCCGAATGGGCATCGTCGCGTCGCAGGGCGCGCCATGGCCGGGCGCATGCCGGGGGGCAGCGTCGATCAGGACGGATCAGTCGGGGGATATGGGGCATGCCGGGTTCGCAGGGGCATATGTTTCCACGCTTTGCCCAGAAGGAGAACAGCAAGGTTCCGGTGCTGGCGAACTGGGCGGTGATCGGGATCTTCCTGATCGTGTCCTTCTCGGCCATCGCGGCGGGTCGCGATTTTCTGATGCCGGTGACCATGGCGATGCTGCTGTTCTTCGTCTTCACGCCGCTGCGGCGGCTGGCGGAACGGCGCGGGGTTCCGGACGCGGCCACCGCGGCGGGGATCACGCTGTCGATCCTGCTGGTCGTGGCGGTCATCGCCTATGCCGCCAGCGGTCCGCTGAGCCGCGCGATGGGCAACATGCCGATCATCAGCGCGCAGCTGGAGCAGAAGTTCGACAATGTCCGCGACAGTCTCAGCGACCTGCGCGACGCCGCCCGCCAGATCGACGAGGTCCAGAGCGCCTCGCCCGAGGAGGGCGCGCGTCCCGCGATCCGCGTCGAGCAGCAGGGCCAGACCACCCTGGGCATGGTGATGCAGATGGCGCCCCTGCTGATCGGTCAGGTGCTTTTCACGCTGATCCTGCTGTTCTTCCTGATCGCGTCGGGGGACCTTCTGTACCTGAAGATCGTGCAGAGCTTCGACCGGATGCGTGACAAGCGCGGCGCCTATCTGGCACTGCGCCAGATCGAGGATTCGCTTGGCAACTATCTGGGTGCCATCACCATCATCAATGCGGGGCTGGGCCTGGCGGTCGGGCTGACCATGTGGGCCTGGGGCATGCCGGGGCCGCTGCTGTTCGGGATCGGGGCGTTCCTGCTGAACTTCATCCCCTATCTGGGCGCCATCCTGGGCGTGACCATGTCGGCCATCGTGGCGCTGGTGGTGATGCCCGGCGTCTTCTGGCCCGCGATGGTGGCGGGGTCCTATCTGATGCTGACCTCGCTGGAGGGGCAGATCATCACGCCCTATTTCGTCTCGCGGCGGCTGCAGATGAACACGGTGGTGGTGTTCCTGGCGGTGGCGCTGTGGGCGTGGCTGTGGTCGGTGATCGGCATGATCATCGCGGTGCCGGTGCTGGTCGTGATGCGGGTGCTGTGCGACCACGTTCCGGGATGGGAGAAGTTCGGCAACTTCCTGGCGGGCGACACGCCCCCCGCGCTGACGGATGACGACGAGGACGAGGCCCGCGAGCTGGTCGAGATCGGCGCGCAGGCCGAGGACAACGAAACGGCGCGGCTGGTGACCGCGCCGTTGGTTGCGGATGAGCCGGGGCCGCAGGAGCGGCCCTAGCGCAGCGGGTCAGCCCGCGGGCAGGGTCGGGGCGATCTCGTTCACGGCGGCCTCGATCTGCTGGCAGGTGGCTTCGACGGTGCTGCCGCGGGCCTCGACGGCCTCGGACAGGGTCACCTCGGTGCCGCCGATCGACACGGTGCCCTCGGCGCCCTTCGCCTCGGCCGCGTCGCCGGTTGCGGCATCCCCCTCGGGCAGCAGCGCCACCAGCCGGCCCTGCGCCTCGACGGCCTCGGGGCCGCTGAAGCCCTGCTCCTGACAATATTGCAGGATGCCCAGCTGATTGCGGGCGGCCTCGTAGGTCGCGGCCGGATCGGCAGGGGCGGTCGCGGCCGGAGCCTCGGGGGCGGCGGGCGCCGCATCCGGGGCGGGCGTGTCCTGCGCCAGCGTCGCTAGGGGCAGAAGGCCCAGGCCGGCGGCCATGGTCAGGGTGCGGATCATGTCGTTTCCTTTCACGTCTGTCGCGCAGCCTGGCCCGATGACCAGGACGCGTCGCCGATGACATTAGGGTGGCGCGGCCCGGATGGCCCGACCTTGCGCGCTGTGGCGCGGCTTTCCGGCAAGCTGTTGCCGGAACGACGTGCCGTGATCGGCGCGAAGGCGCGGGTTCCATCCCGTCACCGCCCGCGCCCCGGTCCGGCGCGCACGTTCGCTTGACCGGCAGGGCGACGGTCATGACGGCCTCGTGATTGAACCGCCCTGTGCCGTCCCGGTTGATCCCCCAGATGGCGGACAGAACCGCACGACGACCGAGGACAGACGACGTAACCGAATAGGAGCTTCCGATGACCAATCCGATCAATGCGCTGAAGATGGGTGGCAAGGCCGCCGTGCTGGCCGCCCTGATGGCAGGCACCGCCTATGCCCAGACCGCGACCCCGCCCGCCGAACTGACCACCATGGACGAGGTCCAGTTCCCGACGCTGCAGGGAACCGACACCGACGAGCAGGTGATCACCGCCCTGACCGAGCAGGGCTACGAGAACCTGGTCATCACCCGCGCCGACGACACGCTGGTCGTGACCGGCGAGCGTGGCGGCCTGCCGACCGAGATGGTCTTCAGCGCCGCGGACGGCACGCTGGTGCTGGTCGACGGCGTCGAGCCTGCCGCCCCGGCCACGACCGGCATGGGCACGGCGGATGCCGCGACCACGGCCGCCACCACCGACGCGGTCCCGGCCACCGACGGCGACGAGCCGCCGAGCGAGACGCCCGCCTCGAGCAACTTCAGCGGCCAGGACCAGCAGCCGCTGGACACGCCGACCGCATCGGTCGAGGGCGATGACGTCGACCCGGTGAACGAGACCATCCCTGCCGAGGCCGCGATCCCCGCGCCCGAGGGCGGCGAGGCCGGTCAGGACGCCGATGGCGGCGCCGAGACCGACGGCGAGGGCTGATCCTTCGCGACCACCGATCCACGGGGCCGGGCCATGCGCCCGGCCCCTTTCATTCGTGCCCCACGTCCCCCGCATCGTCGGGATAGCGCGACAGCCGCTCCAGCGCAGTCAGCGTCGCGGCGGCCTCCGGGCCCAGCTCCGCCATCAGCTGCGCCTGAAACGCCTCGGCCAGCACCGACAGACGGGCCATCAGCTCGCGCCCCTCGGGGGTCAGCGCCAGCGCGACCAGACGGCGGTCGCCCGCATCGACGGACTTTCGCAGCAGGCCCGCCCGGTCCAGCCGGGTGGCGGCGCGGCTGACGACCGACTTGTCCAGGCTGACGCGGTCGTGGACGTCGCGCACGCTGACCGCGCCCGAATGGTTCAGATGCGCCAGCACGCGCCATTCCGGCACGCTGAGCCCTTCGCCGGCGTAAAGCCGCGCCAGCCGGCGGCTGACCTGCTGGGCCGCGATCGTCAGGCGATAGGGCAGGAATTCGTCCAGATGAAAGGCCATCGTCCCTCCTTGCCGGACCAGATGGCCCGAAAGCGGGGCCGGGGACAACGCCCTCAGACCAGATCCCACAGCAGCGGCACCGCGATCAGCACCGCCAGCGTGGCGGTCTGCACCAGCAGCATGCCCATGGCCGCGGCGCCGACCTGCGCCATGCGGGCCAGCGCGGTCTTCATGCCGACCGCGGCCACCGCCGCGACCAGCAGCGCCCGCGACAGGACCGAGGCCGCCTCGCCCACCGCCTGCGGCACCAGATGCGCCGAATTCAGCGCCGCAAGCACCAGGAAGGCCACCACGAAGCCCGGCAGCAGGGGCGGGCGGGCCTCTCCGGCGGGGCTGGCGCGGCGCAGGGCCAGCGCGGCGATCAGCACCACGGGCGCCAGGAGCGTCACGCGGATCAGCTTGACCACCGTGGCCACGTCGCCGGTATCCTCGGAGACGGAATAGCCCGCGCCCACGACCTGGGCCACGTCATGGATGGTCGCGCCCAGGAACAGCCCGGTCTGATGGGCGTCGAGGCCCAGCCCCGCGGCCAGCATCGGATAGGCGATCATCGCCACGGTGGACAGCACCGTGACCGTGATGACGGTGAAGGACAGGTCGCGCTCGGCCTGCGCGCGGGCGGGCAGGACCGAGGCGATGGCCATCGCGGCCGAGGCGCCGCATATCGCCACCGACCCCCCGGTCAGCAGGGCGAAGGCGCGGTCCTGGCCCAGCCTGCGCGCCAGCGCGACCGAGCCCAGGATCACCGTCGCCACCGACCCCGCGACCAGCGCCACGAAGGGCCAGCCGATCGCGGCGACCATGTCCAGCGACACCCGCAGCCCCAGCAGCGCCACCCCGGTGCGCAGCAACCCGCGCGCGGCAAAGTCGATGCCGGGGGCGGCGCGGTCGTCCTCGGTCAGGAAATGCAGCGGCATGCCCAGCAGGATCGCCATCAGCATGACCGGGGCGCCGTAATGGCCCGACAGGAACTGCGCGGCCATGGCGACGGTCACCGCCAGCATCAGGCCGGGCGCCAGCGCACGGACGCGCGGGGCCAGGGGCGGGAAAGTCGGCACGGCCACGGGCGGCCCCTCCTTGACGGGTCTGCGGCGCGGCGCTCAGCCGCGGGTGATGCCGGCGATCTGGCCGCCGAAGAAGGCCAGCGGCTCGCCGTCCGAGAGCTGGGCCCGCAGGACGCGGCCCAGCACGATCATGTGGTCGCCCGCCTCGTGCAGGGCATGGGTGGCGCAGTCGAACCGCGCGAGGCACCGGTCCAGGACCGGGACGCCCTGGTCGTTGCGCTGCAGCGGGTGGTGGTCCAGCGCGTCGCGGTTGCGCGCCACCGCCCAGGCCAGGTCGGCCTGGTCCCGGGCCAGCACATGGACCGCGAAATGCTCGGCCGCCGCGAAGGTCGCGAAACGGGCGCTGGCGCGCGCGGGCGCCCACATGATCAGCGGCGGCTCCATCGAGATGGAGGAGAAGCTGTTCGCGGTGATGGCGGTGCAGCCCTCGGGCCCGGCCGCGGTGACCAGCGTCACCCCGGTCGCGAAACGGCCGAACGCGTCGCGCAGCAGCCGCCCGTTCTGCGCATCGGGGACGAAGCCCTGCGGCCCGGCCGGGGTCATGCGACCTCGCGCCCGAGCGCCGCCTCGTAGAGCTGGAACCACTCGACCCGGCTCAGCTTGACGCGGCAGGCATCGCCGATGCGGGCGATGCGCGACAGCGCGTTGGTGCCCAGCACCGGCAGGATCGTCGCGGAATGGCGCAGCAGGAAGGCCACCGCCACCGCCGCGCGGTCGGTGTCGTGCTGCGCGGCCAGCCGGTCCAGCACCGCCGCCACCGGTCCGTCGCCGGTCATCAGGCTGCCGCCGCCCAGGGGCGACCAGGCCATGACCGGGTCGCGGCGGCGAAGGTGGAAGGCCAGGTCGCCGTCGGTGAAGGAGGACATTGCCGCCAGCGAGATCTCGATCTGGTTGGTGGCCAGGCGCGTGGTCATGCGGTCCTGCAGCAGCTCCACGTCCCAGGGACGGAAGTTCGACACGCCCACCGCGCGCACCTTGCCCGAGGCGACCAGCGCGTCCAGCGCCGCACCCGTCGCGTCCGGGTCCATCAGCGGGTCGGGGCGGTGGATCAGCAGCAGGTCGATCCGGTCGGTGCCCAGATCGCGCAGCGAGTTCTCGACCGAGGCGCGGATATGTTCGGGCGAGGTGTCGTAATGCTTGCAGGGCGCGTCCGCGTATTTGCCGATGGGCGCCACGATGTCGCATTTGCTGACGATCTCGATCCGGTCCCGCAGGCCGGGCGCCGCGCGCAGCGCGTCCCCCAGGATGGCTTCGGCGGTATAGGCGCCATAGATGTCGGCCTGGTCCATCGTGGTGATGCCCTGCTCCAGGCAGGCCTCGATCTTGGCCTGCACATGGGCGGGCGTGGTGTCGGCGTCGTCGCCGATCCGCCACATGCCATAGACCAGCCGCGACAGGGTCACATCCCCCGCCAGTGTCACGCGTTCCATCATCCTCAGCGCCTTTCGCCTGCGGCCAGCGGGGTCGCCGGGGGCTGGTCGGGCACGCGGCCCCAGACCCGGTTCAGCTGGCAGGTGTTCATCTGGGGCAGCACGCGGCTGCCGAAGTGGTCGGCCTCCTCGATATGCGGATATCCCGACAGGATGAAGGCCCGGATGCCCATGCGGCGCAATGTCTCCAGCTTGTTGAGGACCTGGTCGGTCGATCCGACGATGGCCGCGCCGCAGCCCGACCGCGCCCGGCCGATGCCGGTCCACAGGTCCGGCTCGATATAGCCCTCCAGGTCGGCCAGCTCGCGGTTGCGCGCCTGATGGCTGACGCCAAGCGAGCCCGCGTCCAGCGCCCGCTCGCGGATCGCGCGGCCCTGTTCGTCGTCCAGCCGGCTGACCAGTTCGCGGGCATATTCGCGGGCCTCGGCCTCGGTGTCGCGCACGATGACATGGGCGCGGAAGCCGTAATCCAGCGTGCGCCCGTGCCGTTCGGCCGCGGCATGGGCGGCGCGCATCCGCTCGGCGATGTCCTCGGTCTTTTCGGGCCACATCAGATAGACGTCGCAATGCTGCCCGCAGAGGTCCAGCGCGTCGGGGGAGTAGCCGCCGAAATAGAGCATCGGCCCGCCCTGCTGATAGGGGCGCGCCGGGTCGGTGGTCAGTCCGCTGAAGTTGTAGACCTGGCCCTGATAGTTGATCTCGTCCTGGGTCCAGGCCTGCTTCAGGATCTCGACCACCTCGCGGGACCGCTGATAGCGGAAGGGGCTGGGCTCCTGCTGGCCGGGAAAGTCGCTGCTGATCACGTTCAGCGTCAGCCGGCCCTCCAGCATGTGGTCCAGCGTGGCCACGGTGCGCGCCAGCATGATCGGCTGCATCTCTCCGCAGCGGATCGCGGCCAGCATGTTGATGCGCTCGGTGATGGGCGCGCAGCCCGCCACGAAGGACAGCGTGTCCTGTCCGACCTGATAGCTGGACGGGCACAGGATGTTGCCGAATCCCTGCCGTTCGGCGGTGCGCACGATGTCGCTGCAATGCGCCCAGGACGATCGCAGCGCGCCGTCCGGCACGCCCAGATGGCGATAGTCGTCCGAACAGAGCGCCGCGAACCACGCGACCTCCACGGCGTCCAGATCGGCGGATGTGACGGGGACGACGGTCATGCTTCCCTCCCAGGACGACGGCGGATTTGACCTTGCATAACGCAGCCCATGTTGTAGATCAATGGTGCATCAATTCTGGGGTGTCACCATGGTCGGGGCAGGGGATGACCGCGCGGACGCGCAGGCCGGACAGCGCGGCGACGCGCTGCCCGTCCATCTGCAGATCAGCGAGATGATGATCCGCGAGATCGGCGCGGGGCGGCTGGCCGACGGCCAGCGCCTGCCGCCCGAACGGCGCATGGCCGCCGATCACGGCACCACCGTGCGCACCCTGCGCAAGGCCCTGGCCGAGCTGGAGGCCCAAGGCCTGCTGGAGCGTCGGCAGGGCTCGGGCAACTACATCCGCGCGGGCGCGCCGACGCGGGCCGTCTATTCGATGTTCCGGCTGGAGCATGCGCAGGGCGGCGGCGGGCTGCCGCGGGCGCAGCTGCTGTCGGTCGAGACGCTGGACAAGGATGCCGACCAGCCCGCCTATGGCACCTCGCGCCGGGCGACGCGGTTCCGGCGCCTGCGCTTTCTGGACGACACCCCCATCGCGGTCGAGGAGATCTGGCTGGACGGCGGCGCCGGAGAGATTCCGCCGCAGATGGTGCAGGATTCGCTCTATCTGACCTACAAGCGCGCGCTGAAGCTGTGGATCACCCGCGCCGAGGACCGCGTGGGCCTGGGCCGCGTCCCCGATTGGGCGCCGCCCGAATTCGCGCCGCCTCCGGGCAGCGTCACCCCCTTCATCCGGCGGCTGTCCTGGGCCCAGGCCCCGGGCGCGGTCGAGTTTTCGCGCACCTGGTACGACAGCGACCGCGCGCTCTACGTGCAGCGCCTTGTCTGAGGAGAGATCATGACCATTGAGGACAACCGGACGATCACCTATGGCGTGATCGGCTGCGGGATGATGGGGCAGGAGCATCTGCGCAACATCGCGCTGCTGCCCGGCACCGCCATCGGCGCCATCTTCGAACCCGACGCGCGGATGCGCGCGCGGGCGGCCGCACTGGCGCCCGGCGCGCAGATGGTCGACAGCGTCGCGGCGCTTCTGGCACGGACCGACCTGGACTGCCTGCTGATCGCCAGCCCGAATCACCGTCATGTTGAACAGCTGCAGGCCGTGTCGGCATCCCGCCCGCTGCCGGTGCTGGTCGAGAAGCCGCTGTTCACCGATCCGCGTGACGCGGCCGCGGTCGCCGATCTGGCCGCGCGCCACGGGGCGCCGATCTGGGTGGCGATGGAATACCGCTACATGCCGCCGGTGGCGCATTGGCTGCGCCATGTCCAGGCGGCGACCGGCGGCATCCGCATGCTGAGCATCCGCGAGCACCGCTATCCGTTCCTGTCCAAGGTCGGTCACTGGAACCGCTTCAACGACCAGACCGGCGGCACCTTCGTCGAGAAATGCTGCCATTTCTTCGACCTGATGCGGTTGGCCATCGGCGCCGATCCGGTGCGCGTCATGGCCACGGGCAGCCAGGCCGTGAACCATCTGGACGAGCGCCACGAGGGCCGCGTGCCCGACATCTTCGATCACGGCTATGTCGCGGTCGAGTTCGCCAACGGCGTACGCGCCATGCTGGAGCTGTGCATGTTCGCGGAGGGCGCCCGCTGGCAGGAGGAGATCGCCGCCATGGGGCCGGAGGGCAAGATCGAGGCCTTCGTGCCCGGCCCGACCCGCTTCTGGCCCGATCATCTGGGCGCGCCGCCGGTGGCGCAGGTGATCGTCTCGCCGCGCGATCCCAAGGGGCCGCGGCTGGAGGAGATCCCCGTCGATCCGACCCTGCTGGAGGCGGGCGACCACAACGGCTCGACCTTCTATCAGCACCGCCGGTTCCTGGAGATGGTCCGCGCGGGCGGCACCAGCCCCGAGGTCAGCGTCCAGGACGGCATCTGGGCCGTGCGCATGGGCCTGGCCGCGCAGCAGGCCATGACCGAGGGGCGGGTCGTCGATTTGTGACCGCCCGCACAGGCGTTGTGCGGCCAGACCAGTGCCGCGCCGCCGCAATCCGCGCTATCAGGGACGGGAAACCGCAGCGAAGGCCCGTCCCATGCGCACCAACACCTCCACCAGCTATGGCAGCGTCGCGCGCGGCCTGCACTGGCTGACCGCCCTGATCATCCTGTCCAACATCGCCCTGGGCCTCTGGGCCGAGCGCATCCCGCTGGAGCAGATGGCGCTCAAGGTGCAGGTCTTCTCGCTGCACAAGACGCTTGGCGTCGCGGCGCTGGTCGTGGCGCTGGCGCGCATCGCATGGGCGCTGAGCCAGACCCGCCCCGCCCCCGTCCATCCCGAACGCCGGCTGGAGACCCTGCTGGCCGAGGCGGTGCACTGGACGCTCTACGGGTCGATGGTGCTGGTCCCGGTGACGGGCTGGATCGAGCATGCCGCGACCGACGGCTTCGCGCCGATCCTCTGGCCCCTGGGCCAGGGGCTGCCGCTGGTCCCGAAATCGCCCGCCCTGGCCACGGTCATGGCCGAGGTGCATCACGTCTTCGCCTTCCTCTTGATCGGGTCGGTGGTCCTGCACGTCGCGGGCGCCATCAAGCATGCGGTGATCGACCGCGACGGCGTGCTGGGGCGGATGACGCGGGGCCTGCCCGCCGGGCGCGGCATCGTCGCGCGCCACGCGCTGCCGGCGCTGGTGGCGGTGGCGGTCTTCGGCGCGGGCGCGGCCTATGCCCTGGCCACCGCCCCGCGCGAGACGGCGCCCGCGGCGGTGCTGGAGCAGGCGGCCTCCGAATGGCGGGTGACCCAGGGCGATCTGGGCTTTGCCGTGCGCCAGATGGGATCGACCGTGACGGGCGGCTTCTCGGACTGGACCGCCGCCATCGATTTCGACCCCGAGACCGGCGCGGGCGCGGTCACCGTCACCATCAACATGGACAGCGTCACCATCGGCACCGTCACCGACCAGGCCAAGGGTGCGGCCTTCTTCGACGTGGCGGCCCACCCGACCGCCGTCTTCGAGGGCACGATCCGCCCCGAGGGCGAGGGCTATGTCGCCGAAGGCCCGCTGCGCCTGCGCGACCAGACGATGCCCGTCACCCTGCCGTTCCGGCTGACCATCACCGACGGCGTGGCGCAGATGCAGGGCCAGGCGGTGATGGACCGCCGCGACTGGCAGGTCGGCGCCGATTATGCCGACGAAAGCACGGTCGGCTTTCAGGTGGACCTGACCGTGGCGTTGACCGCCACACGCTGATCCCACGCAGATGTGCGCAGGATGACAGGTCCTGTTCGCCCATCGCCAGTTGCCTCAGGGGCCGCATCCAAGGATGGTGCGGCCATAACCCAACGGAGTTTCCCGATGCTGAAGACCACCGCCCTGACCGCCACCTTCGCCCTCGTCGCCGGAGCCGCCCTGGCCGAGCCGCAGGCCTACAGCCTGGACACCTCGCACAGCCAGATCGTGTTCGATTACAGCCACCTGGGCTTCTCGACCACGACCGGCATGTTCGGCGACATCACCGGCACGATCATGTTCGACGCCGAGGACCCGGCCGCATCCTCGGTCGAGGCGACGTTCCCCGTCGCGTCGCTGATGACCGGCTTTGCGGGCCGTGACGAGCATTTCCTGTCGCCCGACTTCTTCGGCGCCGATGGTGCCGCCCCCGAGGTGACCTTCAAGTCCACCGGCATCGAGGTCACCGGCGACACCACCGCGCTGATCACCGGCGATCTGACCCTGAACGGCGTCACCAAGGAGGTCGTGCTGGACACCACGCTGAACCAGCAGGGCACCCACCCGATGGAGAACAAGCCTTGGCTGGGCTTCGACGCGACCACGACCCTGCTGCGCAGCGACTTCAACGCCGGCATGTTCGCCCCCGCCGTGTCGGACGAGGTCGAGGTGCGCATCTCGGTCGAGGCGATGCCCGCCGAATAAGGTCGCACCGCACGGCGACCCGTCAGGCCCGCGATTCGTCGCGGGCCTTTTTCATGGGGTGCCCGGTTTCGGGCAGAGGCGGGCCGGGATCGCCGGATCGGAAAAACTTGAGGGGAAATCCCCCGCTTTCAGAGGGATCGGCCCGATGCGGGGACTTGACCCGTGGCGGGACTGAGGCAGACTTGATCCATCGGACCGGCGGTTCGGTCCGACTTGTCGGAACGTTCACGATGGACAGCTATCTCTCTGCCGCACGCGACCTGGTGGTCGAGGGCATGCGCGAAAGCCGGATCGCGCTGTCGCCCGATCTTGAGTTTCACCTGGCCGCGACGCTGGCGCGCTACATGCACCGGCCCCTGCGTCCCGATCAGCTGACGCTGCGCCTGATGGACGCCGCGCGGGGGCGGGCGCCCCGCTCCGAATCGCGGCGCATCGGCGACGATTGCCTGATCTCCTGCGCCTTCTTCGAGGCCCGGCTGACCCGGCATGGCGGCACGATCGTGCATTACGCGGGGCTGGGCCAGACCGCCTATGCGGTCGCGGGCATGCCCGATGTGGCCCAGGGCTTCCCCGAGATGCTGGACGTGCTGCAGGCCAGCCGCCCCGCGCCGCCCCGCCGCCTGATCTGAGGCCCCTACAGCCGGTCGCGCCAGCGGTTCACCAGCGGATAGCGCCGGTCCAGCCAGAAGGCGCGGGTCGAGATGCGCGGCCCGGGTGCGGCCTGATACCGCTTCCATTCGCTGACATAGAGCAGCTTTTCCACCTGCCGCACGGTGTCCGCATCGAACCCCCGCGCGACCAGATCGGCCAGCGACTGGTCCTGTTCCACCAGCCCGTCCAGGATCGCGTCCAGCACCTCATAGGGGGGCAGGCTGTCGTCGTCGCGCTGATCGGGGCGCAGTTCGGCCGAGGGCGGCTTGGTGATGATCCGCTGCGGGATCACCTCTCCGGGCGCGCCCATCATCCAGTCGCGATGGTTGGCGTTCCGCCAGCGGCAGGTCTCGAACACCCGCGTCTTGTAGAGGTCCTTGATCGGATTATAGCCGCCCGCCATGTCGCCATAGATGGTGGCATAGCCCACCGCGACCTCGGACTTGTTGCCGGTCGTCAGCAGCATCTCGTTGAACTTGTTGGACAGCGCCATCAGCATCACGCCGCGCAGGCGGGACTGGATGTTCTCCTCGGTGATGTCGGGGCTGGTACCCTCCATCAGATGCGCCAGCGCATCCCCCACCGCGTCGCGCGCCCCGTCGATGCGCACGGTGTCCAGCCGCGCGCCAAGCCGCGTTGCGCAGTCGGCGGCGTCCTCCAGGCTGGCCTGCGAGGTGTATTCCGACGGCAGCATCACGCAGCGCACGTTCTCCGCCCCGATCGCGTCACAGGCGATGGTCGCGACCAGCGCAGAGTCGATGCCCCCCGACATGCCCAGCAGCACCTTGCGGAAGCCCGACTTGCGCAGATAGTCGCGCAGGCCCAGCATCATCGCGTGATAATCCTGCTCCCACGCGTCGGGCTGCGGGTCCATCAGGCCGGGTTCGGCCCGCCAGCCATCGGCCTGCCGGGTGAAATCGACATGCACCACCGCCTCCTGGAAGGCGGGCAGCTGCACGACCTTGTGGCCGCCGGGGTTCAGCACGAAGCTGGCCCCGTCATAGATCTGGTCGTCCTGGCCGCCGACCATGTTCACATAGACCAGGGGCAGGCCCGTCTCGACCACGCGGCCGACCATGTGGCCCATGCGCAGGTCCAGCTTGTCGCGGTGATAGGGGCTGCCGTTCGGCACGACCAGGATCTCGGCCCCGGTCTCGGCCAGGGTCTCGGCCACGTCCGGGTACCAGCTGTCCTCGCAGATCGGGCTGCCGATGCGGGCCGCGCCCACCGGATAGGGGCCGCTGATCGGGCCGCTGTCGAACAGGCGCAGTTCGTCGAACAGCTGCTTGTAGGGCAGGTGATGCTTCAGCACCCGCGCGACCAGCGCCCCGTCCCGGAATACCCACCAGGCGTTGTAGAGCCTGCCACCGTCGCGCCACGGCCCGCCGATGCCGATGGCCGGACCGCCCGTCAGCGCGGTGCCAAGCGCCATGATCGCGTCCTCGGCCTGGGCGGTGAAGGCGGGCTTCAGCACCAGGTCCTGGGTCTGATAGCCGGTAATGAACATCTCGGGCAGGGCCAGCATGTCGGCACCGGCGTCGCGGGCCTCTTCCCACGCGTCGCGGGCGCGGGCGGCGTTGCCCTCCAGATCGCCCACGGTGGCGTTCAGCTGGCCGATGGTCAGGCGGAAACGGTCGGTCATGCTGGCTCTCCTGTGGCGTGCGACCGGGATAGCGGATCGGGGCCGAGAGGAAAAGTCGGGCTTTGCGCCGGGCGGCCTTCCGGGGTAAACCTGCGGCAAAACACCGTAAGGGGCGACAGGCGATGAAAGCGGCAATCGGCACGGTTCTGGCATGGGCGATCCTGGCGGGCCCGCTGGCGGCCCAGGTCGTCACCAAGCAGTACGACGATGGCGGCGTCTACGAGGGCACCTTCCGCAACGGGCTGCAGCACGGCCAGGGCAGCTATGTCCTGCCGAACGGCTACCGCTATGAAGGGGACTGGGTCGAGGGCCAGATCATGGGCCAGGGCCGGGCGGAGTTTCCCAACGGCTCGGTCTACGAGGGCCAGTTCGCGCGCGGCAAGCCGCATGGCCAGGGCAAGATCACCTATGCCGATGGCGGCACCTACGAGGGGGCCTGGGTCGAGGGCGAGATCACCGGAGAGGGCGTCGCCCGCTATGCCAACGGATCGGTCTACGAGGGGCAGTTCGCGCGCGGCCTGCACCAGGGGCGGGGCGTGCTGACGCAGGCCAACGGCTATCGCTACGAGGGCGACTGGAACGCGGGCGTCAAGGAGGGGCAGGGCAAGATCACCTATCCCGACGGCGCCACCTACGAGGGGGCGATGCTGGCCGGGCAGCGGGCCGGTCAGGGCAAGCTGGTGATGGCCGACGGGCTGACCTACGAGGGGGTCTGGGCGGCGGGCCAGATGTCGGGCACGGGCGTCCTGGTCCAGCCGACGGGCGACCGCTACGAGGGACAGCTGGAAGCCGGGCGCCGTCAGGGCAAGGGCGTCGCGACCTATGCCAACGGCGACGTCTATGACGGCGATTTCGCCGATGACCGCCGCCACGGGCAGGGCACCTTCACCGGGGCGGACGGCTATGTCTATGTCGGCGAATGGGCGCAGGGGCGCATGGAGGGCCGCGGGCAGATCACCTATCCCGACGGGTCGGTCTATCTGGGCCAGATGCGCGCCGACCGCCCCGACGGCACCGGCAAGATCACCTATGCCGACGGATCGACCTATGAGGGCCAATGGTCCGAGGGCGTCATCCAAGGCGACGGCAAGGCCACCTACGCCAATGGCATGGTCTATGAGGGGGGCTTCCGCAACGCCCGCAACCATGGGCAGGGGCGGATGTCCTATCCCGACGGCTATGTCTATTCCGGGGCTTGGAAGGACGGGCAGCGCCATGGCGACGGGCAGGCCACCTATCCCGACGGCACGGTCTATACCGGCAGCTTCGTCAACGGGCTGCGCGAGGGGCAGGGCCGCCTGACGACGCCGGACGGGTTCCTCTACGAGGGCGGCTGGAAGGCCGGAGAGATCGACGGCACAGGCGTCGCGACCTATGCCAATGGCGACCGCTATGAGGGGACCTTCGCGGCGGGCAAGCGTCAGGGGCAGGGCGTCATGCGCTATGCCACGGGCCAGGTCGCCTCGGGCGAATGGCAGGACAACCGCCTGATCGAGGCCGATGCCACCGCCCCGGAGAGTGCCACGGAAACCCCGGACCTGCCCGCCGAGGCGCCCTGAGGCCCGTCAGGGGCGGTCGTCGCTGCCGAATAGGCCGGTCACCGCACGGCTGACCAGGTTGCCGACCTTGGGGCGCGGCTGCGCCAGGAAGGGCAGCGGGCGGCAGACCTCCATTGCGGCGATGCCCACGCGGGCGGTCAGCGCGCCGTTCACCAGCCCCTCGCCGAAGCGGCGCGACAGTTTCGACAGGATGCCGCCGCCGGCCATCGTCTGGACCAGGTCGTCGCCCGCCGCGACCGCGCCCGTGGCGATCAGATGCGTCATCACCGTCCGCGCCAGCCGCCAGCCGCCGACCGCGCCCGCACGCCCGCCATAGATCTCGGCCATGCGGCGGATCATGCGCAGGTTCGCGGCCAGTGCCGCCGCCACGTCGGCCAGGGCCAGCGGCACCAGCGCGGTGGTCGCGGCGACGGTGCGCACCGCGGCCTCGATCTCGCGCCGCGCCTGCTGGTCCAGGCCGGCCAGCAACTCGGCCTCGGCCAGGGTCAGCAGGGCACGCGGATCGAAGGTCTCGGCCCGGCGGTCGGCCAGGCGCTGACGCTGCCACTCCATCTCGGGGCGCTTGGCGTAAAGTGCGACCAGGCCGTCGGTGACCGCGCGGGCCTGATCCAGCCCCTCCTCGGCCAGCGCGGCGCCGGCCTGGCGTTGCAGCGCATCGATGCGCGCCATGCGCCGCCACGCCCGCCATTCGCGCAAGGCCATGCCCAGGGCCGCCAGCGTGAACAGCGTGAACAGCCCCACCGCCACCCAGCCCAGCAGCGGATAGCGCGTCAGCAGCCCGTTGATGAAATCCAGCGCCGCCACGCCCAGAAGGAAGGTGAACAGCGCCGCCCCCGCATTCAGGAACAGCCGCGTCAGCCGCGAGGGCGGGCGCCCGACCAGGCGCGTGACCATCTGCATGGTGCGCGGCTGCGGCAGGGCTGCGTCGCTGGCGTCGATCACCGGCGCGTCGGCGGGGCTGGGGGCCGCGTCGGGGCGCGCTTCGTGCTGGGCCGGGCGGGTGCGGGCGGCGGCCGGGCCGTCCTCCAGCGTCATCAGGATCGGGCCGCGCGGGCGCTTGGGGGCATCGGTCACAGGCGGTCTCCGATCAGGAATTCGGCGGCGCGGTCCAGCCGGATATGGGGCGGCCCGTCGCCGGGCCGGGTCGTCAGGGGCGCGGGGGCAAAGTTCATGATCGCGTAATCCGCGTCCAGCCAGGCCTGCGCCCCCTGCCGCGCCGGGTTCAGCAGCGCCGAGGGGTCGGCCGGAAGCTCTCCGGGATAGAAGGCCGCCTGACGCCCGTCGATCAGCCGGCCGCGCACGGCGGGCAGGTCGCCGTCGGGCTGGGCGATCACGTCCTCGGTCGTGGCGCGCACGGCGGCGATGGCCATGGCCTCGGTCCGGGCGCCCTGGAAATCGGCGCGGTCGCGGGCCTCGCGCAGCATCGCCGACAGGATCGCGGTCAGGCGGTTGTGCTGGATGTGGTGCAGATGGTCGGCCTTGGTCGCCGCGAACAGAATGCGCTCGACCCGCCGGGTGCCCAGGAGCTGGCCCAGCCAGCCCGCGCGACCGGGGCGGAAGGCCGACAGGATGTCGGCCATGGCGCGGCGCATGTCCTCGACCGCGCGGGGCCCCTGATGGATCGCGCCCAGCACGTCGACCAGCACCACCTGCCGGTCGATCCGGGCGAAATGGTCGCGGAAGAAGGGCCGCACCACGCGGGATTTATAGGCGTCGAAGCGGCGGCGGAATTCCCGCCCAAGGCGCGTGGCCTGCAGGTCGGGGGGCAGGGGGGCAAAGGTCAGCGCGGGCGACCCGGCCAGCTCTCCGGGGATCAGGAAGCGGCCGGGCGTGCAGTCCGACCAGCCCGCATCGCGCGCCGCGTTCAGATGCGCGGTATAGATGTCGGCCAGATCCTGGGCCATGGGTTCGGTGAAGGCATCGTCGCGCGGCAGGCCCGCCAGCGCGGCCAGGAATCGGTCGGCGCCGGGGCGGTCGGCGATGCGCTCCAGCACCTCGGCCGACCATTGGGCGAAATCCCGCTCCATCAGGCGCAGGTCCAGAAGCCATTCGCCGGGATAGTCCACGATGTCCAGATGCAGGTTGCGGCTGCCGCGCAGGCCCAAGAACCCGCCCCCCTCCAGCCGCAGCGACAGGCGCAGCTGGCTGACATGGCGCGTGCCGTCGGGCCAATGCGGCTCCGGACCCGTCAGCGCCGCCAGATGGCGTTCGAAGTCGAAGCGCGGGATGGTGTCGTCGGGCTGGGGCTGCAGCCAAACGGCCTTGAGCCGCCCGTCGGCCGCCGCGCGCAGGGCCTGCATGCGCCCGCGTTCCAGCAGGTTCGCCACCAGCGCGGTGATGAACACCGTCTTGCCCGCCCGGCTGAGGCCGGTCACCCCGATGCGCACCACCGGGTCGCCCAGGCCCAGCCCCTCCATCACGTCGCTGCCGATGCCCATTGTCGCCCTTTGGTCCGTTGTCTGATTGAACGCATTGGGCCGAAGATAGGTTCGCGCGGCGGGGTTTTACAGCCACAACGCGCGCGGGCCTCGGAAGGCGCGGATCACGAACCCATGGTGCCAGCCGAGGCCGGGCTGGGGATTGCCCCCTTATCGACCAGGCGGGTCTCTCCGTCCATGCCGGGGATCTGGATCACGCCGGTCAGTCCGGTCACGCCCCCAAGCCGCAGGGCAGTCCGGCCGTCCTTCAGCACCAGCGTGTCACCATCCTGCTCCGCCAAGCCGATGCCGCTGATGGCGTGGGCGGGGTCGAGGCCGGGGACGGTGATCTCGGCACGACCCTCGGCGGGGTCGACATCGGTCACGACCGCCACATGGCCCGTGCCCGGCCGGTCCATCACGCCCTCCGCATCCAGCCAGCCCTGCAGGATGTCCGCGCCCGGACCGCCCGTCACGCTGTCGCCCAGGTCGAAGTCGATGGTGTCATCGACCGCCCCCCGGTCAGCGTCGCCGCTCCCGTCACCTGCATATGGGCATCGGCCGTTCCCGCCTCGAACCGCACCGCGCCGTCGCCTTGGACCCAGACCCTGTCGTCGGACCGGGCCGTGGCGATGTCGCTGCCCCGGACCACATCTCCGTCGCCCACACATACGAAGGCGTTTCGCATGCCGCGCAGATCCAGCACGTCGGCCCCTGCGCCGCCGTCGATCCACATGCCCGAGCCTGCGGCGGTGATCGTATCCTCGCCCGCCCCGCCCTCGATCTGGGTCAGGCCGCGGAACACGGGCGAGGTCGGAGACCCGAAGCCGATCTCGCCGGTCCGGGAACCGTGGAGTTCGGTATGTCCCCGGTCGTCATCGGCACGCAGCCCGTAATCGTCGGGCACAAAGCGGACGTCGCGGTCGGGGTCCGGACCGGTGGCGACGCTGATATCGTCATCACCGGCCCCGCCCTGGATGCGGCCGGAAAAGGCCGGATCGTCTATGGCCATGCTCCTCAAGCGTCACGCTCTCACCCATGGCCCACAAGGCGGCGGGACTGGGCTACGGATCAGGTTCGGAATCCGGTTCGGGTGTGGCGTCCGGATCGGGCGCATCGCCGTCGCCTGACTGGCCCGGAATCGCGGGCATCGCGAACAGGGCGAGCGGCCCCAGAAGCAGCATGATCCTCACCGAAAACAGCTCAGCCTGCGACGCTGTCGTGGCGGGGCCCGGACCTGTCGATCCACATCCCGATTGTGCGCGGGCGGGGGGTGGGGCTATGACCCGGGGCATGAGTGACGCGCTGCCCATCGACGATGCCCTGCCCGCCCTGCTGGAGGCGATGGAGCGCCATGGCCGCGCCGTGCTGGTGGCGCCGCCCGGCGCGGGCAAGACCACGCGGGTGCCGCTGGCGCTGATGGACCGGGTCGCGGGGCGCATCCTGATGCTGGAGCCGCGCCGGCTGGCCGCGCGCGCGGCCGCCGAGCGTCTGGCGCAATCCCTGGGCGAGGGGGTGGGCGGGCGCGTCGGATACCGGATGCGCGGGGAATCGGTGGCGGGCAGCCGCATCGAGGTCGTGACCGAGGGCATCCTGACCCGGATGATCCAGTCGGACCCGGCGCTGGAGGGTGTGGGCTGCGTGATCTTCGACGAGTTCCACGAGCGCAGCCTGAACGCCGATCTGGGCCTGGCGCTGGTCTGGGAGGCGCGGGGTGCGCTGCGCGAGGATCTGGCGGTGCTGGTCATGTCGGCCACGCTGGATGCGGAGCCGGTGGCGGCGATGCTGGACGGCGCGCCCGTGGTCGCCTCCGAGGGGCGGGCCTTTCCGGTCGAGACGCGCTGGCTGGAGCGGCCTCTGCCTGCGGGCGGGCGGCTGGCCGATGACGCGGCGTGGCTGATCGCGCGCGCCGAGGCCGAGACGCGCGAGACGGGCGGGACCATCCTGGCCTTCCTGCCGGGCGAGGGCGAGATCCGCCGCGTGATGGCGGCGCTGTCGGGGACGGGCTGCGAGGTGCTGCCACTCTATGGCGCGCTGCCGGCCGCGGCGCAGCGCGCGGCGCTGGCCCCGCCGGGGGTGGTGCGGCGGATCGTGCTGGCCACTGCGATCGCCGAGACCTCGCTGACGATCCCCGGCGTGCGGGTGGTGGTGGATGCCGGGCGCGCGCGCCGGGCGCGGTTCGATCCGGGCAGCGGCATGTCGCGCCTGGTGACCGAGCGCGTCAGCCGCGCCGAGGCCGAGCAGCGGCGCGGCCGCGCGGGGCGGGTGGCGCCGGGCATCTGCTATCGCATGTGGGCGCGGGCCGAGGAGGGGGCGATGCCCGCCTTCGCCCCGCCCGAGATCGCGGTGGCCGATCTGGCCGGGCTGGCGCTGGACCTGGCGGCGTGGGGGGCGGAAGCGGGCGATCTGGCCTTTCTGACGCCGCCGCCGGAGGGTGCGCTGGCCGAGGCGCGGGCGCTGCTGGCCGATCTGGGGGCGCTGGACAAGGCGGGGCGCATCACCGCGCATGGGCGGCGTCTGGCGCGGCTGCCGCTGCATCCGCGTCTGGCGCATATGCTGGCGGTGGCGGGGCCTGCGGCGGCGGATCTGGCAGCGCTGCTGTCGGATCGCGATCCGCTGCGGGGCGCGGGGGCGGATCTGGAGCATCGGCTGCGGGCGATCCAGGGTCAGGACGCGCGGGCGGCGTTCGAGGCGAACCGGCAGGGCATCGAGCGGATCAGGGCGGAGGCGAAGCGGCTGCGGCGGCTGGTTGCGTCCCGCGACGGCGGGGGGGACGATGTCCCCCCCGCACCCCTCCTGGCGCCCCTGTCGGCGGGGGGCATGGCCTCGCTGGCCTATCCGGACCGGATCGGGCTGCGGCGCAAGGGCGACGAGGCGCGCTTCGTGCTGTCGGGCGGCAAGGGGGCGGTCCTGCCGTCCGAGGACGCGCTGGCCGCGCAGCGGCTGATCGTGGCGCTGGACCTGGATGGGGATCAGCGCGAGGCGCGCATCCGCCTGGCCGCGCGGCTGGAAGACGGCGATCTGCGGGCGCTGCATGGCGAACGGATCGCCCCGCAGGCCCTGTGTGCATGGTCGCGCCGCGAGGGGCGGGTGGTCGCCCGGTGGCAGGAGAGGTTGGGTGCGCTGGTCCTGTCCGACCAGCCATGGCCCGACGCGCCCCCCGAGGCGCTGGCCGCCGCCGCGCTGGAGGGGGTGCGTCAGGACGGGCTGCCCTGGACCCCCGGCGCCGCCCGTCTGCGGGCGCGGATCGCGCTGCTGCCCGATCTGGGGCCGGTCACGGATGCGGCCCTGCTGGAGGAGGGCGACTGGCTGCTGCCTTGGCTGGGCCGGGCGCGGACGCTGGCCGATCTGCGCGGGCTGGACCTGACCGAGGCGCTGAAGGCGCGGTTGGGCTGGGCGGGTCAGCAGCGGCTGGACCAGGAGGTGCCGGGGCAGTTCACCACGCCTCTGGGCCGCCGGGTGCCCATCGACTATGGCGGTGCGGACCCGTCGATCGAGCTGCGCCTGCAGGAGCTGTTCGGCGTCACCCGCCATCCGGTCGTGGGCGGGCGGCCGCTGCGGATCACGCTGCTGTCGCCGGGGGGCAAGCCCGTGCAGGTGACGATGGACCTGCCGGGGTTCTGGGCCAGCTCCTATGCCGATGTCCGGAAGGACATGCGCGGCCGCTATCCGCGCCACCCCTGGCCCGAGGACCCGACCGCCGCCGATCCCACCACCCGCGCCAAGCCGCGCGGCACCTAGTCGACGGGGCGGATCAGCTTGGCGTCCAGCACGCGCAGCACCTGCGCCAGGTCATGGCCGCGTTTCAGGATGCGCCCGTCCATCGCGATGACCGCATAGGCGCCCTGCGCCGCGCGCAGCCGGGGGCGCTTTTCGATCCGGTAGAGGGGGTGTTCGGCGGCGCGGCGGAAGACGCTGAAGACCGCCGCGTCCTTCAGGAAGGACATGCCGTAGTCGCGCCATTCGCCCGCGGCCACGAAGCGGCCATAGGTCGACAGGATCAGCGACAGCTCCTTGCGGTCGAAGACCACGCGGTCGGGATCGGGCGGGAACGGCGGCGCGGCGTTCATCATGTCGGAATGGTGACACCCCGCCGCCGCCTGCGCAACGCGAAACGGATCAGAAGCAGCTGACCTTGGTGATGCGGCCGTTGGCGCCGTATTCGATGTTCAGCCGGTCGGGGCGGAAATCGGCGGTGACCATGTCCTCGGGGCCGATGACGCGGGTGCCGAGAGGGAAGTTCATCGCGGACAGGGCCGTGCGCGGCTGGCCGATCAGGCCCTGATAGCCGGCCGCGCCGCATTCGTCGGCAGGGGCGGGCGGGGTCACGGGTTCGACATAGGCGGGCTCGCAGGCGGCCAGGGCGGTCACGGCGAGGATCAGGGCAAGGGCGGTCTTGGTCATGGGGGTCATCCGCAATCGATGTTGGTGATGGTGCCTGCCGCGTCCAGGCGGAAGACGATCCGGTTCGGGTCGTAGTCCTGCGGCTCGATCCCGCGATACTCGACCACGCGATACACCTTGGTTATACCCAGGTTGGGGATCACGCTGCTGGGCTGGCCGATGCTGGAGGCGTAGCTGCTGCCCTTGCACAGGTCGGGTTCGCGTTCGGTCAGGCCGGTGATGCCGGTCGCGGGCGGCGGCAGGTCGGCCACGGCGGGCGCGGGAACGACGCTTGGATAGCCGGCGGTGGCCGGATAGGGCGCGGCGGGCTGATAGGGGGCGGGCGCGTAGGGAGCCGGGGCGTAAGGCGCCGGTGCGACGGCAGGCGCCATCGGCGCGGCGGGCGCATAGGCTGCCGGGGGCATCCGGGTCAGGCCCGAGGCGCAGCCCTGCACCGCACCCATCGCCAGCGCGGCCAGCGCCGCCCGAAACACCCATTGCCTGCGGATCATGCCTGTCACCCCTGCCGGCCCTGTTTTCGGGCCTTGTTACCGACAGCATAGGCGGGGCGGCGCGGCTTGAGAAGGCGGCCCGGCAATCACGTTTCGATCATCGCAGGAATGTCACAGCGCCTCATGCGGGCGCTCCGTTTTCAGGAGGCCGGTCTCAGTCACCCGCCTCAGGCGGCCCGCACCCCGTGCGAGGCCACGAACATGGCGGCCGCGTCGCGCGCGATCGCGTCGATCTGCGCCTCGTCGGGGGCGCTGCGGTTCAGAAGGGCCGGGTGTTGCACCTGACCGTTGATCAGCGCGACCATCTGGCGGGCGCTGCGCAGGCTGTCATGGGGTTGCAGCGCCCGAGCCGCGATCCAGCCGTCGATGCTGTCCGCAAGCGGCTGGACCACCGCATCCTCCATCGCCTGGTCATAGGCCCGCGCCTGGTCGGGAAAGCGCGTGGCCTCGGCGGTGATGACGCGCAGCATCGACAGGCGCGGCTCGGCCAAGCTCCAGACCGCCAGGTCATGCAGCATGACGGACAGATCCCGCTGCATGTCCTGGCCCGCGGGCGCGGTCTGGAACGGGGCGTCGCGGAAGGTGCTGGCCAGGGTGGCGCGCAGCACCTCGCGGAACATCAGCGACTTGTCGGGGAAATAGCTGTAGAGCGTGGCCTTGGACACGCGCGCGGACCGCGCGATGTCGTCCACGCTGGCCGCGGCATAGCCGTCGCGGAGAAAGATCGCGCTGGCGCCGTCGCGCACCTGATCGAACTTGCGGCCACGCGTAATGGCACCCGGCGTCCGGGTGTCGGTCGGTTTCATCATCGTCTCGTCCTCATTTTCCTTAGAACCCATGAGGGCGCGCAAGGTTCAATCGTCGTATAAAATATCGCGCAGGAAATAAAGTCGTACAAAATTTGCATGTTTGCATCATGCCGACGCATTGTCGTAGCTGCCTGTTTTCGCGCCAATTCCGGCTGGCGGGACGGGGGAATTTCGCCTAGCCTCCGAGGCATCCGACCTTGCGCCGATACCAGGAGGAAAGCAGCAATGTCCGTCAACACCACCTCGTTCCGGGATTCCGTCGACCGCATGTTCACCCATGCGGCCGGGCTGATGGATCTGGCTCCGGGCCTCGAGGAGAAGATCCGGGTCTGCAACTCGACCTATACGGTGCGCTTCGGCGTGCGGCTGCGGGGGCAGATCCACACCTTCACGGGCTATCGGTCGGTCCATTCCGAGCACATGGAGCCGGTCAAGGGCGGCATCCGCTATTCGCTGGACGTGAACCAGGACGAGGTCGAGGCGCTGGCCGCCCTGATGACCTACAAATGCGCGCTGGTGGAGGTGCCGTTCGGCGGATCGAAGGGCGGGCTGTGCATCGACCCGCGCGCCTGGAACGAGGACGAGCTGGAGCGGATCACCCGCCGCTTCACCTACGAGCTGTCGCGCAGGAACCTGATCTCTCCGTCGCAGAACGTGCCCGCGCCCGACATGGGCACCGGAGAGCGCGAGATGGCCTGGATGGCCGACGCCTACAAGCGGCTGCACCCGGACGACATCAACGCCAAGGCCTGCGTCACCGGCAAGCCGCGCACCGCGGGCGGCATCGACGGCCGCGTCGAGGCGACGGGCCGGGGCGTGCAGTATGCGCTGCGCGAGTTCTTCCGCCATGACGACGTGATGAAGAAGGCGGGCCTGGAGGGGGGCCTGGGCGGCAAGCGCGTGATCGTGCAGGGTCTGGGCAACGTGGGCTATCACGCGGCGCAGTTCCTGTCCCTGGAGGACAAGTGCCTGGTCACCTGCGTGATCGAGCGCGACGGCGCCGTCAGCAACCCGCAGGGCATCAACATCGACGCCCTGCGCGGCCATATCCGCGCGACCGGCGGCGTGCGCGGCTTCGCGGGCGGCGAGTACCACGAGAACGGCCTGGCGATGCTGGAGCAGGAGTGCGACATCCTGATCCCGGCCGCGGTCGAGAGCGTCATCCATGCCGAGAACGCCGAGCGCATCCGCTGCAAGCTGATCATCGAGGCCGCGAACGGTCCGGTGACTGCCGATGCCGACGCGATCCTGCGCCGCCGGGGCATCGTCATCATCCCCGACATGTATGCCAACGCGGGCGGCGTGACCGTGTCCTATTTCGAATGGGTCAAGAACCTGTCGCAGATCAGCCTGGGCCGGCTGGAGCGGCGCCACGAGGAGGCCCGCGCGCGCATGCTGGTCGAGGAGCTGGAGCGGCTGTCGGCCGATACCGGGCTGAACTGGACCCTGTCCAAGGGGTTCAAGGAGAGCTTCCTGACAGGCGCGGACGAGCTGGAGCTGGTGCGCTCGGGTCTGGACGACACGATGCGCGAGAGCTTCAAGAAGATGAAGGAGGTCTGGGTGAACAACCCCAAGGTCGAGGACATGCGCACCGCCGCCTATGTCGTGGCGATCCGGCGGATCTCCAACGTCTACAATTCGCTGGGGCTGTAAGGGGGGCGCTGCCCCCCGGCCTGCGGCCTCCCCCCGGGATATTTTCCTGAAGAAGAAGGGTCAGGGGCGGGGGGCGGCGGCGCGGCGCAGGCGGTCGTTGATCGCCTGGCCCAGGCCATGGTCGGGGATGGGCGCGACCGAGATCGGCCGGCCGAGGGCGTCGGCGCGTCGGAGCAGGTCGAAGAGGCGCGCGGCGGCCTGGGTCAGGTCACCCGTGTCCGAGAGGCTGAACGGGCCGGGGGTGCCGAAGGACAGATGCGTCTCTCCGGGCGCGGGATCGGCGTTCAGGCGCAGGGCCGCGCGCGGGGCGTAGTGGCTGGAGAGCTGGCCGGGCGCGCTTGGGGCGGACGGATTGCCCTGATGCAGGGCCAGCGGCGCGCCCAGGGCGGCGGCGATCGCCTCGGCCGGGATGCCGCCGGGGCGCAGCAGGGTCGCGCGCCCGCCGGGCCAGCCGACGATGGTCGATTCGACGCCTACCGGGCAGGCGCCGCCGTCCAACACCGCCGCGATGCGGCCGTCGAGGCCTCCGTCCGGGTCCAGCACGTGATCGGCGCTGGTCGGGCTGATCCGCCCCGATGCATTGGCCGAGGGCGCGGCCAGGGGCGCGCCTGAGGCCCGCAGCAGCGCCTGCGCGACCGGATGGGCGGGCACGCGCAGGCCGATCGTGTCCAGCCCCGCCGTCACCAGCCCCGCGATGCCCGCATCATTGCGCAGCGGCACGACCAGCGTCAGCGCGCCCGGCCAGAAGGCCTGCGCCAGGGTCAGTGCCTGCGGGGGCAGCTCAGCGATGGCCTGTGCCGCGGCCAGGTCCGCCACATGCACGATCAGCGGGTTGAAGCTGGGCCGCCCCTTGGCCTGATAGATGCGCGCCACCGCCGTGCCGTCGCGCGCGTCGGCGGCGAGGCCGTAGACGGTCTCGGTCGGGATGGCCACGCAGGCGCCCTGCGCCAGCAGGCTTGCTGCCTGGGCCAGTCCGGGGCCGTCGGGGAACAGTCGCAGGGTCTGCATTCGTGACGCGGGGTTTCGGTTGAGCCGGAGCGGAACGCGGCCCAAGATGCCGCCAAAGCCCACAGATAGACGCGCCGGCCCGCGAAGCCAAGGCGCCAGGAGGAGACCCCGATGAGCTTCAAGGCCCCGACAGCGCAGATCGACTTCATCCTGACCCATGTCGTGCCCTTCGGCGATCTGGCGCGGACCGACCGCTTTGCCGAGGCCACGGCCGAGACCGCCAGCGCCATCCTGGACGAGGCCGGCAAGCTGGCCCAGAACGTGCTGGCGCCGCTGAACTGGGGCAGCGACCGGACGCCGGCGCGGCTGGAGAACGGGGTGGTGCGGTCCTCGCCGGGCTTTGCCGAGGGGTTCCGGGCCATCGCGGAGGGGGGCTGGGTCGGCGTGTCGGCCGATCCGGAATACGGCGGCATGGGCCTGCCGCAGGCGCTGAACATGGCCGTGGCCGAGATGATGTCGGGCGCCTGCCTGTCCCTGCAGCTGAACCCGCTGCTGACCCAGGGCCAGATCGAGGCGCTGGAGCATCACGCATCGGACGATCTCAAGGCGCGCTATCTGCCCAAGCTGATCAGCGGCGAATGGTCGGGCACGATGAACCTGACCGAACCCGGCGCCGGCAGCGACGTGGGTGCGCTGACCACCCGGGCCGAGGATGCGGGCGACGGCACCTATCGGATCAGCGGGCAGAAGATCTACATCACCTGGGGCGACAGCGACGTGACGTCGAACGTCTGCCACCTGGTGCTGGCCCGCCTGCCGGGCGCGCCCAAGGGCACGCGCGGCATCAGCCTGTTCATGGTCCCCAAGCTGATCCCCGACGATCAGGGCAATCCGGGCCTGGCCAACAGCCTCAAGGTCGTCAGCCTGGAGGAGAAGCTGGGCATCCATGGCAGCCCGACCTGCGTGATGTCCTATGAGGGCGCCACCGGTTGGCTGGTGGGCGAGGAGAACAAGGGCATGGCCGCCATGTTCACCATGATGAACTGCGCCCGCCTTGGGGTCGGCATGCAGGGCGTGGGCGTGGCCGAGGCCGCGCTGCAGAAGGCCGTGGCCTATGCCCATGACCGCAACCAGATGGGGCCGATCATCCGGCATCCCGACGTGCGCCGCATGCTGGCCACCGCCCGGGCCGAGGTGTTTGCCGCCCGCGCCATCGGCCTGGCCTGCGCCACCGCCATCGACATGGAGCGCGCCACGGGCGACGCCGATCACGCCGCCCGCGCGGCCTTCCTGACGCCCATCGCCAAGGCCTATGGCACCGATGTGGGCATCCGCGTGGCCGACATGGGCGTGCAGGTGCATGGCGGCATGGGCTATGTCGAGGAGACGGGCGCGGCGCAGTATCTGCGCGACGTGCGCATCACCTCGATCTATGAGGGCACGAACGGCATCCAGGCGATGGATCTGGTCGGGCGCAAGCTGTCGGACGGGGGCGAGGCCGCGATGCGCCTGCTGGACGAGGTCCTGGACGGGGCCAAGGCCGCGCAGGCCGCCCATCCCGATCTGGCCCATCAGCTGTGGCAGGCGGCCGAGACGCTGCGCGAGGCGACCCACGCCCTGCTGGAGCGCGACATGGCCGACCGTTTCGCGGGCGCGGTGGCCTATCTGACCGCCTTCGCGCGGGTCCTGGGCGGGCATTACCACCTGCGCGCGGCTCTGAAGGGCACGGACGCGCACCGCGCGCTGGCGGCGGTGTTCATGGCCCGCGTCCTGCCCCGCTATGCCGCCGATCTGGCCGAGGTGCAGGCCGGGCAGGCCGATCTGATCGCGATCGGGGACGGGGTTCTGGCGGGCGATTACGCGGCGTGATCCGCACCCCGTTCGACACCCCGCCGGCGGAGGGCGCGGCCGTCACCGTCGCGCCCGGCGTGCTGTGGATGCGCCTGCCGCTGCCGATGAAGCTGGACCATGTGAACGTCTATGCCTTCGACGACCCGGAGGGCTGGACCATCGTCGATACCGGCTTCGACACCGGCCGCAGCCGCGCCCTGTGGGAGCGGCTGCTGGCCGGGCCGCTGCAGGGGCGGCCGGTGGTGCGGGTCATCGTCACGCATCACCATCCCGACCATGTCGGGCTGGCGGGCTGGTTCATGCAGGGCGGCGCCGATCTGTGGATCAGCCGCACCGCCTGGCTGACGGCGCGGATGCTGGTCCTGGACGAACAGGCGCAGGCCACGCCGCAGGCACTGGCCTTCTGGCGGCGGGCGGGCATGCCCGCGGAGCTGCTGGCGCGCCGGGCGGTGGACCGGCCGTTCAACTTCGCCGACGTGGTCCATCCGCTGCCGCAGGGCTTCACGCGACTGGCCGAGGGCGATGTCGTGGCCTTCGGCGGGCGGCGCTGGCGGGTCGCGATGGGGCATGGCCATGCGCCCTGCCACGTCACGCTATGGTCGCAGGACGACGATCTGGTCATCGGCGGCGACCAGCTGCTGCCGTCGATCTCTCCGAACCTGGGGGTCTATCCGACCGAGCCCGAGGCCGATCCGGTGGGCGAGTGGCTGGAGAGCTGCACCCGGCTGGCGGCGCTGGCGCGCACGGACCATCTGGTCCTGCCGGGCCACAAGCTGCCCTTCACCGGGCTGCCCTTCCGGCTGGAACAGCTGATCCAGAACCACCGCGCCGGGCTGGAGCGTCTGGCCGAGGTGCTGCGGGATGCGCCGCGCACGGCGGTGGGCTGCTTCGACATCCTCTATCGCCGCCGCATCGGCGAGGGCGAGTTCGGCCTGGCCCTGGTCGAGGCGGTGGCCCATGTGAACCATCTGCACCGCGCGGGCCTGGTCCGGCCCGTGGGGGAAACCGAAGGGGCGGTGCTGTGGGGGGCGTGACAGGTCCCGCGCAATCCGCTATCGCAGGACCGACCGCATTCAAGGGGGACGCCATGGCCGATTACGACAACAAACCCGAAGCCACCCAGGGCACGATGGACGTGTCCCAGCACAAGCAGACCTTCGCGGGCTTCATCCGTGCCTCCACCTGGGTCATCGGCCTGTCGCTGGCGGTGCTGGTGTTCATGGCCCTGACGAACGCCTGAACGGACGGGCAGGGGCGATGAAGCGACGCGTCTTTCTGGCGGCCGGCCTGCCGGTCGTCCTGGCGGCCTGCGGGGCCGACAACATCTGGGCCAGCGACGAGCGGGTGCGCGCCGCGCGCTTCGTCTCGTCGGAACCCACGGCGATCACGCTGTTCACGGTGATCGGCATCCCGCGCGGCGAGGGCGGCCATTCCGCCCTGATGTTCAACGGCAGCCAGCGCGTCATCTACGACCCCGCCGGCAGCTGGAGCCATCCGAACATCCCCGAGCGGCGCGACGTGCTCTACGGGATCACCGACAACTTCAAGAACTTCTACATCGACTATCACGCGCGCGAGACCTACTGGGTGGCCGAGGACACGATCCTGGTGCCGCGCGAGGTGGCCGATCTGGCGATCCGCCGCGCCGAGGCGAACGGCCCCGCCAACAAGAGCTTCTGCGCCATCGAATCGGGCAACGTCCTGTCCGGCGTGCCGGGGTTCCAGTCGGTGCCGCGGGGCTTCTCTCCGCTGAAGCTGCGCGCATGGTTCCTGAGCCAGCCCGGCGTGATCTCCAAGCGTCACTATGACGGCGATCCGGCCAACAACCACGACGTGCTGCTGCGCCAGAAGGACGGCACGATTGGCGGCTACAGAAGATAGAGCAAGGCGGCCAGGGTGCCGCCGCCCGCCAGGATGGCCAGCATGACGTTGCGCGTCAGCACCCCCACCGCGACGGTCGCGGCGGCTGCGGCCATCCGCGCCGGATCGGCGCTGCCGCCGGTGGCCTCGGGCCAGACGACCAGCGGCGCGACCAGCGCGGGCAGCACCGCGACCGGGGTATAGCGCAGCATCCGCATGACCCATCCCGGCAGGTCCCGGCTGCCCAGGGCGCCCAGGAAGGACCAGCGGATCAGGTAGGTGCCGATGCCCAGCACCAAAATGACGGTCCAGATCTCAGTGGCCGATGCGGGCATCGCGCGCCTCCCGTGCTTCGCTGCGCCATTCGACCAGGGCGCCGGTCGCCATACCGAGCGGCGCCGCGATCAGCAGGCCCAGCCCCGAGGGCAGCCCCGCCAGCAGCAGCGCCGCCGCGATGGCCACGAAGCAGGCGGCCAGATGCGCAGGCGTGCGCAGCATCGGCGCGATCATGGCCAGGAAGGTGATGGGCATGGCGAAATCCAGCGCGATCTCGTCCGGGATGGCCTGCCCGACCGTGGCCCCCGCCCAGGTCGCCACCATCCAAGGCACGCACAGCACCACCGCCGTGCCGCCGAAATAGGCCAGCCGCTGCGCCACCGACAGGCGCGGATGCTGTTCGTAATGCTGGATCGACAGGGCATAGCTCTGATCGATCAGCGTATAGGCGACCCAGGCCTTGTGGCGCGGCGCCGCGTCCCGCAGCCAAGGCAGGAGCGAGGCCGAATACATCGCCATGCGCAGGTTCACCGCGAGGCCCGACAGGATCACGATGATCGCCGGGGCGTGGTCCGACAGAAGCTGCACCGCCGTGAACTGCGACGCGCCCGCCAGCACCAGGACCGAGAAGCCCATGACCTGCGCCAGGTTCAGCCCCGCCTCGGTCGCGACCACCCCGAACAGCACCGCGAAGGGCACGATCACCACCAGGAAGGGCAGCGACTGCACCATGCCGTGGCGAAAGGCGGCACGCGGGCTGCGCGCCAGGGCGCGCGCGGCGGCCTCGTCGGCGGCGATCTGCCGGGCCGAGGGGCGGGGTTCGGGGGCGGGGGACATGGCGCTTTCGTCTTCCTGCGTTTCGCGGCACCTTGCTTGCACGCCGCGCAAGTCAAGACAAGGCCGCCCGATGCAGATCCTGCACCCCATTCCCCCGGCGCATCTGCCGGCCGCGGCGGCGCTGTGGCGGGCGCATTTCGGGCATGGCGGCTGGCCGGGCCGGGTCTCGGCCGCGCATGGGGTCGTCGCAGTGGACGGCCAGGGCACGGTGCAGGGGGTCATGGGCCTGCGCGACGCGACCGGCGGCTTTGCCCAAGGGACGGGGCGCTGGCCCGGCTGGCTGTTCCGCGCGGCGCCCGCGACGGCGGATCTGGTGATCGACGGTCTGGCCGTGGCGCGACGGCGCGGCGGCACGGGCCGGGCGCTGGTCGCGGCGGGCGGGTCGATCGCGGAGGCGGCGGGCCGCCCCGGCCTGAGGGCCGAGGTCCGCGCCCGGAACCGCGACGCGCTGGCCTTCTACGAGGCGGTGGGCTTCGCCCATGAGGGGCGGGGGCGCTATGGCCTGCCCTGGTGGGGGCAGGTCCATCTGCTGCATCGGGCGGCCTAGCCGAAGACCCCCGACACGCGGCCCAGCAGCATGAAGGCCCGCGCCGAGCGGCTGTCGGCCAGCACCGCGATCTGCAGGTCGTCCAGCTGCGGCACCAGCCGCGCGGCCAGCCCGTCGAAATGGCGCAGGAAGTGATGCGCCGTGTCGCGGAAGATCTCGTCCTCCTGCAGCATCCGGGCCGCGACCTCCAGGGCCTCGGGGCTGTGGATCCCGCCCAGGGCCGCGACCGCGCTGCCCCGCGCGCCATCCGCGAAGCGGCGCCAGACATCGGGCCGCGCCGGGTCGGGCGGCAGGTCGTCCATGTAGACGTCGCGCCCGGCCATCAGCGTCACGACATCCTGCGCGGCGCGCAGCACGCGGCTGTTGGCCGGGTCCTGCAGCGCGTGGCGCAGCGCCTCGATCGCCTCCAGGTCGTCGGGACCGTCGGGAAAGTTCAGCGCCCGGATCAGCGTGCCGGCATCGACGCCGGGGCCGGCCCCGGCCAGGGGCGCCTCGCGCGGCTCGACCGGGGGCGCCTTGGGCTGCGCGCGGGCGGGCGGGGGCGCGGGCATGGCGGCGCGCGCCTCGGTCCGGGGCCGTTCGGCGGGCAGGGGGCGCGGTTCGGGGGCCTCGCCGCGCAGATGCGCCAGATGCGCGCGAAGGTCGTCCGCCTCGGCGCGCAGTTCGGCCAGCTGGCGCGCCAGCGACACGCCCAGCCAGACCAGCGCCACCGGCAGCACCGTCCCCATGGTCGAGACCAGCCGGGACACCCCGCCCGCCCCGGTCGCGGCGTCCGACGGGCCCAGCACCCAGAACAGGACCACCAGGAACAGCCAGATCCCGGTCAGCGTCATGCCGATGGTGGTGATGCGGTCGCGGTTCGAGAGGCTGGCGATGCGTGCGATCAGCGACATGGGGTCATCCGTACCGGATCTCGACGATCTCGTAGCTGCGCTGGCCGCCGGGGGTGGTGACCTCGACGCTGTCGCCCTCGTCCTTGCCGATCAGCGCGCGCGCCAGGGGCGAGCGGATGTTCAGCAGCCCGCGCTCGATGTCGGCCTCGGCCTCGCCGACGATCTGATAGCGGCGCTCCTCCTCGGTGTCCTCGTCGATCAGCGTGACGCGGGCGCCGAACTTGACGCTGCCCGACAGCTTGGACGGATCGATCACCTCGGCCCGCGACAGCAGGCTCTCCAGCTCCTTGATGCGGCCCTCGATGAAGCCCTGCTTCTCGCGGGCGGCGTGATACTCGGCGTTCTCGGACAGGTCGCCATGCTCGCGCGCCTCGGCGATGGCGCGGATGATGGCGGGCCGCTCCTTGGACTTCAGCTCGCCCAGTTCGCGTTCCAGCGCCTGCGCGCCGGTGGGGGTCATCGGTATCTTTTCCATCGCTGCCCTGGTCCTTCCGGGGTGGGTTCGTGCGTCCGCAGCCAAACCAACGCCCCTGCCATTGCGGAATGGCAGGGGCGCGGGGCTGATCGGGACCCATGGTCACCAAAACGGGCGGCAATGCAAGACGGGATGGCACGATCGCGCGCGGCCGGGCGGGTTTGCGCGCGCGCCTTGGCGCCACATGTCCCGGTTGCGTTTCTTCGCCGCGTCACGATTGCCCCGGCGGGACGGGGCCGCTATCTGTCAGGCAGCCAGTTTGCCACGGAGGGGGCCGCAGCACATGACCGATGAGACCCAGATCGCCCGCGAATCGATGGAATACGATGTGGTCATCGTGGGCGCGGGGCCTGCGGGCCTGTCCGCGGCGATCCGTCTGAAGCAGATCGATTCCGACCTGTCGGTCGTCGTGCTGGAGAAGGGCTCCGAGGTCGGCGCGCATATCCTGTCGGGCGCGGTCCTGGACCCGTCCGGCCTGACCCGCCTGATGCCTGACTGGGCCGAGAAGGGCGCGCCGCTGAACACGCCCGTCACCGACGACAACTTCTATGTGCTGGGCGAGGCGGG
Source organism: Paracoccus sp. ME4 (assembly GCF_046736325.1). Classification (GTDB taxonomy): domain Bacteria; phylum Pseudomonadota; class Alphaproteobacteria; order Rhodobacterales; family Rhodobacteraceae; genus Paracoccus. Next base: position 414,738 of record NZ_CP151276.1, read on the forward strand.
GCAGGTGCGCGTGCCGAACTGGCCCATGCCGCCGTTGATGTCGAACCACGGCAACTACATCGTCAGCATGGGCAATGTCTGCCGCTGGATGGCCGAGCAGGCCGAGGCCCTGGGCGTCGAGATCTTCCCCGGCATGGCCGCCAGCCAAGTCGTGTGGGACGGCAGCCGCGTTGCGGGGGTCGTCGCGGGCGAGTTCGGGCGCAACCCCGACGGCAGCATCGGCGACGGATATGAGCCGGGCATGGAGCTGCTGGGCAAGTACGTCTTCATCGCCGAGGGCGTGCGCGGATCGCTGGCCAAGGAGATCATGGCCCGGCTGGACCTGTCGAAGGGCCACGACCCGCAGAAGTTCGGCCTGGGCATGAAGGAGATCTGGGAGGTCGCCCCCGAGAAGTTCCACAAGGGCCGCGTCGTGCACACGATGGGCTGGCCGCTGGGCAAGAATGCGGGCGGCGGCAGCTTCATCTATCACCTTGAGAACAATCAGGTCCTGGTCGGTTTCGTCGTCCACCTGAACTACGAGAACCCGCACCTCTATCCCTACATGGAGTTCCAGCGCTTCAAGCACCATCCGATGGTGGCCGAGCTGCTGGAGGGGGGCAAGCGCGTGGCTTACGGCGCCCGCGCCATCAGCGAGGGCGGCTGGCAGTCGCTGCCGCAGTTGTCCTTCGACGGCGGCGTGCTGCTGGGCTGTTCGGCGGGCATGGTCAACGTGCCGCGCATCAAGGGCAACCACAACGCCATGCATTCGGGCATCGAGGCCGCCGAGGCCGCCGCCGCCGCGATCAGGGCGGGCCGCGCGGGCGACCGGCTGAGCGACTACGACACGGCGGTGCGCGGCGGCACCATCGGCCAGGACCTGAAGAAGGTCCGCAACGTCAAGCCGATCTGGTCGCGGATGGGCCTGTCGGCCAGCCTGATGCTGGGCGCGGTGGACATGTGGACCGCCAACCTGACCGGCTGGAACCCGCTTGGCACCTGGAAGCACGGCAAGTCCGACGCCGCCGCCACCGGCAAGGCGCGCGACCACAAGCCGATCGACTATCCCCGCCCGGACGGCAAGCTGTCCTTCGACCGGCTGACCAACGTGGCGTTCTCCTTCACCAACCACGAGGAGAGCCAGCCCTGCCACCTGAAGCTGCGCGATGCGTCGGTGCCCATCGCGGTCAACCTGCCGGAATATGCCGAACCCGCGCAGCGCTATTGCCCGGCCGGCGTCTATGAGGTGGTCGAGGATGCGGCGGGCCCGCGCTTCGTCATCAACTTCCAGAACTGCGTCCACTGCAAGACCTGCGACATCAAGGACCCCAGCCAGAACATCGTCTGGACCACGCCCCAGGGCGGCGACGGGCCGAATTACCCGAACATGTGATGTATCCGCCGGGCGGGGGCGTTGCCTGCCCGGCATCGGGCCGCTAGGCTTGCGTGCAACGCGAATGTGAACCCGGAAGTGCCGCCCGTGACCCAGACCCGACCCCGCCCCGCCCTGCTGACGCTGGCGCTGCTGGCCGCCCTGTCGGCCGCCGGTCTGCCGGCGCTGGCGCAGGACGCCCCCCAGCCCGCGCCGATCCGCGGCCTGGCCGGGCCCTATCTGGCCGCGCGCATGGCGACGGTCGAGAACGACTTCCGCGCCGCCGCCCGCTATTTCAGCGAGGCCTCGTCCCGCGATCCGCAGGATGTCTATCTGGTGGACAGCGCGCTGGTGGCGCTGGCCTCGGCCGGGGAGGTCGAGCGCGCGGCGCTTCTGGCGGAGCGGCTGTTCCAGGAGGATCGCCCGACCGAGCTGGCAGGCCTGCTGCGCCGCGCGCAGCTGGTGCGCGCCGGCGACTGGCAGGGGGTGATCGACCTGATCGACGCGCGTCCCGAAGGCGACATCCCGCCCGAGCAGGACCTGATGGACGGCACGATCCGGGCCTGGGCGCTGCTGGGCGCGGGCCGCGCGACCGAGGCCGTGGCGGCCTTCGAGGCGCTGGCCGCGACCGAGAGCCTCGCGCCCATCGTGAACTATCACCTGGCGCTGGCCCGCGCGCTGGCGGGCGATTACGAATCCGCCGAGACCCTGATCGGCCAGTCCGAGGCGGGCGGCCATGTTCTGGGCCTGACCGCGCGCGTGCAGATCCTGTCGCAGCTGGGCCGCGGCGACGAGGCGCTGGCGATCCTGGACCAGATCGAGGGGCTGGAGGCCGAGCCGCAGCTTCTGGCCATGCGCGACGCGCTGCGCGACGGGCAGGTGCTGCCCTTCGACGTGATCGCGGGGCCCGGCGACGGGATCGCGCATCTGCTGCTGTCCTTCGCCTCGGCCCTGGCCAGCAGCCCCGACCCCGAGCCTCTGGCGCTGATCCATGCGCGCCTGGCCGCCTGGATCTCTCCGCAGAACGCCGAGGCGCGGCTGATGGCGGCGCAGCTGCTGCAGGAGCGCCAGCAGTTCGACCTGGCCGAGGCCGAGTTCGACGCCGTGCGCGGCATGGGCGAGATGCGCCCCCAGGCCGAACTGTCGCGCATCGACGCCCTGTCGCGCGCGGGCCGGCCCGACGAGGCCGAGAAGGCGGCGCTGGCGCTGACCGCGGCCTATCCAAACCTGGCGCAATCCTGGATCGCCCTGGGCGACGTGCTGCGCCAGCAGGAGAAGTTCGCCCAGTCCGTGCCCAGCTATGACAAGGCGCTGGAGCTGCTGGCGGATGCGCCCGCGGACCTGCGCTGGTTCCCGCTCTATGCCCGCGGCATCGCGCTGGAGCGCGCGGGCCAGTTCGACCGGGCCGAGGCCGACCTGCTGGCCGCGCTGGAGATCCGGCCCGATCAGGCCAGCCTGCTGAACTATCTGGGCTATTCCTGGATCGACCGGGGCGAGAACCTGGACCGCGCGCTGGAGATGATCCAGAAGGCGGTCGAGCTGTCGCCCGGCGACGGCTATATCCTGGACAGCCTGGCCTGGGCCTATTTCCGGCTTGGCCGCTATCAGGAGGCCGTGGCGCCGATGGAGGCCTCCATCGCCAGCATGGCGTCGGACCCGCTGGTCAACGACCATCTGGGCGACATCTACTGGATGGTCGGCCGCCACCGCGAGGCGCAGATCCAGTGGCAGCGCGCCCTGTCGCTGGAACCCGGCGACAGCGGCGAGGTCGATGCCGACCGCATCCGCGACAAGCTGGAGCGCGGGCTGAATGCGGTGATGGCCGAGGAGGACGGCCCCGTGGCCAGCCACCCCACCCAATCCCCGCAGACCGAGGCCGACGCGACCGAATGATCACCGAGCAGGCCCCGGCCAAGCTGAACCTGGCGCTGCATGTCACCGGGCGGCGTGCCGACGGCTATCACCTGCTGGATTCGCTCGTCTGCTTCGCGGCGATGGGCGACCGGGTCACGCTGTCGCCCGGCCCGCTGTCGCTGAGCATCGACGGCCCCTTTGCCGCGGGGCTGGAGGTCGGGAACGACAATCTCTGCCTGCGCGCGGCGCGGCTGGCGGGCGGGCAGGCGGCGATCCGGCTGACCAAGGCGCTGCCGGTCGCCTCGGGCATCGGCGGCGGCTCGGCCGACGCGGCGGCGGTGCTGCGCGGGCTGGCGCGGATGGGCCATCCGCTGCCCGACCGGACCGAACGGCTTGGCGCCGACGTGCCGGTCTGCCTCGCCAGCCGCCCCGCGCGGATGCAGGGCATCGGAGAGATCGTGACCCCGCTGCCGGACCTGCCCGCGCTGCATCTGGTGCTGGCGAACCCGCGCGTCGCGGTGCCGACGCCCGCGATCTTTGCCGCGCTGTCGCGGCGCGACAATCCGGGCCTGCCCGAGATCCCGGCCTTTCGCGATGCGGAGGCGCTGATCGGCTGGCTGCGGACGGTCCGCAACGACCTCGAGGCGCCCGCCATCGCCACCGCCCCGGTCATCGCCGAGGTTCTGGCGGCGCTGTCGGCCACGGGCGCGCGGCTGGCACGCATGTCGGGGTCGGGGGCGACCTGCTTCGGCATCCATGGCGATGCGGCCTCCGCCCGCGCCTCGGCTGCGGCCCTTGCGCGCAAGGGATGGTGGGCGGTCGCGACCGAACTGGCATCCGCCCCGGCACGGGTCTAGACTGCGCCCCGACCCATTCCGGAGGACCCCATGCTGCGCCTTGGCGTCAACATCGACCACGTCGCGACCATCCGCAATGCCCGGGGCACGCCCTGGCCCGACCCGCTGCGCGCCGCGCTGATGGCCGAGGCCGCGGGCGCGGACGGCATCACCGCGCATCTGCGCGAGGATCGCCGCCATATCGGCGACGCCGACATCGACGCGCTGATGGCCCGCCTGACCCGGCCGCTGAACTTCGAGATGGCCGCCACGGCGGAGATGCAGGCCATCGCCCTGCGCCACCGCCCCCACGCCGTCTGCATCGTCCCCGAAAAGCGCGAGGAGCGCACGACCGAGGGCGGATTGGACGTGGCGGGCAACGAGGCTGCGCTGGCCGCCTATATCGCGCCGCTGCGCGAGGCGGGCTGCCGGGTGTCGCTGTTCATCGGCCATGAGCCCGCGCAGATCCGCGCCGCCGCCCGCATCGGCGCGGCGGTGGTCGAGCTGCATACCGGCGCCTATTGCGACCTTGACACCGAGGGGCGGCACGCCGAACGCGACGCCGAACTGGCCGCGCTGCGCGAGGGGGCGGCGCTGGCCGCCGATCTGGGGCTCGAGGTCCATGCGGGCCACGGGCTGACCTTCGACACGGTCGGCCCCATCGCCGCCATCCCCCAGATCGCGGAGCTGAACATCGGGCATTTCCTGATCTCGGAATCGGTGTTCCTGGGTCTGGACGGCGCGATCCGGGAGATGCGCGCCCGCATGGATGCCGCGCGCCCATGATCCTGGGCATCGGCACGGATCTGGCCAATATCGACCGCATCCAGGGCACGCTGGACCGCTTCGGCGACCGGTTCCGGGCCCGCGTCTTCACCGACATCGAACTGGCCCGCGCCGCGCGGCGCGCCGACGAGGCGGGCACGCTGGCCAAGCGTTGGGCCGCCAAGGAGGCCTGCTCCAAGGCGCTTGGCACCGGCCTGGCCATGGGCATCAGCTGGCGCGACATGGCGGTGACGAACCTGCGGTCGGGTCAGCCGGTCATGGCGCTGACCGGATGGGCCGCGGACCGGCTGGCCGCGATGACGCCTGCGGGCCATCACGCCATCGTGCATGTCACGCTGACCGACGACCACCCCTGGGCGCAGGCCTTCGTGGTGATCGAGGCCCGTCCCGGCCCTGCGCCTGCTTGACTTTTGCCCGATCCCCGGCCCATGAACGCCCGGATGCAGGGGCGCGGCCCCCGGACAAAAAGGACCACGCGGAATGGCAACGGCAGCGCCCGAGAAAAAGGACGGCATCTGGGAGACCGTCAAGACGATCTTCTGGGCGCTGGTGATCGCGGGCATTTTCCGCACGCTGTTCTTCCAGCCCTTCTGGATCCCCTCGGGCAGCATGAAGGACACGCTGCTGATCGGCGACTTCCTGTTCGTGAACAAGATGGCCTACGGCTATTCCGCTCATAGCTGCCCCTTCTCGATGTGCCCGATCAGCGGCCGCATCCTGGATCGCGCACCTGAACGCGGCGACGTGGCGGTGTTCCGCCACCCCACCCGCAACGTCGACTTCATCAAGCGCGTGATCGGCCTGCCGGGCGACACGGTGCAGATGCGCGGCGGCCGCCTGTGGATCAACGGAGAGCCGGTGCAGGTCGCCCCCGCCGGAGAGTTCGTCGAGGTCAAGGAGCAGCAGGGCCCGCAGGGCCTGATCCCGCGCTGCGTGAACGACCCGGTCGCCCCCGGCGGCGACTGCATCAGCGAGCGGCAGACCGAGACCCTGCCCGGCGGGCGCAGCCACACCATCCTGAACATCGTCGATGGCTGGGTGGCCGACGACACGCCGACCTTCACCGTCCCCGAGGGCCAGTACTTCTTCATGGGCGACAACCGCGACAATTCCGAGGACAGCCGCTTCCCGGCCGAGATCGGCGGCCTGGGCTTCGTGCCGGCCGAATACCTGATCGGGCGCGCGGACCGGATCATGTTCTCCTCCGCCGGGCGGTCGCTTCTCTACTTCTGGACCTGGCGCTCCGACCGCTTCTTCAAGGCGGTGCATTGACGCCCTCGGCCGACATCCGGGCCTTCATGGCCCGTCTGGGGCATGAGTTCGCGCGCCCCGAACTGCTGATCCGCGCGCTGACGCACGGCTCGATCGCCAGCGTGACGCGGCCCGACAACCAGCGGCTGGAGTTCCTGGGCGACCGCGTCCTGGGCCTGGTCATGGCCGAGGCGCTGTTCTCCGCCGACACCGCCGCCAGCGAGGGCCAGCTGGCGCCCCGCTACAACGCGCTGGTGCGCGGAGAGACCTGCGCCGCCGTCGCGCGCGAGCTGTCTTTGGGCGAGGTGCTGAAGCTGGGCCGGTCCGAGATGCTGTCGGGCGGGCGCCGCAAGGAGGCGCTTCTGGCCGATGCGATGGAGGCCGTGCTGGCCGCCGTCTATCTGGATGCGGGGTTCGAGGCCGCGCGCCGGATCGTGCTGCGCCACTGGGGACCGCGGCTGGAGCGCGTGGCCGAGGACAGCCGCGACGCCAAGACCGCGCTGCAGGAATGGGCGCAGGCCCAGGGCATGCCGCCCCCCGTCTATGAACAGACCGACCGCAGCGGCCCCGACCATGCGCCGGTCTTCCTGATCACCGTCCGGCTGGAGGATGGCCGCCACGCGCAGGCCCGCGGCACGGGCACCAAGCGCAGCATCGAACAGGCCGCCGCCGCAGCGCTGCTGGACCGGCTGGAGAACCCGACATGACCGACGACATCACCACCCCCGACCACGCCACCCCCGATCAGCCCACCCGCGCGGGCTTCGTCGCCCTGATCGGCGAGCCGAACGCGGGCAAATCCACCCTGCTGAACCAGATGGTCGGCGCCAAGGTCAGCATCGTGACCCACAAGGTCCAGACGACCCGCGCCCGCATCCGCGGCATCGCCATGCACGGTCCCGCGCAGATCGTCTTTGTCGACACGCCGGGCATCTTCCGCCCGCGCCGCCGCCTGGACCGCAGCATGGTCGCGGCGGCCTGGGGCGGGGCGTCGGATGCGGATGTGGTGCTGGTCCTGATCGAGGCGCATCGCGGGCTGACCGACGGCGCGCAGGCCATCCTGGACCAGCTGGCCAATCTGGGGCAGGGCACGCCCGTGGCCCTGGTCATCAACAAGATCGACCGCGTCAAGGCCGAGGCCCTGCTCGCGCTCTCCAAGCAGCTGAACGAGGCCTATCCCTTCCGCGAGACCTTCATGATCTCCGCGATGCGCGGCCATGGCTGCCAGCAGCTGCGCGACTGGCTGGCCCGCAGCCTGCCCGAAAGCCCGTGGCTCTACCCCGAGGATCAGATCGCCGACCTGCCCATGCGCATGATCGCGGCCGAGATCACCCGCGAGAAGCTGACCCTGCGCCTGCATGAGGAGATTCCCTATCAGCTGACGGTCGAGACCGAGGCCTGGGAGGAGAAGGACGACGGCAGCGCGCGCGTCGATCAGGTCGTCTATGTCGCCCGGCCCGGCCACAAGGGCATCGTGCTGGGCAAGGGCGGAGAGACGATCAAGGCCGTGGGCCAGGCCGCCCGGGTCGAGCTGGAGGCCTTCATGGGCCGCCGCGTGCACCTGTTCCTGCAGGTCCGCGTCCGCGAGAACTGGGAGAACGAGGCCGAACGCTATGACGAGATCGGCTTGAACTTCCGCGACGGCGATGGCTGAGGCTAGGCTGGCTGCGTCCCTCTGGGTCGCGGCCTATCGGGCGCGGCTGGCCCAGGCCGCTATCCCCGCCTATGTGACGGCGCGGGGCGACGACACGGCGGGCGCCATCGCGGTGAAATGCGCGCATCTGGACGGCAGCGCCGCCTTGTGGATGCGCGAATGGGACATGGACAGCGACACCCGCCCCTGGGTCGCGGTCCAGACCGGCCCCGAACGCGAGATCGACGCCGCCATCGCCCGCCAGCGCGCCCGCGACCCGGACCTCTGGGTGCTGGAGATCGAATCCCGCGACGGGCGCACGCTCCTGGATCAGGACGGGCTTGTCTGACCTCTGGCGGGGTTGCGGGTTGCAGCATATGCATCCGGGCATGAGCATCCCGCAGACCGATTCGCCCAAGGGCCTGGCCTATGCCGTCACAGCCTATCTGCTGTGGGGGTTCCTGCCGATCTACATGAAGGCGCTGGCCCATCTGCCCGCGGCCGAGATCATCGCGCATCGCATCCTGTGGTCGCTGCCCATCGCGGCGGCGGTGCTGCTGTGGCAGGGGCGGGCGGGCGATGTGGGACAGGCGCTGCGCCAGCCGCGGCTTTTGGCCATGGCGGCGCTGACGGCGGTGCTGATCTCGGTCAACTGGCTGATCTATGTCTGGGCCATCGCCAACGATCAGGCGCTGGAGGCGGCGCTCGGCTACTACATCAACCCGCTGTTCAGCGTTTTCCTGGGCGCGACCCTGCTGAAGGAGCGTCTGTCGCGCGGGCAATGGGCGGCCATCGCGCTGGCGGCGGCGGCGGTCGTGCTGCTGACGGTGCAGGCCGGGCGGCTGCCCGTGGTGGCCATCGGGCTGACGCTGTCCTGGGGCATCTATGCCTATTGCAAGAAGAGCCTGCCGCTTGGTCCCAACCAGGGCTTCACGCTGGAGGTGCTGCTGCTGACGCCCTTCGCGGCGGCCTTCCTGATCTGGCAGGCCGCGGCGGGGCAGGCGCATTTCCTGCAGGCAGGCTGGGGGCAGGCGCTGCTGCTGCTGGGCTGCGGGCCGATCACCGCCATCCCGCTGCTGTTCTATGCCAATGGGGCCAAGCTGATCCGCCTGTCGACCATCGGCATCCTGCAATACATCGCGCCGACGATGATCTTCCTCTGCGCCGTGCTGCTCTTCGGAGAGCCCTTCGACGGGGCGCGGCTGGTGGCCTTCCCGATGATCTGGGCGGCACTGGCGATCTATACCGTCACCCTGCTGCGCCAGGCCGGACGGCGGCGGCGCGACCGGCGCGACCTGGCGGCCGGGCGCGCGCAATAGCGGCCTTGCCCGACCGCCGCCGCCGTGTCAGCCTGACCGGAAAGGAGCGCCCATGGCCCGGACCCTTCCCCGACAGCGCGTGACGCTGATCACGCTCGGCGTCGCCGACCTGGCGCGGGCGCAGCGCTTCTATGCGGCCTGGGGCTGGTTGCCGCATCCGCAGTCGCAGCCGGGCATCCTGTTCTATCAGATGAACGGCTCGGCGCTGGCGCTGTTTCCGCTGGCCGATCTGGCCCATGACCAGGGCCGCGAGACGCTGCCCCCCGGCAGCGGCGCCGTCACCCTGGCGCAGAACTGCACCGACCGCGCGGAAGTCGATGCCGTCTTCGATGCGGCCCTGGCGGCGGGCGCCCGCGCGTTGAAGCGCCCCGAGGCGGTCTTCTGGGGCGGCTATTCCGGCTACCTGGCCGACCCGGACGGCCATGTCTGGGAGATCGCCTGCAACCCGTTCTGGCCCCTGTCCGGCGACGGCGCGCTGGTACTGCCCGACGGGGTCTGACCGTGGAATGGCAGGCACCGGGCACCGTCCTCGCACGGCGCCCGCATGGCGAGACCGCGCTGATCATCGACGTGCTGACCGTCGAGCATGGCCGCCATGCCGGGGTGGTGCCCGGCGGCGCCTCATCGCGGCGCGCGGCGATGCTGCAACCCGGCGCGCATCTGGACCTGCGCTGGCGGGCGCGGCAGGCCGATCAGCTGGGCAGCTTCACCGCCGAGCCCTTGCGGCTGCGCAGCGGGCTGATGGGCGATGCGGCGGGGCTGGCAGCGCTGAACGCGGTCTGCGCGCTGCTGGTCTTCGCGCTGCCCGAACGCGATCCGCACCCGCAGCTGACCCTGCGGACCGAGGACCTGCTGGACCGGATCGAGGCCGGGGGCGACTGGTCTGCCGCCTATCTGGCCTGGGAGATGCTGCTGCTGGAGGAGATGGGCTATGGCCTGGACCTGGGCGCCTGCGCGGTCACCGGCGATACCGGCGATCTGGCCTTCGTCAGCCCGCGCAGCGGGCGCGCGGTCAGCCGGGCGGGGGCGGGGGAATGGGCGGACCGGCTGCTGCCGCTGCCGGCGCTGATGGGGGGCACGGCCCAGGGTGACGGCCTGGCCCTGGGGCTGGCCATCACCGGGCATTTCCTGGAACACCGGCTGGCGCCCGATCTGGTCGGGCGGCCCCTGCCGGCGGCGCGCGGGCGGCTGATGCGCCGCCTGCTGCGGGCCTGAGGCCTTACTGGTTGCCGCGCGCGGCCGACAGCGCGTCGGTGGCCTGCTCGGCCGGACGACCGCTTTCGAAGATCAGCCAGGTCGGGCCCTTGATGCGCAGGACGCCGCCGTAATACTCCATCGAGGTCGCCTGCTGCAGCGCCTGGAAGAAGCGCTGCTCGACCGCCTCGTCGGCACAGCCTGCGACGCCGGTGGTCTGCAGCGGCTCGAAGGCCACGGCGGGCAGCGGCACGGTGTTCTTGGCGGCATAGCCGTTGCAGGGGCCGCGGCCCGACACGCCCTCGGGGCGGGTGGTCAGGGTGATGTTGCGCAGCGGCACGGTGCCGTTGCCGATGCCGACCAGCACATAGTCATTGGCCGGGATGCCCCCCATCGGATCGCCGGCGGGTTCCGAACAGGCGGACAGGGCCAGCGTGGCCAGGGCGGCAAGGGCAAGAACGGGGCGGGACGACAGGGACATGGGGCGCGGCTCCTAAAGGCACGGACAAGCGGAACTGACGTGGTCTAGCGTCATTCCGCCGATCGATCCAGTGCATGCGTGCGTCAACCCAAAAGTCGCCGCGCGATCACCTGGGCCTGGATCTCGGCCGCGCCCTCGAAGATGTTCAGGATCCGGGCATCGCACAGCACGCGGCTGATCGGGTATTCCAGCGCGAAACCGTTGCCACCGTGGATCTGCAGCGCATTGTCCGCCGCCGACCACGCCACCCGCGCGCCCAGCAGCTTGGCCATCCCGGCCTCCAGATCGCAGCGCCGACCGTGATCTTTTTCCCACGCGCTGAAATAAGTCAGCTGCCGCGCGATCATGATTTCGACAGCCATCATCGCCAGCTTGTCGGCCACGCGCGGGAATTCCGCCAGGGGCTTGCCGAACTGCCGCCGGTCCAGCGCATAGCGCAACCCCAGCTCCAGCGCGTTCTGCGCCACCCCGATGGCGCGGGCGGCGGTCTGGATGCGGGCCGATTCGAAGGTCTGCATCAGCTGCTTGAAGCCCTGACCCGTCTCTCCTCCCAGAAGGTTGGCGCCCGCCACGCGGAACCCGTCGAAGCCCAGTTCGTATTCCTTCATGCCGCGATAGCCCAGGACCTCGATCTCGCCGCCGGTCATGCCGGGGGTGGGGAAGGGGTCGGCGTCCGTGCCCGGCGTCTTTTCGGCCAGGAACATCGACAGGCCGCGATAGTCGGTCGTGTCGGGGTCGGTGCGCGCCAGCAGGGTCATCACATGGGTGCGGGCGGCATGGGTGATCCAGGTCTTGTTGCCGGTCACGACCCAATCGTCGCCGTCCCTGACCGCCCGCGTCCGCAGCGACCCCAGATCGCTGCCGGTATTGGGTTCGGTGAAGACGGCGGTGGGCAGGGTCTCTCCGCTGGCCAGGCGCGGCAGCCACTGCGCCTTCTGCGCCTCGGTGCCGCCGCAGAGGATCAGCTCGGCCGCGATCTCGCTGCGGGTGCCCAGGGAGCCGACGCCGATATAGCCGCGCGACAGCTCCTCGGACACGACGACCATCGCCGCCTTGGGCATACCCAGACCACCGAACTCTTCGGGGATGGTCAGGCCGAAGACGCCCAGACCCGCCAGCTCCTCGATGATCTCCATCGGGATCAGCTCATCCCTCATGTGCCAGCCATGGGCATGGGGTGCGACCTTGTCATCGGTCCAGCGGCGGAACTGGTCGCGGATCATCTCAAGGTCCGCGTCCAGACCCGACGCGCCGAAGGTCGCGGCACCCGCGTTCCGCGCGATCTGCGCGGCCAGCTCGGCCCGCGCCTCGGGGCTGTTGCCGGCCATCAGGGCGCGCGCCTCCTCCGACGGCTCCCAGGTGACGCCCAGATCGGACAGGCGGGCGAATTCGGTCTGGCTCATCGGGATGCCGCCCAGGATCTGGGTCAGGTATTCCGCCATGCCGATCTGCGCGATCAGCGCCTCCATCGGACCCTCGACCCGCGCCGCCCAGGCCTGCAGCTGCCGCAGCGACAGCACATAGGTCGCCAGCCAGGACAGCGCATGCGCCGCGTGCTGATGCCGGTCCAGAAGCGCCGGATCGACCCGCCCGTCCTGCGTGACGCGGTCGCGCAGCGCGGTGGTGGCGCGGTCCTGCAGGGCGTCCAGTTCCGACAGGACGGCATCCGAGCGGTGCTGAAGGTCTTTCATCCAGGTCATCCTTTCGCGGCGTTGCAGCATGACTAGCGCCTTCGCATCTGCAGCGCAACAATTTTGCGCTGTGCGGCCCATAAGCGACCTAATCTGTCGCACCCGATCCGCGCGTGAAACCGGCCTTTTCCTTTCCCGCGGGCGCGGTTAGCGTGCGCCCATGTTCGGACTGGAGCCCTGGCAATTCCTGGCGGCCTTCGGGATCACCGCCTTTGCAGGATTCGTGAAGGGGGCCCTGGGCTTTGCCATGCCCATGATCATGATGTCGGCCTTCGGCTCCATCATGCCCGCCGCCGTGGCCCTGCCCGCGATGATCCTGCCCACGCTGTTCACCAACGTGCAGCAGGCGGTGCGCGACGGGCGCGGTCCCGCGCTGGACTCGGCGCGCAAGTTCCGCCTGCATATCGCGATGGTCTGCATCTTCATCTGCGTCTCGGCGGGCTTTGCCGCGATCATGCCGCAATGGATCATGTACGGGCTTCTGGGCGTGCCGATCACGCTGTTTGCGCTGTGGCAGCTGTCGGGTCGCCCGCTGGTCCTGAACCTGCGCCACAGGCGGCGGGCCGAAGGGTGGTCGGGCGTCATCGGCGGGCTCTACGGCGGCATCTCGGGCATCTGGGGGCCGCCGCTGATCGTCTATCTGCTCTCCATCGGTACCGACAAGAAGGAGCAGGTCCGCGTCCAGGGCGTGGTCTTCCTGATCGGGGCGGTGGTGCTGTTCGGGGCGCATCTGGTCTCGGGGCTGCTCAATGCGCAGACGCTGCCTTTGTCGGCGCTGCTCTGCATTCCGGCCTTTGCGGGCATGATGGCGGGCTTTGCGTTGCAGGACCGCCTGGATGTCGCGCAGTTCCGCCGCTGGACGCTGATCCTCCTGATCCTGACCGGGCTGAACCTGGTCCGCCGTGCAATCGAACTCTGGAGCCTGTGATGCCTGACGCCGCCGACCTGACCGCCCGCCTGATCCGCTGCCCTTCGGTCACCCCGGAGGAGGGCGGCGCGCTGGTCCTGCTGCAGGAGGTGCTGGAGGACGCGGGCTTCGAATGCCACCGCGTCGACCGGGCGGGCACGCCGAACCTGTTCGCGCGATGGGGCGCCAAGGGGGCGCGGGCCATCGGCTTCAACGGCCATACCGACGTGGTGCCGCCGGGCGACCTGGCCTCCTGGACGCATCCGCCGTTTTCGGGGCATTGGGACGCCGATGACGTGATCTGGGGGCGCGGCGCGACCGACATGAAGTCGGGTGTCGCGGCCTTTGCCTGCGCGGCCATCGACTTCGTGCGCGAGACCCCGCCCGACGGCGCGGTGATCCTGACCATCACCGGCGACGAGGAGGGCACCTCCCGCGACGGAACCATCGCGCTGCTGGACTGGATGGCCGAGACCGGCGAGCGGATGGAGGCCTGCATCGTGGGCGAGCCGTCGAACCCCGAGGTCATGGGCGAGATGATGAAGATCGGCCGCCGCGGATCGGCGACCTACACCATCACCGCGCGGGGCAAGCAGGGGCACGCCGCCTATCCGCACAAGGCGCTGAACCCGCTGCACGCCCTGACCCGCTATCTGGCCGAACTGACCGCCGAGCCGCTGGATCAGGGGACGGATCATTTCGACCCCTCGGGCGTCCAGATCACCACGATCGACTGCGGCAACCCCGCGTCGAACGTGATCCCGGAAAAGGCGGTGGCGGTGGTCAACATCCGCTTCAACGACCTGCACACGGGCGACGGGCTGCACCGCCGCCTGTCCGATCACGCCGCCCGCATCGCGGCCGAGACGGGCGTGACGCTGGACGTCGCGGCCTATGTCTCGGGCGAGGCCTTCCTGACCGCGCCCGGCCCCTTCGTCGATCTGGTGCGCGGCGTGGTCACGCAGGAGACCAACCGCCAGCCGGTCCTGTCGACCTCGGGCGGGACGTCGGATGCGCGGTTCGTCAAGGATCACTGCCCGGTGGTGGAATTCGGCCTGGTCGGGGCCCACATGCATCAGGTGGACGAACGCGTCCCCGCCCAGCAGGTCCGCCAGCTGAAGGTGATCTATCAGCGTATCCTGGAAAGGTTCTTTGCATGACGATCGAGGAAACGACCGATCTGGCCGCCTGCCACGCCCTGCGCCGCACCGTCTTCATCGAGGAGCAGTCCGTCCCCGAGGCCGATGAGATGGACGATCTGGACGAAGGCGCCATCCACCTGCTGGCCCGCGACGAGGCGGGCCGCCCCGTGGCGACCGCGCGCCTGCTGATCAAGGGCGACACGGGCAAGATCGGCCGCGTCTGCGTGCTGGCCGATCAGCGCGGCACCGGCATGGGCGCGGCGCTGATGCAGGCCGCCATCGACGCGCTGATCGCGCGCGGCGTGCGCGAGGCGCATCTGGGATCGCAGGTCCATGCGATGGGGTTCTACGAAAGGCTGGGCTTCGTCGCCGAGGGTCCGGTCTATGACGATGCGGGCATCCCGCATCGCGACATGGTGCGGGTGATCGCATGACCCAGATCCCCGGCAAGGCGCAGATCCTGGAATGGCTGGCCGAACATCCGTCGGCCAATTCCAAGCGCGACATCGCCAAGGCCTTCGGCATCAAGGGCGCCGCGCGGATCGAGCTGAAGCGCCTGCTGAAGGAGCTGGAGGCCGAGGGACAGCTGGAACGCCGCCGCCGCCATTATCTGGACGCCGAGACCCTGCCGCCGGTCACCGTGCTGGAACTGCTGCCCCCCGACGGGTCGGGCGATCTGTTCGCGCGGCCGCTGGAATGGTCGGGGACGGGGCCGATGCCGCGCATCCTCTATGCGGCGCTGAAATCGGACCCGGCGCTTGGGCGCGGCGACCGCTTTCTGGGCCGCCTGATCCCGGTGGTGGGTGAGGATCATCAGTATCAGGCCCGCCTGATCCGCCGCATCACCGCGCAGGCCAACCGCATCACCGGCATCTTCCGCAAGGACAGCGAAGGCGGCCGCATCCTGCCCATCGACAAGGGTCAGGACAAGGAATGGCGTGTGCGCGCCGATGCGACGCTGGACGCCGCCAACGGCGAACTGGTCCAGGCCGAACAGATCGGTCCGCGCCACCGCATGGGCCTGCCGCAGGCGCGCATCATCGAACGCTTGGGCGACCCCTCGGCCCCGCGCGCGGTCAGCCTGATCGCGATCCATCAGCATGGCATTCCCGACGAATTCCCGCAAAAGGCCATCGACGAGGCCGAGGCGGCGACGCCTGCGCCCATGAAGGGTCGCGACGACCTGCGCCACCTGCCGCTGGTCACCATCGACCCGTCGGATGCGCGCGACCATGACGACGCGGTCGCGGCCTTCGCCGAGGATGACGGCGGCGCGACCATCTGGGTCGCCATCGCCGACGTGGCCCATTACGTCCGCCCCGGCTCCGCGCTGGACCGCGAGGCCTGGACGCGGGGCAACTCCACCTATTTCCCCGACCGCGTGGTGCCCATGCTGCCCGAGGCGCTGTCGGCCGACCTGTGTTCGTTGCACGAGGGCGTGGACCGCGCCGTGATCGCGGTCGAGATGCGGCTGGACGCCCAGGGCAACAAGACCGGCCACCGCTTTCACCGCGGCATGATGAACAGCCGCGCGAGCCTGGCCTATGAACAGGCGCAGGCGGGCGCGGACGGTGCGCCCGACGCGCAGACCGAGCCGCTGATGGATGACGTGATCCGTCCGCTATGGCATGCCTATGGCCTGCTGAAATCCGCGCGCGAACGCCGCCAGCCGCTGGAGCTGGACCTGCCCGAGCGCCGGATCGAGCTGAGCCCCGAGGGGCGCGTCAAGGCCGTGGCCTTCCGCGAGCGCCTGGACGCGCATCGCCTGATCGAGGAGTTCATGGTGCTGGCCAACGTGGCCGCCGCCGAGGAGCTGACCCGCCGCCAGCGTCCGCTGCTGTTCCGCGTCCATGAGGAACCCAGCCTGGACAAGATGGAGGCGCTGCGCGAGGTGGCCCAGGCCTCGGGCTTCACGCTGGCCAAGGGGCAGGTGCTGCATACCAGCCACCTGAACCGCCTGCTGGCCCAGGCCGAGGGCGGCGATTTCCACGAGCTGATCAACATCAGCACGCTGCGGTCGATGACCCAGGCCTATTACCACCCCGAGAATTACGGCCATTTCGGCCTGTCGCTGAAAAGCTATGCGCATTTCACCTCGCCCATCCGGCGCTATGCCGACCTGGTGGTGCATCGCGCGCTGATCAGCGCGCATGGCTGGGGCAAGGACGGGCTGACCGAGGACCAGATCGAACGCCTGCCCGAGACCGCCACCCATATCAGCGAGACCGAGCGGCGCAGCATGGCCGCCGAGCGCGACACGACCGACCGCTATCTGGCGGCGTTTCTGGCCGAACGCGTGGGGTCCGAGATGACCGGCCGCATCAGCGGCATCCAGAAGTTCGGCGCCTTCGTCAAGCTGGACGAGACCGGCGCCGACGGACTGCTGCCGATCCGCGCCATCGGGCAGGAGTATTTCCACTTCGACCCCGACCGCCAGATGCTGATCGGCAGCGATACGGGGCTGGAGATCGGGATCGGTCAGCGTGTCACGGTGCGGCTGGCCGAGGCGCTGCCGCTGACGGGCGGGCTGACGCTGGATCTCCTGGAGCTGGAGGGCGCGACGCTGCCGCGCGGCCCGGCCAAGGGGCGACGAGGCGGTCCGGGTCGGATGGCGGTCAAGGCCCGGCTGGCCGAGATCAAGCGCGCCACCAAGCGGCGGCGCAAGCGCTGATCCTTCTTCTTCATGCAAGTATCCCGGGGGGCGCGGGGGCTGGCTCCCCGCCCGTCCTGGCCCGCAGGCCCTGGAACGGCCGCTGACCGCGCCGCTCAGCTCTCGCGGAAGGCGCGGTTGAAATAGTCGGCCAAGGGCTTCATCAGATAGGCCATCGGGCTGCGGTCGCCGGTCTGGATATAGACCTCGACCGGCATGCCGGGCACCAGCGCCAGATCGCCCAGCTTGTCCAGCTGCTCGGGCGGGATCGAGACCTCGGCCCGGTAGTAGGGGCTGCGGGTCGCCTCGTCGATCAGCGCGTCGGCCGAGATCCGGTCCAGCCGGCCGTCGATCTCGGGCGTGGTGCGCGAGGAGAAGGCCGAGAATCGCAGCACGACCGGCTGGCCGACCTGGATCTCGTCCACGTTGATCGTGGCGACCCGCGCCCCGATCACCAGCGGACGGTCCTGCGGGATGATGTAGAGCAGCGGATCGGCCGGCCGGATCACCGATCGCGGCGTCGTCACCTGCATGTTGTAGACCACGCCCGATACCGGGGCGCGGATCTCCAGGCGGTCCAGCTGTTCGGTCAGGCTGCGGCGGCGCTCGGCCAGCTCCAGCTCGCGATAGCCCAGATCGCGCAGCTCGGTCTCGGCCTGCTCGCGGCGTTCGGCGGCCAGGCGCAGGCGCTGGATCTCCAGCTCGGTCTGGCGGATCGCGGCGGCGGCGCGACTGGCCTGCAGCGAGCCCAGCTCGCCGTCCATGCGCGCCGCCTCGCGCTCCAGCGCCAGGACCCGGCTGGCCTGCGCCAGGCCCCGGTCCAGAAGGCTCTGCTGGTCGCGCAGCTCGCGGCCGATCAGCTCGCGCTGCGTGCCCAGGGCCGCGATCTGGGCGTCGATGCCGTCGACCTCGGAATCGATCTGGTCGGACTGCTTGGACAGCTGGTCCAGCGACTGGCGCAGCGTGTCCAGTCGGGTGACGAACAGGCTGGACTGCCCCTCGACCAGATCGCGCAGCGCGGGCGCGGTCTCGGCCGCGGTCAGCAGCTCCTCGGGGAAGGTGACCTCCGCGGCATCGGCGCGCTCCGCCTCCAGGCGGCCGCGGCGGGCCAGGATCTCGAAATACTGGCCCTCGACGATCGTGTGCTCGGTCCGCAGCAGCGTGCCGTCCAGCGACAGCAGCACGTCGCCCGCCGCCACCGATGCGCCTTCCGAGACCGCGATCTCCTGCACCACGCCGCCGTCGGGATGCTGGACGATCTGACGCTGCTGCTCGACCTCGACCTGGCCCGTCGCGACCACCGCGCCCGAGATCTGAGTCGAGACGGCCCAGGCCACGAAACCGCCGATCAGGATCGCCACGCCCAGGCAGCCGGCGATGATCGGCCCGCGGACGGGCCATTTGCGGCGCTCGGCGCCCTCCTGCCGGGTCATGCCACACCTCCGCCCTGGCCGGCGCTCTGCGCCTGCCGGATCTGTGCCGAGTTCTGCACCATCTGTTCCAGCACCTTGTCGCGCGGTCCGAAGGCGCGGCGGATGCCGCTCTCCAGCACCAGCAGGTTTTCGCATTCGTTGATGGCGGCCGGGCGGTGCGCCATGATGATGACGGCCCCGCCCTGCGCCTTGATCCGCCGGATGGCCTGGTTCAGCGCCTCGGAGCCCTGGTTGTCCAGGTTCGAGTTCGGTTCGTCCAGCACCAGCAGCACCGGATCGGGATAGAGCGCGCGGGCCAGTCCGATGCGCTGGATCTGGCCGCCCGACAGCCGCCCGGCCGTCTGGCTGATGCGGGTGTCATAGCCCTGCGGCAGGTCCAGGATCATCTGATGCGCCGCGGCGGCCTGCGCGGCGCGCACGACCCGGTCGGGATCGGGCCGGTCGCTGAGGCGGGCGATGTTGTCGGCGATGGTGCCGTCGAACAGGGTCACCTGCTGGGGCAGATAGCCGATCAGCGCGCCCAGCATGTCGGGGTCGTACTGATCCAGCGTCGCCCCGCCAAGGCGGATGCTGCCCGCGCCCGCGTGCCACGCCCCGATCAGGGCGCGCGCCAGCGTCGATTTCCCCGCCCCCGACGGGCCGATCACGCCCAGGGCGGTTCCCGGCGCCACGCCGAAGCTGACGCCCCGCAGCGTCGCCTGGCTGTCGCCCGGCGGGGCGACCGACAGGTTGCGGACCTCGAGGCGGCCTTCGGGGCGGGGCAGGGGGGTGCGCGGCACGTCGGCGGGCTGACGCGAGAGCAGCGCGGCCAGGCGCGCCCAGCCATCCTGCGCCGCCTGGACCGAGGGCCAGCCGCCGACCAGCTGATCGACCGGCGCCAGGGCGCGGCCCATCACGATGGAGCTGGCGATCATCGCGCCGGGCGTCAGCTCCTGGCGCAGCACCAGCCAGGCCCCCGCGGCCAGCATCGCGCTTTGCAGGAACAGCCGGAAGGTCCGCGAGAAGACGCTGAACCCGGTGGAGAGATCGCCCGCACGCACGGCATTGTCCTGCGATTCGGCGCGGGCGATCCGCCAGCGCGCGAAGGTCGCGCCGCGCATGCCCAGGGCGCCGATCACCTCGCCCTCGTCGCGATAGAGGTCGGCCATGCGCTGCGCCTGCGCCCCGGCATGGGCCGATCCCTGCAGCGGCGCCTTGGTCAGCACCCGGTTCAGGATCGTGGTCCCGACCAGGATCGCGCCGCCGATCGTCGCGACGATCCCCAGGACGGGGTGGAAGATGTAGACGGCCGCCAGGAACAGCGGCGCCCAGGGCAGGTCGAAGAAGGCCAGCGCCACCGGCGAGGCGATCAGGCGCTGCACCGAGTCCAGGTCGCGCATGCCGCCGGCGGTCGCCGCGGCCTCGTCGCCGCGCAGCGCGCCCTCGTGCAGGGCGGCGTTGAAGACCCGTCCCTCCATCCGGTCCTGGAACCGGGCGGCGATGCGGCCCATCACCCGGCCGCGGATGCTGTCGATCACCCCCATCAGCAGGAACAGGAAGATGACCAGGACGAACAGCGCGGTCAGCGTCTCGACGCTGCGCGAGGCCAGGACGCGGTCATAGACCTGCAGCATGAACAGCGGCCCGGTCAGCATCAGCAGGTTGACCACCGCCGAGAAGATCCCTACCGCCAGGAACAGCCGCCAGCCCGTCGCGCGGGCCGCCCGCAGTTCGCGTTCGCCGTTCTGCAGGTTCGCGCCCTTGGCCATCCGTCCCGTCCCGCCTGTCCACAGCCCCGCCGGGGCTTGCCACGTTCTTGCAGCGACCATATCACCGGGCATGGCCATTGCCAGTCTGATGCCCTGCTTTCCACAGAAAGGTTAGGATTCCCTTGCCCCCGTTCCGAGTCCTTCCACTGCTGCTGGCATCGCTGCTGGGTGCAGGCTGCGCCGCCACCGCGCCCGTCCAGACCGACGGCATCCCCGTCAGCGACCCGTTCGAGGCGCAGAACCGCCGCGTCCATGCCTTCAACAAGGCGCTGGACGCGCGCGTGATCGGCCCCGTCGCCAACCGGCTGCGCGGCGATGACGATGCGGCGCCCCGCGATCCCGACGCGCCGATCGGGCCGGTCCAGATGGTGCGCAATGCCGGGCGCAACCTGACCCTGCCGGTCAAGGTCGTGAACGGCCTGCTGCAGGGCCGCCCCGCCGATGCGGGCACCAACCTGACGCGGTTCGCGGTCAACACCACGGTGGGCCTGGGCGGGCTGTTCGACCCGGCCGCCGACAGCTTCGGCGTGACCGAGCGCGACACCGACTTCGGAGAGACTCTGGCGGTCTGGGGCGTGCCCGAGGGCGCCTATCTGGAACTGCCGGTTCTGGGCCCCTCCACGCAGCGCGACGCGGTGGGGATGGTCGTCGATCTGCTGATCGACCCGCTGTATCACGTCTTCGACGGGCGCGACGCGGCGACGGTCTTCGCGCTGCGCGTCGCCTCAAAAGCCGGTGATCGGGCGCAGTTCGGGGATACGGTGGATGGCATCCTGCAGGGCAGTGCGGATAGCTATGCCCAGACACGGCTGATCTGGCTGATGAACCGCCGCTTTGATCTGGGAGAGACCGGTGATGATTATGACCCCTATGACGATGATGCGATCATCGACCCCTATGCGGAGTGACCGGCGCGGTTTCCTGGGCATGCTGGCCATGGCCGGAACCGCGGTGGTCCTGCCGGGACGCGCGGCCTTCGCGCTGGACGCGGATGGCGCGCGCGCGCTGATCGACCGGTCCTTGGGAGAGGTCTATCAGGTCATCAACTCGGGCCAGCCTGCCCCGCAGATGTATCAGCAGTTCGAGGCGATCTTCGCCCGCTATGCGGATGTGGACGCGATCGCGCGCTCGGCCCTCGGCCCCGCCGCGCGGCAGACCGACCCGGCGGTCTTTGCCGATTACCGGCAGGCCTTCCAGGGCTATATCGGGCGCAAGTACGGCGCGCGCTTCCGCGAGTTCATCGGCTCGCGGATCGAGGTGACGGATGCGCGACCGCTGAAGAGCTTCTTTGCCGTGACCTCGGTCGCCTATCTGAACGGGCGGGCGCCGATGGAGGTGGAGTGGCATGTCTCCGACCGGTCGGGGCAGGATCTCTACTTCAACATCATCATCGAGGGCGTGAACATGCTGGCCAGCGAACGCGCCGAGATCGGGGCGATGCTGGCCCGCCGTCAGGGCGACGTGGCCGGTCTGGCCGCCGATCTGCGCCAGGCGGGCTGACCCGCCCCATCCCGGAATGAAGAACGCCGCCCGATCCTGCGATCGGGCGGCGTTCTGATGCACGGTGCGTAGGGCGGTCAGTTCCCGCCCAGGATGCCGTTCAACGCGCGGGACAGGGCATCGTCGGATTCCGCGCCCACGCTGCTGCCCGGAGTGACGGGCGGGCCGCCCTGCACCTCGCCGGGGGCGGTGATCACGCGGCCGCTGTTCTGCGCCTCGACCCCGTTCATCACCCCGGCCAGTGCCGCGGCCAGCGGATCGTCGGCCGAGCCGCTGGTGACGACCTGCGGCGTGCTCTGGCCGCTGGACATGATGATGCCGCTGCCGTCGGGCGAGACGGTGGACAGGGGCAGCTCCGGCAGGCCGTCATGGATCTCGGACATCACCGCCTGCCAGATCTCGGCCGGAAGGCCGCCGCCGGTCACGCCGGTCAGGGGGGTGTTGTCGTCATTGCCCATCCAGACGCCGGTGACATACTGCTCGGTGAAGCCCACGAACCAGGCGTCGCGATAGCTGCTGGTGGTGCCGGTCTTGCCCGCCACCGGGCGCGAGCCCAGCTGCGCCCGCCCGCCGGTGCCGTTCGAGATCACCTGCTGCATCATGTAGATCAGCTGTCCCGCCGCGCGCTGGCTGATGACGCGGTCGCCGAAGCCGCCGGTCTGGCCCATCAGCGGGCGGTCGTCCCCCTGCATGGCGACCTCGACCACGCCATAGGGCGCGACCGAGGTGCCGCCGTTGCGGATGCCCGCATAGGCGCCGGTCAGCTCCATCAGCGTGGCCTCGGACGCGCCCAGGCCCAGGGAGGGGCTGGTGGTCAGGTTGCTGACGATGCCGAAGTCGCGCGCCACGCGGATCACCTGGTCGCGGCCCACGACCTCCTGCAGGCGGATGGTCGAGGTGTTCAGCGACTGCGCCAGCGACTGCGTCAGCGTGACCATGCCGCGATAGTTGCGGGTATAGTTCTGGGGCGACCAGTTGCGCCCGCCGGGAATGCGGATGGTCAGCGGCCCGTCCTCGATCCGGTCGCTTGGCGAATAGCCCGCCTCAAGCGCCGCGGCATAGACGAAGGGCTTGAAGCTGGAGCCGGTCTGGCGCTTGGCCTGGGTCGCGCGGTTGAAGACGCCGTTCACCCGCGTGTCGCGCCCGCCGATCATGGCGCGCACCGCGCCGTCGGCCGACATCACCACCACGGCCGCCTCGGCGGTCGAGCCGTCCTTGACCTTTTCGTCGAAGACCCGCTGCAGGGCGCGTTCTGCGGCGCGCTGGATGCGCTGGTCGAAGGTCGTGGTGATGGTCACGTCCTCGGTCGTCTCGCTGGTCAGGAAGCCGGGACCCGATTCCATCAGCCAGTCCGCGAAATAGCCGCCCGCCCGCGCGGTGGCGGCCTGGGACAGGGTGGCGGGGTTGGCGCGGGCCTGGGCCAGCTGCGCGTCGTCCAGATAGCCCTCCTCGTTCATCAGGCCCAGCACGACGCTGGCGCGGGCCTGCGCGCGCTCCAGGCTGGCGGTCGGGGCATAGCGGCTGGGCGCGGGCAGGAGGCCCGCCAGCATAGCGGCCTCGGAGACGTTCAGCTCGGCCGCGCGCTTGTTGAAATAGACCTGGCTTGCCGCCTCGAAGCCCCGCGCGCCGCCGCCCAGATAGGAGCGGTTCATGTAGATCGAGAGGATCTCCTCCTTGCTGTACTTCGCCTCCATGGCGAAGGCGTAGGGGATCTCCTTGATCTTGCGCCAGATGCCGCCCGACCGGCATTCGGCCTCGAACTCGGCTTCGTTGGCGAATCGGGTCGGATCGAAGGTATCGCCCAGGCACAGCAGCTTGGCGACCTGCTGCGTGATGGTCGAGCCGCCGTTGCCCTCCAGCGGGCCGCGGCCCTCGGCCAGGTTGATGCGGATGGCGCTGGCGATGCCGCGCGGACTGACGCCGAAATGCCGGAAGAAGCGGCGGTCCTCCGAGGACAGGACCGCCTCCTGCAGGACCTCGGGGATCTGGTCGCTGGTCACCGCGCCATAGGTCTCGCCGCGCCAGGCGAAGACGCGGCCGTCGCGGTCCAGCATGGTGACGCTGCCGCGCGCGCGCCCGTCGAACAGGGCCGAGGCCTCGGGCAGGCTGACATAGAAATAGGCGCTGGCCGCGCCGATGATCAGCGCCACCGTCATCGCCAGGCGCCAGACCGAACCCCACAGGATGCGCCAGACCAGCGTGACCAGCCCGGCGATCCAGCCCAGGATGCCGCCGCGACGCGGCTTGCGGTGCCGCTTGACCCGCCGCGACGGGCGTGCGGCCTCGGGGGCGGGCTGGCTGCGCTTCTCTGCAACGGGGCTCTTGCCCGAGCGGGGCGGGGTGCCGGTGGGTCTTTTCATGGATCGGATGCCTGCGTGACTGCGGTGCCGGTTGGCCCGGACGGTTGCCACGCACTTTACAGCAAGATTGCCACGGGGGGAATTGGCCTGACCGAAGCGTGATTTTTCCCGCCGATGCCGCCGCCGCGCGGAATGCGAAAGGCCCGGCCGTCGCGGGCCGGGCCTTCCACGGAGATCGCCGTTGCGCGATCAGTTGTAGGCGTTCTCGCCGTGGGTGGTGACGTCCAGGCCCTGACGCTCGTCGCTGTCGCTGACGCGCAGGCCGATCAGCGCCTTGACGATGTGGATGGCCACGAAGGACACGACCGCCGACCAGATGACCGCGATGATCACGCCCAGGGTCTGGTTCCAGACCTGCGCGCCCATCGCGTATTCGCCGACCGCGCCGGTCGAATAGTCGAAGACGCCCGATCCGCCAAGCGAGGGGGCCGCGAAGACGCCCGTCAGCACCGCGCCCACGATGCCGCCGATGCCGTGGATGCCGAACACGTCCAGGCTGTCGTCGATGCCCATGCGCGCCTTGAATGAGATCACGAACCACATGCAGGCCAGACCGGCGACCAGGCCGATCGCGATGGCGCCCATCGGTCCGACGAAGCCTGCCGCCGGGGTCACGCCGACCAGGCCCGCGATGGCGCCCGAGATGCCGCCCAGCAGGCTGGGATGGCCGCGCATGATCCATTCGCCGAAGGACCAGGCCAGCACGCCCGCCGCCGTCGCCACCGCGGTGTTGATCATCGCCAGCGCCGTCAGTCCGTTCGCCTCCAGGTTCGAGCCCGCGTTGAAGCCGAACCAGCCGACCCACAGGATGCAGCCGCCGACCAGCGTGAAGGTCAGGTTGTGCGGCGCCAGCAGCTCCTTGCGATAGCCGAGGCGGGGGCCTGCGACCATGGCCGCGACCAGGCCCGCCACGCCCGCGTTGATGTGGATGACCGTGCCGCCGGCAAAGTCCAGCGCGCCGTGCCCGAACAGCAGTCCCGAGGGCGCGTCATAGGCCGACGGGCCGCCCCACCACCAGACCATGTGGGCCATCGGGATGTAGGAGAAGACGAACCAGATCACCACGAAGAGCAGGATGGCCGAGAATTTCAGCCGTTCCGCCGTGGCGCCCACGATCAGCGCCGAGGCGATGCAGGCGAAGGCCATCTGGAAGATCACAAAGGCCAGTTCCGGCACATAGACGCCGGTCGAGAAGGTCTCGGCCAGCGACGCCGTGGTGACGCCCGACAGGAACGCCTTGGACAGCCCGCCGATATAGGGCGTCAGGAAGCCCGCATCCTCGGCGCTGCCGGCGCCGGTGAAGGCCAGCGAATAGCCGAAGGCGATCCACAGGATGGCGATGATCGAAAAGATGGTCAGGACCTGCATCAGCACCGACAGCATGTTCTTGGCGCGCACCAGACCGCCATAGAACAGCGCCAGCCCCGGCAGCGTCATCATGATGACCAGGATGGCCGACATCATCAGCCAGGCCGCATCGCCCTTGTCCGCGATCGGGGCCGCGGCCTCGACGACCGGGGCGGCTGCATCCTGTGCGAAGGCCGGGACGACGGACAGCGTCGCCGCCAGAAGACCATATGCGGAAAGCGTTCTCATACTTCTCTCATCCTCAACTTACCCCACGGGCCGCAATGCGGCGAACATCGCCCCTTGGATCGGCACAATCCGGCCTCTTGCACAGGGCGCGGGCAGGGATTCGGGATGGTCAGACGGGAACTGCCGCAATTATCGGCCGGATTCGCGCGCTCTGCCTGCATTTGCGGCGCAGGCCGAGCGGGCGGGGCCGGGCCGTCGCGGCCCATGGGGCGCCGACCCGCGGTCGGGCGCGGGCGGCGGGACGGTGTCGCGGGATGGTGGGGTCAGGCGACCCGGCTGACGACGAAATCGGCCAGATCGGCCAGCATGTCGCGGATCGGATGGTCGGGCAGCTGTTCCAGCGCGCGGCGCGCGCGAGCGGCATGGGCCAGCGCGTCGGCGCGCGCGGCCTCCATCGCGCCGTGCCGCGCCAGAAGCGACAGGGCGTGATCCAGATCGCCCTCGCGCTGATCGCCCGCCTCGATGGTGCGCGACCAGAAGGCGCGCTCCTCGGGGGTGGCGCGGGCGACGGCCTTGATGACCGGCAGCGTCAGCTTGCGTTCGCGGAAGTCGTCGCCGACGTTCTTGCCGATGGTCTCGGTCGCGCCGCCGTAATCCAGCAGGTCGTCCACGATCTGGAAGCTGACGCCCAGGGCGTCGCCATAGTCGAACAGCGCCTGGACCTGACGGTCGGGCGCGCCTGCGATGACGCCGCCCACCTCGGTCGCGGCCGAAAACAGCGCCGCCGTCTTGCCGCGCACGACCTGCAGATAGACGGATTCGTCGGTGGCCAGGTCCTGCGCCGCGGTCAGCTGCAGCACCTCGCCCTCGGCGATGGTGGCGCTGGCGTTCGACAGGATCTCCAGCGTGCGCAGGTTGCCCGGCTCGACCATCAGCTGAAAGCTGCGGGCGAACAGATAGTCGCCGACCAGCACGCTGGACTTGTTGTCCCACAGCAGGTTCGCCGTCGGGCGCCCGCGCCGCTGGCGGCTTTCGTCCACGACATCGTCATGCAGCAGCGTGGCGGTGTGGATGAACTCGACCGTGGCGGCCAGGTGGATGTGCCAGGGGCCGGGATAGCCCAGCAGCTTGGCCGCGGCCAGGGTCAGCATCGGGCGCAGGCGCTTGCCGCCGGCCTCGATCAGATGGGCCGTCACCTCGGGGATGCGGGGGGCATGGCGGCTGGCCATGCGGTCGCGGATCAGCGCGTTGACCGCCTCCATCTCGGCGGCCAGGGCCTCGCTCAGCCGGTCCAGCGGTTTGCGGACGTTCTCCTGCACAGTCATAGCGTACCCCGTGTCTGCGCCCAACGCATTGCCACGGCATCGACAAATGCGCAACCGCCGCTTAACGTCGCGCCCATGAAAGAGCTTTTCCGCAGCAACGATCCCGTCCGCATGTCCGCCGCGACCAGCCTGCTGGAATCCGAAGGGATCGCCACCTTTCCGATGGATCAGCACATGAGCGTGCTGGAAGGCTCCATCGGCATCCTGCCCGCGCGGCTGATGGTCGCGGACCGGGACGAATTCATGGCCCGCGCCATCCTGCGCGACAACGGGCTGGATGACTGACACCCGCATCGACGGATTTCTGGACGGGCGGCTGCGCATCGCCCAACCCGTGCGCGGCTATCGCGCGGGGGCGGATGCGGTGATGCTGGCCGCCGCCTGTCCGGCGCGGCCGGGGCAGGCGGTGCTGGAGCTGGGCTGCGGGGCGGGGGTGGCCAGCCTGTGCCTGGGCTGGCGGGTGGCGGACCTGACCATCACCGGGCTGGAACGGCAGGAGGGCTATGCCGCGCTGGCTTGCGCCAACGCGGCGGCGAACGGCATCGCGCTCAGGGTGCTGACGGGCGATCTGTCGGCCATGCCTGCGGCGCTTCGGGCGATGGCCTTCGATCATGTGATCATGAACCCGCCCTATTTCCTGGGCGGCACGCCTGCGCCGGATGCGGGCCGCGCGCAGGCCCGGTCCGAGGAGACCCCGCTGGCGCTTTGGGTCGAGGCCGGGCTGCGGCGGCTGCGCCCCGGCGGCTGGCTGACGGCGATCCAGCGCGCCGACCGGCTGGACGGGCTGATCGCGGCGCTGGCGGGACAGGCCGGGGGCATCGCGATCCGGCCCGTCGCGGCCCGGCAGGGGGCGGAGGCCGGGCGGGTGCTGGTCTGCGCGCGCAAGGGGGCGCGGACGCCGCTGCGGCTGCTGGCGCCGCTGCTGACGCATGACGCGGAGGGTGAGGACGGAGGGCTGAGCCCCGCCACTGCCCGCATCCTGCGCGACGGGCTGCCGATCGACATGGGAATTGCGAAAGTCGCGTGACAGAATCGCGATGCTGTGCTGCACTGAGGGTGTTCGAGACAACAAAGAGGAGTACGCGATGACGGTTGCTTCCCATGTCGAGGAGCTTCGCAAGAAGCATCAGAACCTTTCGGTCGCAGTGGAGAGGGCGCAAAGGAGCCCCAGTACCAGCGACCACGAAATCACCGCCATGAAGCGCGAGAAGCTGCGCCTGAAGGAGCAGATCACCCGATTGGGTCACTGAACGGACACCGCCTTACGGGAAAGGCCCGCGCGGGATGCGCGGGCCTTTCTTGTTGCGGTCGCGGGCCGCGCGTCAGACGAAGAACTGACCGCCATTCGCGCTGAGGGTCGAGCCGGTGATGAAGCCCGCATCGTCCGCGGCCAGGAACACCACGGCGCGCGCGATCTCCTCGGGCTCGCCAAGGCGGCCGACGGGGATCTGCGGGATGATGCGCTCGTTCAGGACCTTCTCGTCGATGGCGCGGACCATCTCGGTGCCGATGTAGCCGGGGCAGATTGCGTTGACGGTGATGCCGGCCCGTGCGCCCTCCTGGGCCAGCGCCTTGGTGAAGCCCAGATCGCCCGCCTTGGCCGCGGAATAGTTCGCCTGACCTGCCTGACCCTTTTGCCCGTTGATCGAGCTGATGTTGATCACGCGGCCGAACTTGGCGTTGCGCATGCCGTTCCAGACGCCATGGGTCATGTTGAAGACGCCGGTCAGGTTGGTGTCGATGACCTCTTTCCACTGCTGGGGGGTCATCTTGTGGAACATCGCGTCGCGGGTGATGCCGGCGTTGTTGACCAGCACGGCGACGGGGCCCAGTTCGGCCTCGACCTGCTTGATGCCTTCGGCGCAGGCGTCGTAATCGGCGACCGACCATTTGTAGGTCTTGATGCCCGTCTCCTCGGTGAAGGCGCGCGCGGCGTCGTCATTGCCCGCATAATTGGCCGCGACGGTATAGCCCGCCTCCTTTAGCGCCTTGGAGATGGCGGCGCCGATGCCCCGCGATCCTCCGGTGACAAGTGCGACTTTCGACATGGTCCCCCTCCTTTGTAGATTCTTGAAATATTGCTAATCAATGAAATCGGGGCGCGCAAGATCGTTGCGCGCCCGGTGGGCTCAGCGCTCCAGGCACATGGCGACGCCCATGCCGCCGCCGATGCACAGCGTGGCCAGGCCCTTCTTGGCGTCGCGGCGGCGCATCTCGAACAGCAGCGTGTTCAGGATGCGCGCACCCGAGGCGCCGATCGGATGGCCGATGGCGATGGCGCCGCCGTTCACGTTCACGATGGAGGGGTCCCAGCCCATGTCCTTGTTCACGGCGCAGGCCTGGGCAGCAAAGGCCTCGTTCGCCTCGACCAGGTCCAGATCGCCCACGGACCAGCCGGCCTTCTCCAGCGCGCGGCGGCTGGCCGGGATCGGGCCGGTGCCCATGATCGCGGGGTCCAGACCGGCGGTGGCATAGCTGGCGATGCGGGCCAAGGGCGTCAGGCCGCGGCGCGCGGCCTCGTCCTCTGACATCACCATGACCGCCGCCGCGCCGTCGTTCAGGCCCGAGGCATTGGCCGCCGTGACCGAGCCGTCCTTGGTGAAGGCGGGGCGCAGCTTCTGCATGGCCTCGATGGTCGCGCCGTGGCGGATGTATTCGTCCTTCTCGACCACCGTGTCGCCCTTGCGGGTCTTGACGGTGAAGCCCACGATCTCGTCGTCGAAGCGGCCGTCCTTCTGGGCGGCTTCGGCCTTGTTCTGCGAGGCCAGGGCGAATTCGTCCTGCTGGTCGCGGCTGATCTGCCACTGGTTGGCGACGTTCTCGGCCGTCTGGCCCATGTGATAGTTGTTGAACGCGTCCCACAGCCCGTCGCGGATCATCGTGTCGATGAACTGCATGTCGCCCATCTTCTGGCCCGCGCGCAGATAGGCGGCATGCGCGGACAGCGACATGCTCTCCTGCCCGCCGGCCAGCACCACGCGGGCATCGCCCAGGATCACCTGCTGCGCGGCAAGCGCCACGGCGCGCAGGCCCGAACCGCAGACCTGGTTGATGCCCCAGGCCGAGGATTCGCGCGGCAGGCCCGCCTTGATATGCGCCTGGCGGGCGGGGTTCTGTCCCTGGGCGGCGGTCAGGACCTGGCCCAGGATCGTCTCGTCGACCTCGGCCGCGTCGATGCCCGCGCGGCGGACGACCTCGGCCAGCACGGCCGCGCCCAGATCGTGCGCGGGCACGTTGGCGAATGCGCCCAGGAAACTTCCGACCGGGGTGCGTGCGGCGGATACGATAACGGCTTTGGTCACGTGAGGACTCCTTCCCAGCTGTGCCGGACGAGCCGGCCTGCGGTCAGGATGCCGTTTGGCGACGCAACGTCAAGCCGAAGGCTGCGCCGCGCCGCACCGGCCATTCAGCGCGTGGCCAGCGACGGCGGCTTCTTCCAGGGCGGGGCGATGGTGGGTGCGCCGAAATAGTAGCCCTGCAGGCAGTCTATGCCGATGTCGATCAGGAAGGCCGCCTCCTCGGCGGTCTCGACCGATTCCGCAACGGTGAACATGTCGAAATGATGCGCGATGGATTGCAGCGCGCGGGTCAGGACCTGATTGTCGGGCTTGGCCGCGATCTCGCGGATGAACTGGCCGTCGATCTTGATCATGTCGAAGCAGAAGTCGCGCAGATAGCGGAACGAGGTGTAGCCCGCGCCGAAATCGTCCAGGGCCAGGCTGATGCCGTATCCCTGCACCTCGGCCATGAAGGCCTGCACCTCCTCGGGCATGCCCATGGCGCTGCTCTCGGTGATCTCCAGGATCAGCCGTTCCCCCAGGGTCGGCTGGTCCGCGATGCCGCGGCGCAGGGTGCCGATCCAGTCGGGATAGAGGATCGAGCGCGCGGACATGTTGATCGACAGGCGCAGGCCTGGATCCTCGGCCAGGGTCTGCAGGCCCAGGGACAGCGACAGGCAGTCGATCTTGCGGCCCAGCTCGGTCGTCTCGGCCTGGGGCATGAAATCGCGCAGCGGCACCAGGCGGCCGCTGTCGTCGATGATGCGGATCAGCCCCTCGTAGAAGGCGGGCGTCTTGGTGCGCTGCGCCTGGACGATGGGCTGGAAGGCCAGCACGCCGCTGCCCTTCTCGACCGCGGCGGCGACGGCGGCGAGGGTGATGCGGTCCTGATGCCGGATCGCGTCTTCCAGGGGCGAGCTGTTGTCCATGGTTCTGTCGCTCACGGGGCGGCCTCATTCGACTCGGGTCTGCTTGCAGTCTGCCCATATTGGCTTAACCTGCGGTGAATCGTGACCGCTAATTCAACTTTGGGTTAACAGATGCTGAACCGATGCGCGTGGTGCGGCAGCGACCCGGTCTATGTGGCCTATCACGACACGGAATGGGGCGTGCCCGAACGCGACCCCCGCGCCCTGTGGGAAAAGCTGGTCCTGGACGGGTTCCAGGCCGGCCTGTCCTGGATCACCATCCTGCGCAAGCGCGACGCCTTCCGAGCCGAATTCGACGGCTTCGACCCCGAACGCGTGGCGGCCTGGGACGCGGCGCGCATCGAACGCGCCCTGTCCAACCCCGGCATCATCCGCCACCGCGGCAAGATCGAGGCCACCGTGCGCGGCGCCCGCGCCTTTCTGGCGGTCGAGGCGCAGGAAGGGTTCGCGCCATGGCTGTGGTCCTTCACCGGCGGCGACCCGATCCAGCCCGAGCGGCGCGATGCGTGCGACGTGCCCACCGACACGCCCCAGTCGCAGGCGATGTCCAAGGCGCTGAAATCACGCGGTTTCGGCTTCTGCGGGCCGGTGATCACCTATGCCTTCATGCAGGCCACGGGCATGGTGAACGACCATGTCATGACCTGCCACCGGCATGCGGCGCTCAGGGCGCCGTCAGCTGGGTGATCAGGGTCTTGGCGACCTCCGAATCCCATTCGGCATCGCCCAGATAGCGCGCGACCTCGCGGCCCTCGCGGTCGATCAGCACCGTGACGGGCAGACCGACCACGCCCATCTCGCGCGCGACCTGCTGGCGCGGGTCCAGCAGAACCGGCAGGTTCCCGACGCCGACCTCCTCGAAGAAGGCGTCGATGCGCTCCACCGAATTGCGGCCCGTGGCGATGGTCACGACCTCGAAGTCGTCGCCGCCCAGCTCGGCCTGCAGCCGGTCCAGGGCGGGCATCTCCTCGCGGCAGGGCGCGCACCACGTGGCCCAGAAGTTCACCAGGACGACCTTGCCCTGCCGGTCGGCCAGCGTCTGCGCGGCCCCGTCGCGGTCGGTGAATTCGGTCTGGGCGACCGGGGCGGGGCTTTCCGCCACGACCAGCTTGTCCAGCCCCCCGTCGCGCGCGGCCTGCCAGTCGGGGTCCGCGGCGAAGGCGGTGTTTGCACCGAAAACAAGGGCCGTATAAAGCAGGGCGGAACGCAGCATGTGACCTCCGAAGGAATTGCCATGACCGACCGGCCCCGGACCTCCGCCAACAGCATGTGGGGCGGGCGTTTCGCCGCCGGGCCGGACGCGATCATGGAGGCGATCAACGCCTCGATCGGGTTCGACCGGCGCCTCTATGCACAGGACATCCGGGGCAGCCGTGCCCATGCCGCCATGCTGGCGGCCACGGGCATCATCAAGGGTAGCGATGCCGAGGCCATCGGGGAAGGCCTGCTCACCGTCTTGTCAGAGATCGAGGCGGGCGATTTCCCCTTCCGCACCGACCTGGAGGACATCCACATGAACGTGGAGGCCCGCCTGAAGGAGGTCATCGGCGAACCCGCGGGCCGCCTGCACACGGGCCGGTCCAGGAACGACCAGGTGGCGACCGACTTCCGGCTATGGGTGCGCGATCAGTGCGACGCGGCCATCGACGGGCTGACCGCGCTGATCCGCGCGGCCCTGGGCCAGGCCGAACGGGGCGCCGATTGGGTCATGCCGGGCTTCACGCATCTTCAGACCGCGCAGCCGGTGACCTGGGGCCACCACATGATGGCCTATGTCGAGATGTTCGGCCGCGACCTGTCGCGGTTCCAGGACGCGCGCAAGCGCATGAACGAATCGCCCCTGGGCGCCGCGGCGCTGGCGGGCACGGGCTATCCGATCGACCGCGACATGACGGCCGCCGCGCTGGATTTCGACCGGCCCATGGCCAACAGCCTGGACGCGGTCAGTGACCGCGACTTTGCGCTGGAGTTCCTGGCCGCCAGCAGCATCTGCGCCGTCCACATGTCGCGCCTGGCCGAGGAGATGGTGATCTGGTCCTCGGCCCAGTTCCGCTTCGTGTCCATGTCGGACAAGTGGTCGACCGGGTCGTCGATCATGCCGCAGAAGCGCAACCCCGACGCGGCCGAGCTGATCCGCGCCAAGATCGGCCGCATCCTGGGGGCGACCGTCGCGCTGTTCACGGTGATGAAGGGCCTGCCGCTGGCCTATTCCAAGGACATGCAGGAGGACAAGGAGCAGGCCTTCGACGCCGCCGACACGCTGATGCTGGCCCTGGCCGCGATGACGGGCATGCTGTCGGACCTGACCGCGAATCGCGACCGGCTGGAGGCCGCGGCGGGGGCCGGGTTCTCGACCGCGACGGATCTGGCCGACTGGCTGGTGCGCGAACTGGGCCTGCCCTTCCGCGACGCCCATCACGTCACCGGGTCGCTGGTGGCCTTGGCCGAGCAGGGCGGCGTCGATCTGCCCGATCTGACGCTGGCGCAGATGCAATCGGTGCATGGTCAGATCACCGCCGATGTGTTCAATGTGCTGGGCGTGCACAATTCCGTCGCCTCGCGGCAGAGCTATGGCGGGACCGCGCCCACGCAGGTGCGCGCGCAGATCGCCCGCTGGAAGGAGAAACTGGCATGAGAAACATCACCATCATCGTCGTCGTCCTGGTCGTCGCGGTGGCCCTTCTGGCGGGCTGCGGCGTGGACGGCGCCCCGCAGCGCCCCGTCGAGAAGCCTGTCCAGCAGCAGATGGGCGTGACCGTCAGCGGCGATGCGCGGATCGGTGTGTCGGCCAATCTCTGAATGGACCACTTCCTGTACAAGAACGGCGAACTCCACGCCGAGGACGTGCCCCTGTCCTGCATCGCAAGCCAAGTCGGAACGCCGGTCTACGTCTATTCGGCGGCGACGCTGACGCGGCATTTCGGCCTGTTCCGGCAGGCGCTGGACTGGACCGACCACCTGGTCTGCTTTGCGGTCAAGTCCAACAGCAACCTGGCCGTGCTGAAGCTGATGGGCGATCTGGGCGCGGGCATGGACGTGGTCTCGGGCGGCGAATACGCGCGTGCCAAGGCCGCCGGCGTGCCGGGTGAGCGGATCGTCTTCTCGGGCGTGGGCAAGACCATCCCCGAGATGCGCATGGCGATCGAGGGCGGCATCCGCCAGTTCAACATCGAGAGCGAGCCCGAGATGCGCGCCCTGTCGGCGCTCTGCGTCAGCATGGGCGCCACGGTGCCGGTCGCGATCCGCGTGAACCCCGACGTGGACGCCAAGACCCATGAGAAGATCGCCACCGGCAAGTCCGAGAACAAGTTCGGCATCCCGATCTCCCGCGCGATGGAGGTCTATGCCGAGGCCGCGTCCCTGCCGGGGCTGCGCGTGGTGGGCGTGGACGTCCATATCGGCAGCCAGCTGACCGATCTGGCGCCGTTCCGCGACGCCTATCGCAAGGTCGCCGAACTGACCCGCGCACTGCGCGCCGAGGGTCACGACATCACCCGGCTGGACCTGGGCGGCGGCCTGGGCATCCCCTATCGCCGCGACAACAGCGCGCCGCCCTTGCCCATCGAATACGGGCAGGTGATCCGCGACACCGTGGGCGATCTGGGCTGCGAGATCGAGATCGAGCCGGGGCGCAACATCGTCGGCAATGCAGGCGTGCTGCTATCGCGGGTGATCTATGTGAAGAACGGCGAGGATCGCGACTTCCTGATCGTGGATGCCGCGATGAACGATCTGCTGCGCCCGGCGATGTACGGCGCGCATCACGACATCGTCCCGCTGGTCGAGCCGGGCGTCGGCGCGTCGGTCCGGCCCTATGACGTGGTGGGACCGGTCTGCGAATCGGGCGACACCTTCCAGAAGGGCGCCGACCTGCCCGAAATGGCGGCAGGGGGGCTGGTCGCGTTCCGGTCGGCCGGGGCCTATGGCGCGGTGATGGCGTCGGAATACAATTCCCGCCCCCTGGTCCCCGAGGTCCTGGTGCAGGGCGATCACTTCGCCGTCATCCGGGCACGCCCGACATTTGAGGAAATGCTGGCGCGGGATAGCATCCCCGCATGGCTTTGATCCGGCGTCCCCGCGATACAGACAGGCCGGGGGCCGACGGCCCCCGCCATGCGCCGCGTTCCGGCACCGTCCCCGAACCCTTCACGATTCCCGCCGGCCGCATCGGCCGCGCCCTGCGGCTGACGCGGGCGGGCATGGCTTGGGAACGGGCCGCGCGGGCCTTCTGGCCGCTGGCGACGATTCTGTTCTTCGGGCTGGCAGCGCTGGCCCTGGGCGCGGTGGCGGCGATGCCCGACCCGGTGCTGCCTTGGACCGGCGGGGTCTGGCTGGCCGCGGTGGTCGCGGCGGCGGGCTGGGGCGGCTGGCGCTTCCGGCGCGTGCCCCTGGCCGAGGCGGTGGAGCGGCTGGACCGGACCCTGCCCGGACGCCCGCTGAGCGCCTTGGGCGACCGGGCCGCGATCGGTGGAGAGGGCGCGCTGTGGCGCGCGCATCAGGCGCAGATGCGGCAGGCGGCCGAGGCCGCGCGCCCCGTGCCCCCCGACGCGGACCTGGCGCGGCGCGACCCCTACGCGCTGCGGCTGGCCGGGCTGGTCGCGGTGGTCATGGCGGTGATCTTCGGCGGCGCGGGACAGATGGGGCAGGGAATCGCCGCCATCGCGGCCACCGTGACCCCGCCCGCCACCGGTCCCGCCCTGCCGCAGGGCCCGGTCTGGGAGGGCTGGGCCGAGCCCCCCGCCTATACGCGCCGCCCGACCGTCTATCTGAATGCCCTGGCCGAGGGGCAGGGCCTTGACCTGCCCAAGGGCAGCCAGATCGCCTTCCGCTTCTATGCCGAGGGTGTCGTGCCGGATCAGGACATCGGCCCGCAGATCGGCGACGACCCGGCGGCGCCGGTCTTTCGCGCGGAACGGTCGGGCAGCATCAGCATCGGCGAGCGTCGGTTCGCGGTGACGGTGCAGCCCGACACGCCGCCAGTCATCCGCGCCGGGGCCGCGCCGACGCGCCGCGCCGACGGGCGGATGATCCAGGAGTTCCAGGCTGGGGACGATCACGGCGTCGTCTCGGGCCAGGCGGTGATCGCGCTGGATCTGGCGGCGGTGGACCGCCGCTTCGGTCTGGCGGTCGATCCCGAGCCGCGCGACCCGGTGGCGCTGGACCTGGCCCTGCCGCGCGGCGACCGCCGCGAGATCGCGGGCCAGCTGGCCGAGGACCTGTCCCGCCACCCCTGGGCGAACCTGTCGGTGACCGTGACCCTGCGCGCCGTGGACGGGATCGAGCAGGTCGGCCGGTCCGAGCCTGCATCCCTGCCCCTGCCGGGGCGGCGCTTCTTCGACCCGCTGGCGGCGACGCTGATCGAGCTGCGGCGCGATCTGCTGTGGTCGCGCGAGAATGCGCGGCGCAGCGCCGAGATCATTCGGGCGGTGACCTGGCAGCCCGAGGGCTTCGTCGAGGACGACCTCTATGCGGAGCTGCGCAGCGCGGTGGGTCTCTTGGAGGGCGGTCCGCTGGCCCCGGCCGATCGCGACCGGCTGGCCGAGGCCCTGTGGGAGGCGGCGGTGCTTCTGGAGGATGGCGGCCTGTCGGACGCGCTGGAGCGGATGCGCGCCGCGCAGGAGCGCCTGTCCGAGGCGATCCGCAACGGCGCCAGCCCCGACGAGGTCCAGCGCCTGATGGACGAGCTGCGCGAGGCGACCGACGCCTATACGCAGATGCTGGCCGAGCAGGCCGAACCCCGGGACAGCACGGACAGCCCGGATCGCGGCGAGGATCAGCGCCAGACCATCACCGGCGACCAGATCCAGGAGATGATGGACGAGATCCAGCGCCTGATGAACGAGGGCCGCATGGCCGAGGCCGAGGCGCTGCTGGAGCAGTTCAACCGCATGATGGAGAACCTTCAGGTCCAGCAGGGCGAAGGGCAGGGACAGGGCGAGGGCGGTCAGGGCAGCCAGCCGATGAACCGCCTGGCCGACACGCTGCGCCAGCAGCAGGAGCTGTCGGACGAGGCCTTCCGGGACATGCAGCGCCAGCCGGGGCAAGACCAGCCGGGGCAGGGCCGGCCGGGTCAAGGCCAGGACGGGGCCGAGGGCGGGCAGAGCCTGGCCGACCGTCAGCGCGCGCTGCGCGAGGAGCTGGACCAGCAGCGGGGGCTGATGCCGGGGCAGGGCTCGCCCGAGGGCGATGCGGCGCGGCGCCAGCTGGATCAGGCCGGCCGCGCGATGGAGGAGGCCGAGCGCGCGCTGCGCGACGGCGACATGGCGGGCGCGATGGAGCGTCAGGCCGATGCGATCCAGTCCATGCGCGAGGGGATGCGCGCCCTGGGCGACATGCTGGCCCAGCAGGGGCAGGAGGGCCAGGAGGGTCAGCAGGGCGGCGACGGAGAGCAGCCCGGCCAGCAGCCGGGCCAGTCGGCCCAGGGCGCCCCTGGCCAGCCCTATCAGGGCCAGCCCCGGCTGGACCCCCTGGGCCGCGAGAGCCAGGGCGGCGGCAATGTCATCACCAATGGCGATCCGTTGTCCGAGGGCGCGGACCCGGCCCGCCGCGCCCGCGACCTGCTGGACGAGATCCGCCGCCGCAGCGGCGAGCAGGGCCGCCCCGAGGACGAGCGCGACTATCTGGGCCGGTTGCTGGACCGGTTCTAGGCGGCACCGATGCGCTCTGCGAGCCACAGCCGCAGCGCGTCCAGATCGGCCCGCCATCCGCCCATGAGATCGGCCAGCGGCCCGCCCTGCGGCTGCACCAGCGGCGCGGCCAGATAGACGGCCAGCACCGCCCCCGCCAGACCCAGCCCCAAAAGGAACCCGAACCGGCCCCGCCGGGGCGCCCGCACCGCCGGGGCCGGGGGCGCGGGCTGGGCGGGTTCCGGGGCGACGGGCGTAGGGTCCTGCCGACGCGCATGTGCCGCGGCGGGCGGTGGGGTTTCGGACCGCGCGGCCTGCGCGGGCGGCGCGTCGGAGACGTTGCGGGCGTGGCGGATGACGGTCGGGGCGGCGGGGCGGGGCTCCGGCTCGGTCTCGCGGGTGAGGGTGGTGGCGGGCCAGTCGATCTCGGTCCCATCGGGCGGGGTCGCGGGAGGGCGGACGACGGCCTGCTGTTCGGCCGCGCGCAGGCGGCGCTCGTGCTCGACCTCGTCGCGCAGGATGTCCAGCACGTCGGCGGGCAGACGCCGCGCGGCAGGGGGCAGCGGACGGGGGGCGTCCTCGCCCGTGCCGCCCGCGTCGCTGCGGGCGAAACCGCCCAAGTCCAGCCGGCCTTCGGGCGCGGTCGGGCGGGCCTGCCAGACATGGCCGCAATCGCTGCACTCGACCTCGCGGCCGGTGGGGGGGATGGCGTCGGGCGGCAGGGCATATTCCGCACCGCATCCGGGACAGATCAACTTGAATTCAGCCATGCCACCCTCGTATTCATCTGTCGGCTGTTCTATCAAGCGCAGGTCCGGCTTCCAAGTCGCGCCGGGCGCGCAGGGTCCGCATCAGACGGGCCGCAGGGAAATGAGGTGGCGCTTGATCGAGATGCGGGATGCGGGTTTCGGCTATCACGGCCAGGACCAGCTGCTGTCGGGCATGACGCTGACGCTGCAGCAGGGGATGTTCCACTTCCTCACCGGCCCGTCCGGCTCGGGCAAGACGACGCTGCTGCGGCTGTGCTTTGCCGACCTGCTGCCGAATGCGGGGCAGATGACGGCCTTCGGCCAGGACATGCGCGCGCTGGACCGCGACGGCATCGCCGACCTGCGCCGCCGGGTGGGCGTCGTCCATCAGGACCCGCAATTCCTGGACCACCTGCCCCTGGCCGAGAACATCGCCCTGCCGCTGACCGTGGCGGGCGAGGAGGTCGACATGGACGCGCTGCGCGACCTTCTGGGCTGGGTGCAGCTGTCGCAGCACGCCCGCGCCTTGCCGCCCTCGCTGTCGGGCGGAGAGCGTCAGCGCGCGGCCCTGGCCCGCGCGGTGATCCTGTCGCCCGATCTGGTGCTGGCGGACGAGCCGACGGGCAATCTGGACTGGGACATGTCCATGCGGCTGATGCAGCTGCTGATCGAATTGAACAAGTCGGGCAAGACCGTGCTGGTGGCGACCCATGACCTGAACCTGATCCGCGCGACCAAGGCGCAGGTGACGGCGCGCGTGCTGCGCATCACCGGCGGGCAGCTGCATCTGGCGGGGGCCGATCTGTGAAAGGGCGGGGCATGAACATCGGATCGCTGTGGCAGGGGCTGGTGGGCGACCGGGACGGGCCCGGCGACCGGATCGTGCCGCCGACCGGCATCACGGCCCAGCTGACGCTGTTCTCGGCCGGGGCGATGGCCTTCCTGGCGGTCTTCGCGCTAGCGCTGGCGCTGGCGACGGGGCGGCTGGCCGACCGCTGGTCGGCCGAGCTGGCGGGCAGCGTCACCATCCGCGTCAGCGCCCCGGCCGCCGACCAGGAAGCCCGCATCCAGCAGACGCTGAGCATCCTGCAGGCGACGCCCGCGACCGGCACGCCGCGCCTGCTGCCGCAGGAGGAGCTGGCGCAGCTGCTGGAGCCGTGGTTCGGCCCCGACATGCCGGTCGATGCGCTGCCGGTGCCGGCGCTGATCGACCTGCCGGTCGACGGCGATTTCGACGCCGACGGGCTGCGCCTGAGGCTGGAGGCCGAGGTGCCGGACGCGGTGCTGGACGACCATACCGAATGGCGCCGGCCGCTGGTCTCGGCCGCGGAGCGGCTGCGCCTGCTGGGCGTCGTGTCGCTGCTGCTGATCGGGGCCGCGTCGGCGGCGATGATCACGCTGGCGGCCAAGGCCGCGCTGGCCGCCAACGGTCAGGTGATCCGCGTGCTGCGGCTGATCGGGGCGCGCGACCTGACCATCGCCACCGCCTTCGTGCGCCGCTTCACCCGCCGCGCGGCGATCGGATCGGCGGCGGGCACGCTGGCGGGCATGGCCTGCGTCGCCCTGCTGCCGCAGACCAATGCCGCCGGGGGCTTTCTGACCGGGCTGGGCTTTCAGGGCTGGGGCTGGCTGCTGCCGCTGACCATCCCCGTCGTCGCGTCGGTGGTGGGCTTCGTGGCCACCCGCTGGGCCGCGCTGAAGATGCTGGAGGCCGTGCGATGACCGATCCGCGTCCGGGCGCGCTGACGCCGTGGCAGTATGTGCAGAACGTCCTGTTCTATCTGAACGTCGCCGTCGGCACGCTGGTCATCGGCCTTCTGGGCCTGCCCGCGCTGCGCCATGGGCGGGCCGGGGCGAACCGGGTCGCCACGCGCTGGATCGCCTACATGATCTGGGCGGCGCGCGTGCATCTGCGCCTGACCTGCGAGATCCGCGGCACGCCGCCGACCCATGACTGCATCGTCGCGGCCAAGCATCAGTCCTTCTGGGACATCATGGTCATCGCCCATGCCGTCCCCCGCCGCGCCTTCATCATGAAGCGCGAGGTGATGCGCGTGCCCGTCATGGGCTGGTATGCGTGGAAGACCGGCTGCATCCCCATCGACCGCGCGCGCGGACGCGACGCGATGGCCGCGATCAGCACCACCATCAACCAGCGCCTGTCGGGCGAGGGTCTGGGCCAGCTGATCATCTATCCCGAGGGCACGCGGACCCTGCCGGGCCAGCGCAGGTCCTACAAGCAGGGCGTGGCCACGATCCGCGCCGCGACCGGGCTGCCGGTGGTGCCGGTCGCGGTCAATACCGGCATGTTCTGGCCGCGCGGCGGGTGGGGCATCCGCCCCGGCCGCGCCGTGGTCGAGTTCCTGCCCGCCATGGGGCCCTCGGTCCCGCAGGAGGGGTTCCTGCCCCGGCTGGAGGCCGAGATCGAGACCGCCTCGGACCGGCTGATGGCCGAGGCCGGGCTGGCCCTGCCGGTTCCGGGCGACGCCGATGACGCCGCCCGGAACCGCTCTCACCTCAGCTCGTAGTAGCGCGGCACATGCGGCCCCGGCGGGGGCAGGCCGATGTCGCGCCGGATATGGGCGGACATGAGATACGGGTCGGGCGGCCTGGGCCGCCTGCGTCTGGGCAGCAGGCTGGCGCGGATCGCGGCCCAGAGGACCGCCGTCGCGCCGTGCCGGGCGATCAGGCGGTGCATGGCGGGACGCAGGCGGGCGCTGTGCGGGTGAAGATCGGCGATCATTCTTGGTCTCCATGGTCGTGACCGGACAAGGCGATGCCTGCGCGGTCGGTCTGGTTCAGAGATGAAAGGACGCCATGCGGACGGGGCCGCGGAATGCGGCACGGGTCAGGTCATGATGTCGGCGGGGTCTGCCCTGAGGCGGTCAGGCGGCCTGTCGGAGCGACGGGCGGTGGACCGAACCGAAGCGGTTCAGGGTTGGGGCGGTTGCATATGATGTCATCAGCCCCTCCTTTCGCGCATGGGTTGCGGGCAGGAGTGCAGGCTGACCCAGCCTTGCATGCCGCGCAAGATGGCATGACGCGAAAGCCGTCCCAAATCGGGACGGCTGTTGCAGGTCGGTCACAGGGGCGTGTGCCTCAGGCCGCAAGCCCCTTGGAGCCCATCGCCAGGAACTTGGCGCGGCGGTCCTTGATCAGCTGGGCCGGTTTCATCTCCGACAGGTCGGCCAGCATGGCCGTGATCTCGCCGCCCACGGCGGCGATGGCCTGATCCGGGGCGCGCTGCGCCCCGCCCAGGGGTTCGGCGATGATGCGGTCGATCACGGCCAGCTTCTTCAGGTCCTGCGCGGTCAGGCGCAGCGCCTCGGCCGCGTCGCGCATCTTTTCGGCGTCCTTCCAAAGGATCGACGCGCAGCCTTCCGGAGAGATGACCGAATAGATCGAATGCTCCAGCATGGCGATGCGGTTCGCGGTGGCAAAGGCCACGGCCCCGCCTGACCCGCCTTCGCCGATGATGACGCTGACCAGCGGCACGCCGATCTCCAGGCATTTCATGGTGCAGCGGGCGATGGCCTCGCTTTGTCCCCGTTCCTCGGCGCCCTTGCCGGGATAGGCGCCGGGCGTGTCGACCAGCGTGATGACCGGCAGGCCGAAGCGGTGCGCCATGTCCATCAGGCGGATCGCCTTGCGGTACCCCTCGGGGCGGGCCATGCCGAAATTATGGTGGATGCGCGACTTGGTGTCGTTGCCCTTCTCATGCCCGATCACCACGCAGGGCGCGTCGTTGAAGCGCGCAAGGCCCCCCATCACCGCATGGTCGTCGCCGAAGGCGCGGTCGCCCGCCAACGGCGTGTATTCCGTGAACAGCGCCTTGATGTAGTCGCTGCAATGCGGGCGGTCGGGATGGCGGGCCACCTGTGTCTTCCGCCACGGGTCCAGCGTCTTGTAGAGGTCGCGCAGCAGGTCCGCGGACTTGCGGTCCAGCGCCGCGGCCTCCTTCTCGACATCGAGGGTGCCGTCGCCCTTGCGGGCCATGGCGCGAAGTTCCTCGGCCTTGCCCTCGATGTCGGCGAGCGGTTTTTCGAAATCCAGATAGACCATGCGGCATGCCTTTGGGGTTCGGGTTTGGCGCTATATAGGTCGGGCCGCCCCGGGTTGCAACGCGGCCGGCCGGCTCACTGCAGGTCGGCGAAGGCCGCGCGCAGGCGGTCGGCCGCCTCGGTCACCCGCGCCCGCGGCGTGGCGATGTTGAAGCGCATGAAGCCCGCGCCGCCCCGCCCGAAGGTCGCGCCGTGATTGGCGGCGATGCGGGCGTCGTCCTGGATGCGGCGGGTGATCTCGGCCTCGGTCATGCCGGTGCCGCGGAAATCGACCCAGGACAGATAGGTCGCCTGCAGGGGCATGGACCGCAGCCCCGGAATGGCGTTCACCGCCTCATCGAAGATGCGGCGGTTGCCGTCCAGGTAATCGACCAGCGCATCGACCCAGGCCGCCCCTTCGGGCGAATAGGCGGCGGCGACCATGTCCTGGCCCAGCATCGCGGGCGACACCCCGGCCGCGGCCAGCGCGCCCTGGAACCGCGCGCGCAGGTCGGGGTCGGGGATGATCGCGTTGCCGATATGGGCGCCCGCGATGTTGAAGGTCTTGGTCGCCGCCGTCAGCGTCACCAGCCGTGGCAGAATCTCGGGCGCCACGGTCGCGATCATCCGGTGGCGCGGGCTGCCCGGCAGGACCAGATCGGCATGGATGTCGTCCGAGATCAGGATCAGGTCGTGGCGTTGGCAGAAATCGGCGATCTGGCCCAGCTCCTCCTCCGACCAGACGCGGCCGCCGGGATTGTGCGGCGAACACAGGATCAGCAGACGCTCGCGCCCGGTCAGCATCCCCTCCCACGCGTCCCAGTCCAGGGCGTACTGGCCGTCCCGTTCGGCCAGGGGCAGCTCCACCAGCTCGCGCCCGCCCGCGCGGATCACCCGGCCGAAGGCGTGATAGGCCGGCGCCATCACGATCACCCCGTCGCCCGGCTGCGTATAGGCGTTCAGCGCCATCGCCACCGCATTGACCAGCCCCGCGCAGGTCAGCACCCATTCGGGCCGGATCGGCCAGCCGTGGCGGTGTTCCATCCACCAGCCGATCGCGGCCAGATAGGGCGGGTTCGCGCCGGGATAGCCATAGACCCCATGCGCGGCGGCGCGGTCCACCACGGCCTGCACGCAGGCGGGGGGCGCGAAATCCATGTCCGCCACCCACATGGCCAGCCCGTCATCGGGGGCCACGCCATAGGCCGCCTGCATGTCGTCCCATTTGCTGCAATGCGTGCCGCGCCGGTCGATGATGCGGTCGAAGTCGAGATGGGTCATGGCGGCCTCCTGCGGGTGCGACATGTCCTGCATAGCGGGGTTGTTGCTTATGGTGAAGGCTTGCCCTAAATCCGGGACATGAGCCTGAGACCCATCCTGATCCATCCCGATCCGCGCCTGAAGAAGCTGGCCCAGCCCGTCGCCCGCATCACGCCCGAGATCGAGACCCTGGCCGCCGACATGCTGGCCACGATGTATGACGCGCCCGGCATCGGCCTGGCCGCGCCCCAGATCGGCGTGGGCCTGCGCGTCTTCGTGATGGACGCCACCCGCGACCCCGAGGCCGAACGCGCGCCCCTGGTCCTGGTGAACCCCGAGGTGGTCTGGGAATCCGAGGCGCTGAACACCTATGAGGAAGGCTGCCTGTCGATCCCCGAGCAGTATGGCGAGGTCACCCGCCCGGCCGAGATCCGCATGCGCTGGCTGGGTCTGGACGGCGCTACGCATGAACGCGAGTTCGACGCGCTCTGGGCGACCTGCGCGCAGCACGAGCTGGATCATCTGGACGGGGTGCTGTTCATCGACCACCTCTCGGCCATCCGCCGCCAGATGATCACGCGCAAGATGGTCAAGCTGAAACGGGACATGGCCCGTGCCTGAGCGCGCGGGTGCCGGCGGCTGGACACGACCCGAACTGACGGGCGATCTGGCCGGCGGCACCGCGCGCGATGTCGTGACATGGCCTGATCCGCGCCTGCGGGTCCGCTGCGAACCGGTGGGGGTCCTGGACGGCCCGGCGCTGCGCGCGCTGGCGGCCGACCTTCTGGCGACGATGTATCATGCGGGCGGGCGTGGCCTGGCCGCGCCGCAGATCGGCGTGGCGCGGCGCATCTTCGTG
Organism: Paracoccus sp. ME4; assembly: GCF_046736325.1. GTDB lineage: Bacteria > Pseudomonadota > Alphaproteobacteria > Rhodobacterales > Rhodobacteraceae > Paracoccus. The sequence continues at coordinate 459,476 of NZ_CP151276.1, forward strand.
ATGGATGCGGGCTGGAAGGACGGCGCGCCCGATCCGCTGGTCCTCTGCGACCCCGAGATCCTGGTGCAGGGCCCCGAGACCGGGACCGCGGAGGAGCAGTGCCTGTCGATCCCCGGTCGCCCGGTGGCGGTCACGCGGCCGCTGCGCATCGGCATCGGCTGGTACGATCTGGACGGGCGCTATCATCTGCGCGACATGGAGGGCGCGGCCGCGCGCATCGCGCAGCACGAGGCCGACCATCTGGACGGCCTGCTGATCGTGAAGGACTGACATGCCCACCCGACCCTTTCTGCCCTATGCCGACCCGCGCCTGCACCGCCCCGCAGCCCCGGTCGAGGCCGTGACCGACGCCGTCCGCATGATCTGGGACGACATGATCGACACGATGGAGGCCATGCCCGGCGTGGGTCTGGCCGCGCCCCAGATCGGCATCATGATGGCGCTGGCGGTGGTGGACGCGTCCACCGCGCGGGGCCAGGCGGTGCGCATGGCGAACCCCCAGGTCCTGCATGCCAGCGGCCAGATGCGCGTCCACGAGGAGGCGAGCCCGAACCTGCCCGGCGTCTCGGCCCCCGTGACCCGGCCCCGCGCGGTGACGGTGCGGTTCCTGAACGATCAGGGGGTGATGGAGGACCGCGACTTCGTGGGCCTCTGGGCCACCAGCGTGCAGCATCAGATCGACCATCTGGCAGGGCGCGTCTATGTCGATCATCTGACGCCGCTGCGCCGCAAGATGCTGGTCGCGCGGTCGGCCAAGCTGGCCCGTCGCTGAGGGCCGGCCTGCGCCCGGATGCCGCAGGCGTGAAAAAAGATCGTCCGCGATGGAATGAATGTCACGCGGCGCCGTTATGACGGCGACCGACCGCAGTGGTGGGCGGTCCGCGACCGGGGGCAGGGCGTCCCACCGATCCGCGCCCGGACACGCCCGTCCAAGGAGATCCTTTCATGGCACGACTGTTTGGCAATGACGACGACAACCGCCTGACCGGAACCGGTGTGGCCGACCTGATCTATGGCCGGTCGGGGGACGACAGCCTGTATGGTCTGGGCGGCAACGACACGATCGACGGCGGCGAGGGCAATGACAGCATCTGGGCCGGTGAGGGCGCCAACCGCGTCATCGGCGGCGAAGGCAACGACCGCATCTGGTCGGGCGCGGGCAGCGATGTGATCCTGGCCGGCGAGGGCAACGACACCGTCTCGGCCGGGGCGGGCAACAACCGCGTGACGGGCGCCGAGGGCGATGACGTCATCACCTCCGGCGGCGGCCGCGACACGATCACCGGCGATGAAGGCAATGACCGCATCGCGTCGGGCGGGGGCAACGACATCCTGACGGGCGGCGAGGGCGACGACGTGATGGCCGCCGCCGAGGGCGCCGACCGCCTGACCGGCGGCGAGGGCAACGACGTGCTGGACGGCGGCCTGGGCAACGACACTATGACCGGTGGCGAGGGTGCGGACCGCTTCGTCTTTGCCAAGGGTCTGGACCGCATCACCGATTTCGAGAACGGTGACGACCAGATCGATCTGCGCGGCGTCGCGGGGCTGGACAGCTTTGCCGAGCTGCGCGGGGCGGCCAGCCAGAACGGCGCCGACGTGGTGCTGACCTTCGGCGCCGACCGGCTGGTGATCGAGGACTTCCGCCTGAACCAGATGGACGGCGACGACTTCCTCTGGTGACGGCCCGCCCGGCGGTCAGGTCTGGGGCAGGTCGTCGCGGACCCGTTCCCAGGCCTGCGTCAGGTGGCGGCCCAGGATGGCCGATAGCCCGTCGGCGTCGCGCGCCTCCAGGGCCGCGATGATGGCTTCGTGTTCGGCCACGGCATGGGCCCACCGCTCGGGTCCCTCGTGGCCGATGAAGCGGATGCGCTTCAGGCGCGTCTGTAGGCGGGAATGGACCTCGGACAGGGCGCCGTTGTCGGCCAGGGCCACGATGGCGCTGTGGATGGCCTGGTTCAGCTTGTAATAGGCCAACCGGTCGCGGCGCTGATAGCAGTCCAGCATCCGGTCATGCAGCGCCCGCACCTGGGCGATGCCGGCGTCGCTCGCCTGGGCGCAGGCGATCAGGCCGGCCTGCTGCTCCAGCATCCGGATCACCTCCAGCATGTCGCGCACCTCGCGGGCGCCGAACTGCTTGACCACCGCGCCGCGCGCCGGGACCAGCTCGACCAGCCCCTCGGAGGCCAGATACTTGATCGCCTCGCGCAGGGGCGTGCGGGACACGCCCAGCTGCTGGCCGATCTGGCCCTCGTTCAGGCGGGTGCCGGGCGGCAGGGCGCCCTCGATGATCATGTCGCGCAGCCGGGTCAGGATCGCGTCCAGCAGGGGCTGGCGCTCGATGCGGGCATCGGTGTCGGGCAGGTCGGTCATGGCGATCTCCTTGAGGATCATCGCTAGACGGGGGCAAGGCGCAAGTCAATGCTGCCTTCTGTGTGCTGTATACAGAATTATTGATACGCCACCAGGCCCGTGCTACGACCGGATCAGGGATGATTCGGAAGGGGAGGGCCGATGACCAATTCACCGCCATGGACGGCCAAGGCCTGGCCCATCGCCTGCGCGATGATCCCGTTCGGCACCGTCGCGCAGGACGATCCCGGCGCCTGGGCGCGCGATCTGGCGCAGGTGGCCGGCGCGGGCTTCGACGCGGTCGATCCGACCGACAGCTGGCTGCGCGTGGCCGACCTGCCGCCCGCGGCCCTGGCCGAGTTCACGGCGATCTGCCGCGATCTGGGGTTGGCGGTGCCGGCCATCTCGACCTCGCGGCGCAGCGTCATCGACCCGGTCCACGGGGCGGCGCATCTGGACTATGGCCACCGGGTCGTCGACTGCGCGGCGCGGATGGGGGTGGGCCATGTCAGCTTCGGGCTGTTCGGCCCGCTGACCGAGGCGCAGCGCGCCGCGCTGTGGTTCTGGACCGCGCCCGGCGTCACCAACCCCGCCGACCCCGAGATCCGCGCCCTGGCCGTGTCCCGCATCCGTGCGCTGGGCCGTCATGCGCAGGATCTGGGCATCCAGGTCGCGCTGGAGATGTACGAGGACACCTATCTGGGCAGCGCCGCCGATGCGGTCGCCTTCGTGACCGATGTCGACTGCCCCGCCGTACGGCTGAACGTGGACATCGGCAACCTGATCCGCCTGCACCGCCCCGTTCGCCCCTGGGCGGAGATGATCCGCCTCTGCGCGCCGCATGCGGGCTACTGGCACGTCAAGAACTATGTCCGGATGGAGGACCCGTCCGGCGTCACCATGACCCATCCCGCGCCGCTGCTGGGCGGGACGATCGACTGGCGCGCGGCGGTCAACACCGCGCTGTCCCACGGCTTCGCCAGCCCGTTCCTGGTGGAGCATTACGGCGGCGACGGGCTGGGCGTCTGCGCGCTGAACCGCGACTATCTGCGGGCGATCCTGGCGCAGAGCCCCGTCCTGAACCCCCGCACCCAACCGACCGACCGGAGGATTTCCGCATGACCAAGGTCCTGGACCGCCCCGAGGATTTCGCCCGCACCGCGCTGGCCGGGTTCTGTGCCGCCCATGCCGACCGGGTCGTGCCGCTGCCGCATGGCGCGCTGCGGGCGCAGGCCGGTGCCGCGGGCAAGGTGGCGCTGGTCGTAGGCGGCGGGTCCGGGCACTATCCGGCGTTCCTGGGCTATGTCGGCGCGGGGCTGGCCGATGCGGCGGTGGCGGGCGACGTCTTCGCCTCGCCCTCGACCAGCGCGGTGGCCGGGGTGGCGCGGGCCGCCGATCAGGGCGGCGGGGTGATCCTGGGCTTTGGCAACTATGCGGGCGACGTGCTGAACTTCGGCGCCGCGGCCGAGCGTCTGCGCGCCGAGGGGATCGACGCGCGCATCCTGGCCGTCACAGACGACGTGGCCAGCGCCCCCCAGGGCGACGCGTCGCGGCGGCGCGGCGTGGCGGGCGACCTCTTGGTCTTCAAGATCGCGGGCGCCGCGGCCGAGGCCGGGATGGACCTGGACGCGGTGATGGCGCTGGCCGAGCGGGCGAACCGCCGCGCGGTGTCCTTCGGGCTGGCCTTTGACGGCTGCACCCTGCCGGGGCAGGACGCGCCGCTGTTCACCGTGCCCGAGGGTCAGGTGGCCCTGGGCCTGGGCATCCACGGAGAGCCGGGCATCCGCAGCGAGGCCCTGGCCCCCGCCGCCGATCTGGCGCGGATGCTTCTGGAGCCGCTGCTGGCCGAGCGTCCCGAGGGCCATGACGGCCGCGTGGCCGTGGTCCTGAACGGGCTGGGCCGCACGAAGTACGAGGAACTGTTCGTCCTCTGGCACCACCTCTCGGGCCTGATGCAGGATGCGGGGCTGACGCCGGTCGGACCCGAGGTGGGCGAATTCGTCACCAGCCTGGACATGGCGGGCTGTTCGCTGTCGATCCTGTGGCTGGACGACCAGCTGGCACCGCTGTGGACCGCCCCCGCCGATGCGCCCGCCTTCCGCCGCGGCCAGATCGCCGCGACCGGTCCGCGCCGCGAGGCCCGCGCGGCCCGCGCCGAGGCCGCGATCCCGCAGGGCGCGCCTGAAAGCCGCGCACAGGCGGGCTGCGTCGCGGGCCTCGTTGCCCGCATCGCCGCCGCCATGGCCGAGGCCGAGGCCGAGCTGGGCCGCATCGACGCGGTGGCGGGGGACGGCGATCACGGGCAGGGCATGGCGCGCGGATCGGCCGCTGCCGCCCGCGCCGCCCAGAAGGCCGCCGCCGCAGGTGCAGGGGCCGGCACGGTGCTGGCGCGGGCGGGCGATGCCTGGGCCGACCGGGCGGGCGGCACCTCGGGCGCGATCTGGGGCGTGCTGCTGCGGGGCTGGGGTCAGACCCTGGGCGATGCGGCGGCCATCGATGCACAGACCGCGGCGCGGGGCGCCGAGGCGGCGCTGGACGCGGTGACGCGCTTGGGCGGCGCGCTGCCCGGCGACAAGACGCTGGTCGATGCGTTGGTTCCCTTCGTGCAGGCGCTGGCGGCCGAAGTCGCCTCCGGCGCGCGGCTGGACAAGGCCTGGACGCGTGCGGCGGCCGAGGCCGAGCGTGCGGCGCAGGGCACCGCGTCGCTGGTGCCGAGACTGGGCCGCGCCCGGCCCCTGGCCGAGCGCAGCATGGGCCATCCCGATGCCGGGGCCATATCGCTGGCGATCTGCGCGCGGGTGGCGGGCGAGGCCATGTCCCCGACCTTTCAAGACCAATTTCAGATGGAGAATCGCTGATGCGTATCGCTTTGGCCCTGGGGGATGCCGGGGGCGTCGGCCCCGAACTGGCCGCCAAGCTGCTGGCCCATGAGGAGATCCGGGCACTGGACGTCACCGTGGTGGGCGACGCGCGCGTGCTGGCCATGGGCGCGGCCCATGCCGGGGTCACGCTGGACCTGCCGGTGATCCGCCCCGATCAGGTCGGCGCCGGGCTGCCTGCGGGGCATGTGCTGGTCGATCTGGCGAACTGCCCGGTCGAGGGGCGGCCCCTCGGCCGGTCGGGCGACGATGCGGGCGCGGCCTGTCTGCAGAACTTCGCCGCCGTGCTGCACCTGGCCCATGCGGGTCTGGCGGATGCGGCGATGTTCACGCCCTTCAACAAGCATTCGATGCGCCTCGCGCGCCCCAGCTATGTCGATGAGATCGGCTTCATCGACGCGGCCATCGGCGCCGCGCGCAGCGGCCGCGAGTTCAACGTGCTGGAGGAGGTCTGGAACGCCCGCGTCACCAGCCACATCCCGCTGCGGGCCGTGGCCGACGCGCTGAGCACCGACCGCATCCTGTCCAGCCTGCGCCTGACGGCCGAGGTGATGGCGGGCGCGGGCAAGCCCGGTGCGCGGATCGGTGTCGCGGCGCTGAACCCCCATGCGGGCGATGGCGGCAATTTCGGCCATGAGGACGACGAGATCCTCGCCCCCGCCGTGGCCGCCGCCCGCGCCGAGGGCATCGACGCGACCGGCCCGATCCCGTCGGACACCGTCTTCGTGCGGGCCGTGCGGGGCGAGTTCGACGCGGTGCTGACCATGTATCACGACCAGGGCCAGATCGCGATGAAGCTGATGGGCTTCGACCGCGGCGTGACGCTGATCGCGGGATACGGCTTTCCCATCGTGACGCCCGCCCATGGCACCGCCTTCGACATCGCGGGGCAGGGCCGCGCCGATCTGGGCGCCACGCTGATGGCCGCGCGCCTCGGGCGCGACCTGGCGGCGCTGAACCCCGACCGCGCGCCGCGCCCGCTGCCCGCCGATTGGGCACGCGCCGTGGTCGCCGAGACCCTTCTGGTCGCCGAATAGGCGGCCGGGCTTCACCCCCGGTCCGCCGGGAACCATCGTCAAACGGGAGGAGAACCGAAATGACCATCAAGACCGTCCTGATCGCCGGCACCGCCATGCTGGCCGCCGCCATGCCCGCCCTGGCCGAATGGGCGCCGACGCGCCCGGTCGAATTCGTCGTGGCCTCGGGCGCGGGTGGCGGCACGGACAACTTTGCCCGCACCATCCAGGCCGCGCTGAGCCGCAACGACCTGGTCGACCGCAACATGGTCGTGCTGAACAAGGGCGGCGGTTCGGGGGCCGAGGCGTTCCTCTATGCCAAGCAGAATGCGGGCGACCCGCACAAGCTGATCTTCGGCACGAACAACGTCTATCTGCTGCCGCATGTGGCGCAGCTGGCCTATACGCCCGCCGACATGCAGCCCGTCGCGGCCCTGGCGCTGGACGAGTTCCTGATCTGGGTCAAGGCCGACGCGCCCTGGCAGACCGCGATGGAGCTGGTCGAGGCCGCCAAGGCCGAGCCGGGAACCATCGTCTTCGGCGGCAGCCAGTCCAAGGACACCGACGAGACGCTGGTCGCGCTGATCGAGCAGACCACCGGCGCCGACTTCAAGTACGTCCCCTTCAACGGCGGCGGCGAGGCCTCGGTCCAGCTGGCGGGCGGCCATGTGGCGGCCAACGTGAACAACCCCAACGAGAACATCGGCCAGTGGCAGGCCGGGGCGATCCGTCCGCTCTGCGTGTTCTCGCCCGCGCGGATGGCCGAATCCGAGCCGGTCAGCGGCGACATGGGCTGGCACGACATCCCGACCTGCGCCGAGCAGGGCCTGGCGGTCGAGCGCTATCAGATGCCGCGCACGGTCTGGCTGCCGGCCGGCACCGACCCCGAGGTCGTGGCCTATTATCAGGACGTGCTGACCCGCGTGGCCGAGACCCCGGAATGGCAGGACTATCTGGCCAAGACCTCGCAGACCGCGGCGGTGCTGACCGGAGAGGCGCTGACCGGCTTCATCGCCGAGAACGAGGCCGCGACCGTGTCGGTCTTCGAGGCCGAGGGCTGGGTCCAGGCCGCGGCGCAGTAAGCGCATCGGGGGCGGCCCGCGCCGCCCCCGATCCGACAGACGATACCAACGGGGGGAATGGGAGATGACCGTCAAACGATACCAGGCCGAGATCGGCACGGCCCTGGTCACCGGCGCCTTGGGGGTCACGGCCATCGTCGGCGCCGTGCAGCTGGGCCATGGCTGGAGCGATCACGGCCCCGAGGCGGGCTATTTCCCCTTCTGGGTGTCGGTGGTGCTGATCGGCGCCAGCCTGTGGAACCTGGGCCGCGCGGTGATCGCGGCGCGGGCCGAGCGCGCGCCCGATCCGCTGGACGATCCGCAGGACCCGTTCCTGCCGCGCGACCACCTGCGCCGCATCGCGGTCTTTCTGGGCGCGATGGCGGCCTTCGTGGTGGGGATGCTGCTGCTGGGCTTCTATGTCGCGACGACGCTCTATGTCGCGTGGAACGCGTGGAAGCAGGGCGGCTTCCGGCTGGCCTTCGGGCTGGCCGTGGGGGCGGTCTTCGCGCTGTCGCTCTATCTCATCTTCGAGGTGATCTTCCAGATTCCGCTGCTGAAGGGGCCGATCGAGCCGCTTCTGGGCATCTACTGAGGGGGCGGGGACCATGGGCAATTTCGATCTGCTGCTGCACGGCTTCTCCATCGCCATCACGCCGATGCACCTGATGCTGATGGTGGTGGGCGTGCTGATGGGGCTGGTCGTGGGCGTTCTGCCGGGACTGGGCGCGCCGAACGGGGTGTCGCTGCTGATCCCGCTGACCTTCGCGCTGGACCCGACCTCGGCCATCATCCTGCTGTCGTCGATGTATTGGGGCGCGCTGTTCGGGGGATCGACGACCTCGATCCTGTTCAACATCCCCGGAGAGCCGTCATCGGTCGCCACGACCTTCGACGGCTATCCGATGGCGCGCAACGGACAGTCGACCCGCGCGCTGACGCTGGCCTTCGTGTCCTCGGGCGTGGGCGCCATGATGGGCATCCTTGTCATCACGCTGCTGGCCGGATGGGCGTCGCAATTCGCGCTGAAGTTCGGGGCGCCCGAATATTTCGCGGTCTATTTCCTGGCCTTCGCCGCCTTCATCGGCATGGGCAGCGCCGCGCCGGGCAAGACGCTGGTCTCGCTGACGGCGGGGCTGGTGCTGGCCTCGGTCGGCATGGACAGCGTCACCGGGACGGTGCGGCTGACCTACGGCTTCTCGGACCTGCTGGGCGGGGTCAGCTTCCTCGTGGTGGTGATCGGCCTCTTCGGCATCGGGGAACTGCTCTCGACCGTGCAGGAGGGGCTGCGCTTCCGCGGCGTGTCGTCGAAGATCGACCTGCGCGACGTGCTGCGCACCATCGCCGAACTGCCCCGCTACTGGGCGACCACGCTCCGCTCGGGGCTGATCGGCATCTGGATGGGCATCACCCCGGGCGGCCCGACCGCGGCCAGCTTCATGTCCTATGGCGTGGCGCGCCAGGCCTCGCGCAAGGGCGCGGCCTTCGGCACCGGCCGCCCCGAGGGCATCGTCGCCCCCGAGACCGCCGACCACAGCGCCGGCACCTGCGCGATGCTGCCCATGCTGGCCCTCGGCGTGCCGTCATCGGCCACGGCGGCGGTGATGATGGGCGGGCTGATGATCTGGGGCCTGACGCCGGGGCCGATGCTGTTCGCGACCCAGCCCGACTTCGTCTGGGGCCTGATCGCCAGCATGTACGTGTCGAACCTGCTGGGCGTGATCCTGGTGCTGGCCACCGTGCCGATGTTCGCGGCGCTGCTGCGCATCCCCTTCACCATCATCGGGCCGATGATCGTGGCGATCTGCTTCGTCGGCGCCTACACGGTCGGCAGCGCGACCTTCGATCTGTGGCTGGTTCTGGTCTTCGGCGTCGTGGGCTTCATGTTCACCAAGCTGGACTATCCGCTGGCGCCGATGATCCTGGCGATGGTGCTGGGCCACAAGGCCGAGAACGCCTTCCATCAGTCGATGGTCCTGTCGGACGGATCGTTGGGGATCTTCTTCGCCAATCCGCTGGTCACCGGGATCATGCTGGTCGCGCTGGCCCTGCTGATCCTGCCCAAGACGCTCGGCCTGGTCCTGGGGATGCGGCGCAACCGCAAGGTGGCGGGATGAACCTGATCGGGCATTTCGCCGGGCGCGAGGGGCGCACCGTCCAGACCGCCATCATCGGCACGGGCGGCTTCGGGCGCAGCTATCTGGCGCAGGCGCGGCGGGTCGGCGGGCTGGCCTGCCGGGTGGCGGTGGACCGCGATGCCGCGGCGGCTGCGGCGGCGCTGGCCTCGGTCGGGGTGGACCCCGCGCGGATCGCGCCCTGCGCCGATACGGGGGCCGCGCGGGCGGCCTGGGATGCGGGCCACTGGATCGCCGCGGGCGATCTGGCCGTGGTGGCGGACCTGCCGCTCGACGTGGTGCTGGAGGCCACCGGCGATCCGGAGGCCGGCGCACGCCACGCGCGCATCGCTATCGACGCCGGCCATCACGTCGTGATGGTCACCAAGGAGACCGACAGCGTCGTGGGCCCCATCCTGTCGCGCCTGGCGCGCGAGCGGGGCGTGGTGGTGACGCCGGTGGACGGCGATCAGCCCAGCCTGCTGATCGGGCTGGCCACCTGGGCGCAGGTCCTGGGCCTGCGGATCATCGCGGCGGGCAAGTCCAGCGAATACGACTTCGTCTTTGACCCCGCCACGGGGCAGGTGGCCAGCAACGGCCGGTCGGTCGCCGCGCCGGATCTGGCGCAGTGGCTGGACCCTGCGGGCCGTTCCTGGGCCGAGGTGGCGGCGGGTCGGGCGCAGGCGCTTTCCGCCCTGCCGCAGCGCGCCGTGCCGGATCTGTGCGAGATGACGCTGGTCGCCAATGCCTTGGGGCTGGTGCCCGACCGCGCCGACCTGCACTGTCCCGTAGCCCGCATCCCCGAGGTCGCGGACCTGATGACCGACCACGGCGGGCTTCTGTCGGGGCAGGGGCGGCTGGACGTGTTCCACTGCCTGCGCCTGGCCGGAGAGGTCAGCTTCGCGGGCGGGGTCTTCGTCACCGTGGCCTGCGACGATGCCGAAACCTGGGACATGCTGCGCGACAAGGGCCATGTGGTGTCCCGCGACGGGCGCAGCGCGATGATCGGCCTGCCGCGCCACCTGCTGGGCCTCGAGGCCGCGACGACGGTGTTCGAGGCGGCGCTGCACGGCGTCTCCTCCGGCGCGCGCGCGCCGCGCCCGGTCGTGGATCTGACCGCCTTCGCCGATGCCGACCTGCCCGCCGGCACCGTCCTGCGGGCCGAGGGGCATCACCACAGCATCGCGCATGTCTCGGGCCGCATGACGCCCGCGCGGGCGCTCGCGGACGATGCGCCGGTGCCCTACTATCTGGCCGCCGGGCGGGTGCTCTGCCGCGACGTGGCGGCGGGGCAGCCGATCCTCTGCGCCGACGTGGCGCTGGACGAAGGCTCGGCGCTCCTGCGCCTGCGCCGGATGCAGGACGCCGTCACCGATTGGGGCGTGGGCAGCGGGGCTTGAAGCCCGCCCGCCGCGCGGGCATTGAGGGCAGGCACCAACCGGAGGCCTGCCCGATGCGCGTGATCTTCATGGGAACGCCCGATTTCTCGGTCCCCGCCCTGCGGGCCATCGCCGCGCGCCATGAGGTCGTGGCGGTTTATTCCCAACCGCCCCGCGCCGCCGGACGCGGGCAGAAGCCGCGCCCCTCTCCGGTAGCCCTGGCGGCGCAGGAGCTTGGCATCCCGGTCCGCACGCCCGCCCGCCTGCGCGACCCGCAGGACCAGGCCGACTTTGCGGCGCTGGAGGCGGATGTGGCAGTGGTCGTGGCCTATGGCCTGATCCTGCCGCAGCCGGTGCTGGACGCGCCGCGCCTTGGCTGCCTGAACATCCACGCCTCGATCCTGCCCCGCTGGCGAGGGGCCGCGCCCATCCACCGCGCGATCCTGGCGGGGGATGCGGAAACCGGCGTTGCGATCATGCAGATGGAGGCGGGGCTGGATACCGGCCCAGTGCTGGCCCTGACGCGCACGCCCATCGCCGCGGACGACACCACGGCCAGCCTGCACGACCGCCTGTCGACGATGGGGGCGGACCTGATCTGCGACGTGCTGAACCGCCTGCCGCTGCCCGCCGTGCCGCAGCCCGACGACGGCGTGACCTATGCCGCCAAGATCGACAAGGCCGAGGCGCGCATCGACTGGACCCTGCCCGCCGATCAGGTGGACCGCCAGATCCGCGGCCTGTCCCCGTTCCCGGGGGCGTGGTGCATGATCGGCGACGAACGCGTGAAGCTCCTGGCCAGCAGCGTGGCCGAAGGTCGGGCCGCACCGGGAACGGTCCTGCCGGACTTCACCATCGCCTGCGGCAGCGGCGCGGTGCGCATCACGCTGGCGCAACGCGCGGGCAAGCGGCCCATGACCCCGGACGAGATGCTGCGCGGCTGGTCGCTGCCCCCGCGGTTGGGCTAGGGGCGCATCAGCGCTCCGTCGCGCCCGGCCGCGGTGGGGGCCTGGCCCCCACCCGGCGGGCGCGACCGCCGTCGCGGGACGCAATCCGCGCCCCGGCCGGCGGTCAGATCGCGCCGTGGCAGTGCTTGAACTTCCGGCCCGATCCGCAGGGGCACAGGTCGTTGCGCGCCGGGTTGCCCCAGGTCGCGGGGTCGGACTCGTCAAAGCCCGGACGCGGCGCCGCGGTGGCCTCCTCGACGGCGGGCTGCGCCGCGTCGGCGGCCTCCATCTCGGCGCGGGCCTGCTGCTGCTGACGGGTGATCTGGGCGGTCATCTCGTCGCGCTCGGCCTGGGTCAGCGGGCGGATCTGCGCCAGCCGCTGCGTCACGTCGAAGCGCAGCCCGTCCAGCAGCGTCTCGAACAGCTGGAACCCTTCGGTCTTGTACTCCGCCAGCGGATCGCGCTGCGCATAGCCGCGGAAGCCCACGACAGACCGCAGATGGTCCAGCGTCAGCAGATGCTCGCGCCACTTCTGGTCGATCTGCTGCAGCAGGACCTGCTTCTCGATCTGCACCATGGTCTCGGGACCGAAGGCGGCGGCCTTGTCGGCCATGTAGGCGTCGCTGGCCTCGGTGATCCGCTCGCGCATCACGTCATGGTCCACGCCGTCCTCGGCCGCCCAGTCCGCCACCGGCAGGTTCAGGTTCAGCCGCTCGCGGATCGCGGCCTTCAGGCCCTCGACGTCCCACTGCTCGGCATAGCTGCGCGGCGGCAGATAGCTGTCGATCAGGTCGTCGATGACCTGGTGGCGCATGTCGGCGGTGATCTCTCCGACCTCGTCGCTGTCCATGATCTCGCGGCGCTGGCCGAAGATCGCCTTGCGCTGGTCGTTCATCACGTCGTCGAACTTCAGCAGTTGCTTGCGCGTGTCGAAGTTGCGCCCCTCGACCTTGGCCTGGGCACGCTCCAGGGACTTATTCACCCAAGGGTGCACGATCGCCTCGCCTTCCTTCATGCCCAGGGTGGACAGGACCTTGTCCAGACGCTCGGACCCGAAGATCCGCATCAGGTCGTCGTCCAGCGACAGGAAGAACAGCGAGCGGCCGGGGTCGCCCTGACGGCCCGACCGGCCGCGCAGCTGGTTGTCGATGCGGCGGCTCTCGTGACGCTCGGTGCCCAGGACGAACAGGCCGCCCGCCTCCAGGACGCGGGCCTTCTCGTCGGCATGCTCGGCCTCGATGCGGCCGCGCAACGCGTCGGGATCGGCCTCGGGGTCGGCCTTCAGCGCCTCCATCACCTTCATCTCGACATTGCCGCCAAGCTGGATGTCGGTGCCGCGGCCGGCCATGTTGGTGGCGATGGTCACCGCGCCCAGCTTGCCGGCATCGGCGACGATCTGCGCCTCGGCCTCGTGCTGGCGGGCGTTCAGGACGTTGTGCGGCACGCCCTCGCGCTTGAGCATCTCGGACAGCATCTCGGACTTCTCGATGCTGGTGGTGCCGACCAGGGTGGGCTGGCCCTTGGCATGGGCCTCCTTGATGGCCTCGACCACGGCCGCGTATTTCTCGGCGGCGGTGCGATAGACGCGGTCATGCTCGTCGATGCGGGCGATGCCGCGGTTCGTCGGCACCTCGACCACGCCCAGCTTGTAGATCTCGGCGAATTCCTCGGCCTCGGTGGACGCGGTGCCGGTCATGCCAGACAGCTTCTCGTAGAGACGGAAGTAGTTCTGGAAGGTGACGCTGGCCAGGGTCACGTTCTCGGGCTGGATGTCCACGCCCTCCTTGGCCTCGATCGCCTGGTGCAGGCCGTCCGACAGGCGGCGGCCCTTCATCATGCGGCCGGTGAATTCGTCGATCAGCATCACCTCGCCGTCGCGCACCATGTAGTGCTGGTCCTTCAGGAACAGCTTGTGGGCGCGCAGGGCCTGGCTGGCGTGATGGACGATCGTCGTCGATTCCGGATCGTACAGCGTCTGATCCTCGGGCAGCACGCCATCGGCCTGCAGGCGGCGCTCCAGGAACTCGTTGCCTTCCTCGGTGAAGGTCGCGTTGCGGGCCTTCTCGTCCAGCTTGTAATGCTCGTCGGTCAGCAGCGGCACATAGGCGTTCAGCACCTTGTAGAGCTCGCTGCGGTCCTGGCTGGGTCCCGAGATGATCAGCGGCGTGCGCGCCTCGTCGATCAGGATCGAATCGACCTCGTCGACGATCGCATAGTTGTGGCCCCGCTGGACCATCTCGGCCACGCTGCCCTTCATGTTGTCGCGCAGATAGTCGAAGCCCAGCTCGTTGTTGGTGGCATAGGTCACGTCGCAGGCATAGGCCTCGCGCTTCTCGCCCTCAGGCTGGAAGGGCACCACCACGCCGCAGTTCATGCCCAGGGCGGCATAGACCTTGGACATCCATTCCGCGTCGCGCTTGGCCAGATAGTCGTTCACGGTGACGACATGCACACCCTTGCCCGACAGCGCGTTCAGATAGGCGGGAAAGGTCGCGACCAGGGTCTTGCCCTCGCCGGTCTTCATCTCGGCGATGTTGCCCTGATGCAGGAAGATCCCGCCCATCAGCTGCGTGTCGAAGGCCCTGAGGCCCAGGGCGCGGCGCGCGCCCTCGCGGCAGTTGGCGAAGGCCTCGGGAAGGATGTCGTCCAGCGCCTCGCCGCCCGCCACGCGGGTCTGGAATTCGCGGGTCTTGTCGATCAGCCCCTCGTCGGACAGCGCCCGGAACTGCTCCTCCAGGGCGTTGATGCGTGCGACCAGGGGGCGGGTCCCCTTGACCTTGCGGTCATTGGGCGTCCCAAAGACCATCTTTGCCAGATTACCGATCATGTTACCTTCGCCATCACGTTGTTGGGAAAGGCACGTTCGCTGCGGCCCACTTGCCCGCACCGGCCGCATTGCCGTATCAGGGGCCTGAACGAACGCGGCGGCGGCGCCTTCCACGGAGTTGGCTTGGATGTAGGCCCCGCCCGCCTGACTGTCAATGTTGGCCCGGCCCGGCAGCGGGCGCGCCGCCCCATGCAAAGGACCCTCCATGACCCGATCGATCCTGCTGGCCGCCGCCCTGATCGGGGCGCCGATGGCCGCCGCGCCCGCCCTTGCCCAGGACGCCGACCAGGTCGTCGCCACCGTGGACGGGCAGGAGATCACCCTGGGCCAGATGATCGTCATGAAGCAGTCGATCCAGGACCCCGCCATGGCCGAGATGCCCGACCAGGCGCTGTGGGACCTGATGCTGGACCAGCTGATCCGCCAGACCGCCGTCGCGGCCTCGGCGACCGAGGATGCCGGCGTGCGCGCCCAGCTGGAGCTGCAGCGCCGCAACACGCTGGCCAGCGCCGCCGTGTCCCAGATCGCCGCGACCGACCCGACCGATGCCGAGCTGCAGGCGACCTATGACCAGCTGTTCCAGGACGCGGGCAGCGTCACCGAGTACAACGCCGCCCATATCCTGGTCGACAGCCAGGAGAAGGCCGCCGAGCTGAAGGCCGAGGTCGAGGGCGGCGCCGATTTCGGCGACGTGGCCGAGGCGAACTCCACCGGTCCCTCGGGTCCGAATCGCGGCGATCTGGGGTGGTTCGCCGCCGACCAGATGGTGCCGCCCTTCGCCGAGGCCGTGGCCGCGCTGGAGCCGGGCCAGATCAGCGACCCGGTCGAGACCGAGTTCGGCTGGCACGTCATCAAGCTGAACGAGACCCGCCTGCGCGAGGCACCCCCGCTGGCCGAGGTCCGCGACCAGATCAGCCAGATGGTCCTGCGCGAGAAGGTCGAGGCCCAGATCGCCCGTCTGGTCGAGGAGGCCGACGTGCAGAAGACCGAAGGCGTCGACCCCGCGCGGCTGAACGACGCCGACCTGCTGGAGTCCGAGTGATGGGCAAGGCCGGGCTTCCCGTCTCGCCCCTGGCGCCCGCGCGCTTTCCCGACCTGCCCGCCATAGCGGGCGTCGATTTCGCCAGCGCCGCCGCGGGCATCAAGTATCAGGGCCGCACCGACGTCACGCTGATCCGCATCGCGCCGGGCAGCACGGTGGCCGGGGCCTTCACCCGGTCCTCGACCCGCGCGGCCTGCGTGCTGGACAACCAGGCCAAGCTGGCGCAGGGGGGCGACGCGCCCCAGGGCGCGGCGATCCTGATCAATTCCGGCAATGCCAACGCCTTCACCGGCGCGCGGGGCCAGCAGTCGGTCGATGCCGTCTGCTCCGCGGTGGCCGGCGCGCTGGACCTGCCGCAGGGGCGGGTCTTCACCTCCTCGACCGGGGTCATCGGAGAGCCGCTGCCTCATGAGCGGATCGTGGCCATCGTGGACGACCTGGCCCGGGGCCTGGACGCCGGCGGCATCGCCGATGCGGCGCGCGCGATCATGACCACCGACACCTTCCCCAAGGGCGCCTCGGCGACCCTGCCCGACGGCACCCGGATCGCGGGCATCGCCAAGGGCTCGGGGATGATCGCGCCCGACATGGCGACGATGCTGGTCTATCTGTTCACCGACGCGGCCGTCCCGGCGGGCGTGCTCCAGCAGGCGCTGTCCTCGGGGCTGGACGCGACCTTCAACGCGATCACGGTGGACAGCGACACCTCGACCTCGGACGCGCTGATCCTGGCCGCGACCGGGAAGGGGGCGGGCGCGCCGATCACCGACCTGGAGGGCGATGCGGGCCAAGCCTTCGTGACCGCGCTGCATGGCGTGATGCGCGACCTGGCCCATCAGGTCGTCCGCGACGGCGAGGGCGCGACCAAGTTCGTCGAGATCGCCGTGACCGGTGCCGCCGATGATGCCGACGCGCATCGCGTGGCCATGGCCATCGCCAATTCGCCGCTGGTCAAGACCGCCATCGCCGGAGAGGACGCCAATTGGGGCCGCATCGTCGCCGCCGTGGGCAAGTCGGGCGCCGAGGCCGACCGCGACCGGCTGACCATCCGCTTTGGCGACATGGTCCTGGCGCGCGACGGCTGGCGCGACCCCGATTACGACGAGGCCGCCGCCAGCGCCTACATGAGGAACCAGGATCTGCGGATCGGCGTCGATCTGGGGCTGGGGCAGGGCGCGCGGACGGTGTGGACCTGCGATCTGACGCATGGCTACATCGACATCAACGCGGATTACCGGTCGTGAAGACGGTCCTCGTCTCGGCCGTGGCGCTGATCGATCCCGACGGGCGCGTGCTTCTGGCACAGCGCCCGGAGGGCAAGTCGATGGCCGGGCTGTGGGAGTTTCCTGGCGGCAAGGTCGAACCCGGAGAGACCCCCGAGGCCGCGCTGATCCGCGAGCTGGAGGAGGAGCTGGGCATCCGGACCTGGAACAGCTGCCTGGCGCCCCTGACCTTCGCCAGTCACAGTTACGACACGTTCCATCTGCTGATGCCGGTCTTTGCCTGCCGCCGGTGGGAGGGAATCGTCCAGCCGCGCGAAAATCAGGCCTTGGCCTGGGTCCGGGCACGCGATTTGCGCGATTACCCCATGCCTGCGGCCGATATTCCGCTGATCCCGGCGCTGCAGATGTGGCTTTGATGTCGCGCCAGGCGATGCGTCGTTGCAAAACTGCGCAAAAAGTTCCATGTAGATTATGTTGCGAACGATTTTTTAACCATTTCATGACTTACTTTGTATCGGGCACAGAGGAGGGCTTGACATGATTCGCACGATTTCCATCGGAAGCTACATCTCAATCCAGGGACTGTTCGAAGGCGCGACCACGGATGGCAACATCCTTGTCCGCGTGGGCAACCGCACCTTCGAGGGCAAGCCGGTCGGCCGCTGAACGGAGAGGACGCGGCGCATCCACGCCGCGTCGGACCGTCATGATCGTTTCGGGAAAAGGGGTGGCCTCATGGCCACCCCTTTTTCGTATCACTCCGCGCCAGGCGCCCCCGGACATGAAAAGGCCGGGCGATGCGCATGGCACCGCCCGGCCGGTCGTTCCGGTCGAGAGGGGGTCAGAGCGTGCGCTCGACCTCCTCGCGCTCGAAGATCTCGATGACGTCGCCGGGGCGGACATCGTCGTAGTTCTCAAAGGCCATGCCGCATTCCTGGCCGGACTGGACTTCCTTGACTTCGTCCTTGAAGCGCTTGAGCGTCTTCAGCGTGCCCTCGTGGATCACCACGTTGTCGCGCAGCAGGCGGACGCCGGCCGAACGACGGGCGACGCCCTCGGTGACCAGACAGCCGGCGACCTTGCCGATCCCGGTGACCTTGAAGACCTCCTTGATCGTGGCATAGCCAATGAAGTTCTCGCGCACCTCGGCCGAGAGCAGGCCCGAGGCCGCCGCCTTGATGTCGTCCACCAGGTCGTAGATGATCGAGTAGTAGCGGATCTCGACCCCCTTCTGGTTGGCGGCATTGCGGGCCGGAGCGTTGGCGCGGACGTTGAAGCCGATGACCGGCGCGTTCGACGCCTCGGCCAGGCCGATGTCGGATTCGGTGATCGCGCCCACGCCGTAATGCAGCACGCGCACGCGGACCTCGTCGTTGCCGACCTTCTCCAGCGCCTGCACGATCGCCTCGGCCGAACCCTGCACGTCGGCCTTCACGACCACGGGCAGCTCGGCCACGTTCACGTCGGCCTTGGCCTTGGCCATCAGCTGCTCCAGCGTGGTCGCGGCACCGGCGGCGGCGCGCTTGTCCTTGGCCTGGGTGATGCGGAACTCGGCGATCTCGCGGGCCTGGGCCTCGGTCTCGACCACGTTCAGCACGTCACCGGCCTCGGGCGTGCCGTTCAGGCCCAGCACCTCGACGGGGACCGAGGGACCGGCCTCCTCGACGCGCTCGCCCTTGTCGTTGATCAGCGCGCGGACCTTGCCCCACTGCTCGCCCACGACGAAGATGTCGCCGCGGCGCAGGGTGCCGTGCTGGACCAGGACGGTGGCCACGGGGCCGCGTCCGACATCCAGCTGCGCCTCGATCACGGCGCCCTGGGCGGCCCGGTTCGGGTTCGCCTTCAGCTCCAGGATCTCGGCCTGCAGGGCGATGGCCTCCAGCAGGTTGTCCAGGCCCTGGCCGGTCTTGGCCGAGACCTCGACATCCTGCACGTCGCCGGACATGGCCTCGACCACGACCTCGTGCTGCAGCAGCGAGGTGCGGACCTTGTTCACGTCGGCGGCGGGCTTGTCGATCTTGTTGATCGCCACGATCATCGGGACGTTGGCGGCCTTGGCGTGGTTGATCGCCTCGACCGTCTGCGGCATCACCGCGTCATCGGCGGCCACGACCAGCACGACGATGTCGGTGACCTGGGCGCCGCGGGCGCGCATCGAGGTGAAGGCCGCGTGACCCGGCGTGTCCAGGAAGGACAGCACGGCACCGCTCTCGGTCGTCACCTGATAGGCGCCGATGTGCTGGGTGATGCCCCCGGCCTCGCCCGACACCACGTTGGCGTTGCGGATCGCGTCCAGAAGCGAGGTCTTGCCGTGGTCGACGTGGCCCATGATCGTGATGATCGGCGGGCGCGACTGCATGTCCTCGTCGCGGTCATCGACGGAATCGATCACCTGCTCGACGTCGCTGTCGCTGACGCGCAGGACCTTGTGGCCGAATTCCTCGATCACCAGCTCGGCGGTGTCGGCGTCGATGGGCTGGTTGGCGGTGACCATCATGCCCATCTTCATCAGCGACTTGACCACGTCGGCGGCACGCTCGGCCATGCGGTTGGCCAGCTCCTGCACAACGATGGTCTCGGGCAGGCGAACTTCGCGGACCTGCTTCTCGGCGCGGACCGACTGGCCCATGGCCTTCTGACGGGTCCGCTCCTGCTTGCGCTTCATCGCGGCCATGCTGCGCTGGCGGCCGCCTTCGCCGTTCAGCGCCTGGTTCAGCGACAGCTTGCCGCCGCGGCGGTTGTCGTCGGTCTTGGCCTTGGCCGCCTTGTCGCGGTCGGGACGGTCGGCGGCGCGGTCGGGCTTGCGCGCGACCCCGGTCGACACGCCCTTGGTCTCGGCGCGCGCGGCGGCGGCCTCGATCGCGGCCTGATCGGGGGCGGCGGGCTTGGCGGCGCCGGCCGAGGGCTTCGGACGCTCCTGGCGCGGCTCGGCCTTGCGGCGGGCCTCGTCGGCGGCGTCCTGGATGGCGTTCGCCTCGGCGATCGCCTTGGCCTTCAGGGCCTCCTCGCGCTCGCGCTCCTCGCGGGCCTTGGCCTCGATCTCGGCGCGGCGGCGCTCACGCTCCTCCTCGCGGGCCTTCTCCTCGGCGGCGCGGCGGGCGATGTCGTCGGCCTCGCGCGCCTTGGCGGCGGCCAGCGCCTTCAGGCGGCGCTCCATCTCGGCATCCGAAATGCCGGCCGGGCGCTTGGACGGATCGCCGGCCATGCGTGCGGTCAGCGGGTTCTTCTCTTTCTGTGCATCGGTCATCTGCGTGGCGCCCGGCTTGGGCACCACGACGCGCTTGCGCTTGGTTTCGACGACGACGCTTTTGGTGCGGCCGTGGCTGAAGCTTTGCTTGACCTGACCCGAACGGCCAGCGCCGCCAAGACCCAGGGGGGTTTTTCCGTCTTTGTCGCTCATTTGCGTCTTCATTCCTTCCCGACAGCCGTATTGCCGTCGTCATGCCCGCGCAGACCCGTCAGTCTGCCGGCTTCCAAGATCACCTTGTCCGTCAGGCCACCCTTCGCAAGCGCGCCGTGTATGACATGATCGCGCCCAAAGGACAAACCCAATTCTGATGCGGTCAGGCAGCCGAACCAGCGTCCGCCCGTGGGCGTCCACAGCTTGCCCTTGCCGCGTTCCGAGCCATCGGAGGCCTGCAGCAGCACCTTGGCGCGGCCCTCGGCCAGCCAGCCCTTGACCTTCTCGAAGCCGGCCACCGCACGACCCGACTTCCGCGTCAGCGAGATCAGGTCCACCAGCCGGCGCGCCACGCCCGCCTCGACCAGCGCGGCCAGATCGGGATCGACCTGGACGGGCTGTCGGGCCGCGCGGCTGAACAGGTTGCGGGCCACCGCCTTCTGCAGGGCGGCCCGGTCGGCCGCCACCCAGATGCCGCGGCCCGGCAGCTTCTCGGCCAGGTCGGGAACGACCTGGCCGTCGGGGCCGATCACGAAGCGGATCAGCCCGCGTTTGGGTTGCACCTCGCCGGTGGCGATGCACCGGCGTTCCGGGTCGTCCCGGTCCTTGTCACGTCCACCACGGCTCAAGCTGTTGTACCCATCCGGGGCGATCAGGCCCCGGCCTCCTCGTTGTCGTCCTCGTCCAGATCGTCTTCCGCGTCCGCGCCGTCCATCTCGGTCGGATCGACCCAGCCCAGCAGCACGCGCGCGGTCATGACCATGGTCTGCGCGTCCTCGAGGCTGACGCCATGCGGCTCCAGCAGACCCTCGTCCTTGACGCGCTGCCCGTTCACGCTGGTCCAGCCGCCGGCCAGTTCCCAATCCGCGCAGGTCGCGAAATCTTCCAGGGTCTTGACGCCATCCTTGGCCAGCGCCTCCACCATCTGGGGAGTGAGACCCTCGAATTCAATGAGGCTGTCCTCGGCGCCAAGCGCACGCGCGGCCTCCAGGGCCTCGCGGTTCTTGGCCTCCAGCACGTCGCGGGCGCGGGCCTGCAGCTCGGCCGCGGTGCCCTCGTCCACGCCGTCGATGGTCAGCAGCTCGTCCTGGTCGACATAGGCGACCTCCTCCAGGTTGGTGAACCCTTCGGCGACCAGCAGCTGGGCGAAGAACTCGTCCAGGTCCAGCGCCTCCATGAACAGCGCGGTGCGGGTGTTGAACTCGGCCTGACGACGCTTGGATTCCTCCTCGTCGGTCAGGATGTCGATGTCGAGGCCCGTCAGCTGGCTGGCCAGGCGCACGTTCTGGCCGCGACGGCCGATGGCCAGCGACAGCTGCTCGTCGGGGACGACGACCTCGATCTTGTTCGCCTCCTCGTCGAAGACGACCTTGCTGACCTCGGCGGGCTGCAGCGCGTTGACCAGGAAGGTGGCCTGATCCTCGTTCCACGGGATGATGTCGATCTTCTCGCCCTGCAGCTCGCCCACGACGGCCTGCACGCGGCTGCCGCGCATGCCGACGCAGGCGCCGACCGGGTCGATGCTGCCGTCGTTGCTGATGACCGCGATCTTGGCGCGCGAACCGGGATCGCGGGCCACGGCCTTGATCTCGATCACGCCGTCATAGATCTCGGGGACCTCCATCTTGAACAGCTCGGCCATGAACTGCGGGTCGGTGCGCGACAGGAAGATCTGCGGGCCCCGCGTCTCGCGGCGCACGTCCTTGACATAGGCGCGGATGCGGTCGTTGGGGCGATAGCTCTCGCGGCCGATCTTCTCGTTGCGGCGCAGGATGGCCTCGCCGCGGCCCACGTCCACGATGATGTTGCCGTATTCCTCGCGCTTGACGACGCCGTTGATGATGGTGCCGGCGCGGTCCTTGAATTCCTCGTACTGTCGGTCGCGCTCGGCCTCGCGGACGCGCTGCAGGATGACCTGCTTGGCCGACTGCGCGGCGATCCGGCCCAGCTCGACCGGCGGCACCTGCTCGTGGAACGTGTCGCCGACCTGCGGGCGGGCGGCAAAGTCCTCGATGCGCTGGCCGTCGCGGATCCAGGCGTTGGCCGGGTCCTTCTGGCGCTCGAAATAGGGGCGGGCCTGGTCGGCGGTGAACTCGGCCTGATAGTTCTCGACCGCGTCATCGGCGACGACGGTGCGGACGCGGGTGAAGGTGGCGTTGCCGGTCTTGCGGTCGATCCTGACCCGGATGTCCATCTCGGCGCCGTAGCGCGACTTGGCGGCGCGGGCCAGGCTGTCCTCCATCGCCTCGATGACCAGCTCGGGCTCGATCATCTTCTCGCGGGCGACGGCTTCGGCCGTCTGCAGCAGTTCCAGCTGGTTGGCAGAGGTGATCGCCATCACTCACTCCTTGGGTTCGGCGCCGTCGGCGGCCGTGGTGTCGTCGGTTTCGATCGCGTCGAAGGCGGATTCGTCCAGGTTGTCGATCTCGACCCCGGCATCCTTCTTCTGGCGCAGCATCTCGCGGATCAGCTCGTCGGTCAGGACCAGCTTGGCATCGGCCAGAAGGTCGAACTCCAGGCCGATCGTGTGGGTCTGGCCCTGATCCTCGATGTTGATCAGAACTTCGGTCCCCTCGACCCCGGCCAGGGTGCCCTTGAACTTCTTGCGCCCGTCGATGGGCTGGTTCAGGTCCAGGCGCGCCTCATAGCCCTCGAAGGTCGCAAAGTCCTTCAGCCGGGTCAGGGGGCGGTCGATGCCGGGGCTGGAGACCTCCAGGTGATAGTTGTCCTCGATCGGGTCCTCGACATCCAGCGTGGCGCTGACCGCGGTCGAGATGTCGGCGCAGTCGTCCACGTTGATGCCGCCCTCGGGGCGGTCGGCCATGATCTGCAGCGTCGCGGTCTTGCCGCCCTGCAGGCGGATGCGGACCAGCTCGAAGCCCAGATCCTCGATCACCGGGGTGATGATCTCGGCCAGGCGGCGGTCGATCGCGGTCTTGGCGATCAGGTCGTTCGAGGCCGGCAGGGCGCGGTCGTGGTCCCGGTCGGCGGGCCGGTCGTCGGGCAGGTCGCTGGACATGAGATCCTCTCGGACATGAAAAAGGGGCCGTCAGCGGGCCCCATGCGGAAGTTCCGGTGGGCAGGGTTTGGACGCCTGCACCGCTGTTGAGTGGCGATATAGAGCGACGCGGCCGCGAATGCAAGCCTTTCGCGCGGGCGGCCCCCTCAGGCCGCCGGGTTGTCGCGCCAGATCCGCCAGTTCAGTGCGGATGCCACCCCCAGCCAGGCCAGATAGGGCAGCAGCATCAGCCCCGCCCATCCGTTCAGCGACGCGAAGGCCCAGGCCAGCGCCGCCACCGTGACCAGCAGCGCGGCCATCACGACCATGGCCAGGCCCATGCGCCGCGAACCGAAGAAGACCGGCGTCCACAGCGTGTTCAGCGCGATCTGCGCCGACCACAGCGCCAGCGCCATCCCTGCGCCCGGCAGGACGGCGACCCGCGCGGCGGCCAGCGCCGACAGCAGGTAGATCACCGTCCAGGCCACCGGAAAGGCCCAGTTCGGCGGCGTGAAGCCGGGCTTGCGCAGCTCCGCATACCAGACGCCGGGGCGAAAGATCATGCCGGTCGCCGCCGCCGCGACGCTGGCCAGCAGGAAGATCGGGAACAGGCCCAGGGTCATCGGTCGGTCTTTCGGCTGCGGTCCTCGTCGCGGATCGAATCCATGACGGCGGCCAGTTCGGCGGTGATGCGCGGTTCCGACAGGGCATGCCCCGAGGCCGGGACCAGCCGCAGATCGGCCTTGTCCCAGCCCTGAGCGAGGCGCCAGGCGCTGTCGGGCGGGCAGACCATGTCATAGCGGCCCTGCACGATGAGCGCGGGCAGGTGCTCGATCCGCGCGCGCTCGCGCAGCAGCTGACCCTCCTCGAGGAAGCAGCCGTGGCGGAAATAGTGATTCTCCAGCCGGGCGAAGGCGCGGGCGTAATCGGCCGGGGCGTGCCCGCCGGGGCCGGACTGCAACCCGGCCAGCGCGTTCTCCCACATCAGCCAAGGCTGCGCATAGCGGGTCTGGCGGTCGATGTCGGTATCGAACAGCCGCGCGTGATAGGCGGCGATCATGTCGTGGCGCTCCGAGGGCGGGATCGGCTCCTGGAAGCGGGCCCAGAGATCGGGGAAGAACCGCGCCGCGCCGCCGCCATAGAACCAGTCCAGCTCCTCGCGCATGCCCAGGAAGACCCCGCGCAGGACCAGCCCGGTGACATGGTCGGGATGGGCCTCGGCATAGGCCAGGGCCAGCGTGGCACCCCAGCTGCCCCCGAACAGCAGCCAGCGGTCGATGCCCAGATGCGCGCGGATCAGGGCGATGTCGGCGATCAGGTCGTCGGTGGTGTTCGCCTCGACCGAGGCGGTCGGGCGCGAGCGTCCGCAGCCGCGCTGGTCGAACAGCACGATGCGGTAATGGTCGGGATCGAAGAAGCGCCGCATGTAGGGGCTGCACCCGCCGCCGGGCCCACCATGCAGCACCAGGACCGGGCGGCCCTGCGGATTGCCGCATTCCTCGACATAGAGGACATGGCCCGCGCCGACCTCCAGCATGTGGCGCGCATGGGGTTCCACCGCCGGGTGCAGGCGGCCATGTGACGCGGAGATTTGTCCTGCCAATCGGTCCATCCTGTCACTATAAGCACAGACGACGCCGCCCGCCAGAAGGACCGCCCCCATGATCACCCCCAGCAGCATCGACCAGGCCGAGATCGCCAAGTTCGAGGCGATGGCCGCCGAATGGTGGGACCCGAACGGCAAGTTTCGGCCCCTGCACCGGATGAACCCGCTGCGGCTGGACTACATCGCCGACCAGATCGCCGCCGAGTTCGGGCGCGACCGGCGGTCGCTGCGGCCCTTCGCGGGGCTGGAGGTGCTGGACATCGGCTGCGGCGGCGGGCTTGCCAGCGAGCCGATGGCGCGGCTTGGAGCGACCGTCACCGGGGCGGACGCGACCGAGGTCAACATCGCCGTGGCCCGCGCGCATGCCGCCCGGCAGGGGCTGGAGATCGACTATCGCGCGACCACGGCCGAGGCGCTGCTGACCACCGAGGCGCGGTTCGACGTGGTCCTGGCGCTGGAGATCGTGGAGCATGTGGCCGACCCGGCCTCCTTCGTGGCGACCTGCCGCGAGCTGCTGAAGCCGGGCGGGCTGCTGATCCTGACCACGCTGAACCGCACCGGGCGCAGCTTCGCCGCCGCCATCGTCGGCGCGGAATGGGTGCTGCGCTGGCTGCCGCGCGGCACGCATGACTGGCGCCGCTTCATCACCCCGGAGGAGCTGGCCGCCCATGCCCGCGCCGCCGGGCTGGCCGAGGCCGACCGCCGCGGCATGGTCTTCAACCCGCTGACCGGCGGCTGGTCGCTGTCGGATCGCGACCTGGCGGTGAACTATGCGATGGTGACGCGGCGGGCGTGACGCTCAGCTGCGCGGCGGATCGACCTCCAGGCGGCGGCGCAGCTCGCGCAGGACGGGCAGGGCGCCGCGCACGCGCTCGTCCCCGATGTCGCGCACGACGCCCGCGATCAGCGGCATGAAGGCCGCGATGGCCTGGTCGCGCGCCGCGCGCCCGGCGGTGCTGATCGACACGAACTTGCGCCGCGCATCGTCCCAATCGGGGCGGATATGGACATGGCCCGCCCATTCCAGCCGCGCCAGCGTGTTCGTCATCGCCCCCCGCGTGACGTGGAAGGCCGCGGCCAGCTGGGCGGGGGTGCGTTCCTCGTTCACATGGGCCAGGAGGTTCAGCACCGAGAAATGCGAGATCTGCATGCCGCGCGGCAGCGCGCGCCCGATCAGGTTGCGCGACAGCTGTTCGGCGATCAGCACCTCGGCGAAGAGGCTGGCGGCCAGCCGGTCCGTCGACCGGGGGTCCGGGGCGGTCTTGTCAGGGTCGGTCGCGGGTCGTGTCATGGCCTTCCGGGGCCGCGAAGGGCCGGTCATGGGTGAGCGAGGGGATGCGGGACCGTGCCTCATCCACCGCCGAAAGGTCAAGGGAAACAATGGTGAGACCCGGCGTCACGCCGCCATCGGCCAGCACCCGCCCCCAGGGGTCCACCACCAGCGACCGTCCGTGGCTGATCCGCGGCGGCCGGTCGGGCGCGTGCGGCGCGGGGTGGGTCCCGCATTGCGCGGGCGCCAGGACAAAGCAGCCGGTCTCGATCGCGCGGGCGCGCAGCAGCACCTCCCAATGGGCGGCGCCGGTCACCGGGTGAAAGGCCGACGGCACCGTCAGCACCCGCGCCCCCGCCTGCGCCAGCGCCCGGTAAAGCTGCGGAAAGCGCAGGTCATAGCAGACCGTCATCCCGACCGGCACCCCGTCCACCTGCGACAGCACCGCCCGGTCGCCGGGGCGATAGGCGGCGCTTTCGCGGAAGGACTGGCCATGGCCCAGATCGACGTCGAACATGTGCAGCTTGTCATAGCGCGCGGCGATGCCGCCGTCGGGCGCGATGAGCAGGCTGCGATTGGCAAAGCGGCCATCGGGATCGCCCGTGGTCAGGGCCAGCGACCCGGCCAGCACCCAGATGCCCAGGGCCCGCGCCTCGGCCCGCAGCGCGGCCAAGGTGATGTCCTGATCCTCGGGGCGCAGGATCAGGGCCTGCCGGGCGCGGTCGGGCGACAGCAGGTTCGTGGCTTCGGGCGTCAGCACCCACCGCGCGCCCCGGGCGGCGGCCTGCCGGATCAGGTCCAGCGTCTGGCCCAGATGGGCCGCCGGATCGTCGCCGACCGTCAGCTGCACCAGCCCGACGGTCAGCGTGGCCGTCATGCCGCGCCCTTCAGCAGCGGGTCCAGCTTGCCCGCACGCTCCAGCGCGTAGAGGTCGTCGCAGCCGCCGACATGGGTGCTGCCCACGAAGATCTGCGGGACGGTGCGCTTGCCCTTCGCGCGGCGGGTCATCGCGTCGCGCAGCGACGGCTCGGCGCCCACGTCGATATCCTTGTAGGCGACGCCCTTGCTGTCCAGAAGCTGCTTGGCGCGGATGCAGAAGGGGCAGGTGCGGGTGGTGTAGATCTCGATGCTCATGATCGTCCTTTCAGGTCGTCCGGCCCCTATCTAGTCATCCTTGACCGCGCGTGCCAGAACCGCGACCGAGACCGGCCCCGACCCCGCCGCCAGAAGCGCCAGCGCCGCCGCATGGATCGTCGCGCCCGAGGCCATCACGTCATCGACCAGCAGGACCGGCCGCCCCGCCACCGCCGCCGCATGGCGCGGATGGACGGCCAGCGCGTCCTGCTGATTGGCAAAGCGCTCGGCCATGCCGCGATGCTCCTGCATGGGCGTGTGGCGGCGGCGGACCAGCAGGTCGGCGCGATGCTCCAGCCCCAGCCTGCGCGCCATGCGGCCCGAGATCTGCGCCGACTGGTTGTACTTGCGCCGCGCCAGCCGCCGCAGATGCAGCGGGATCGGCGCCACGATCATGCCGGGCACGACCAGCGGCCGCGCCGCCTGCGCCAGCCAGTCGGCCATGGGCGGCGCCAGGTCCAGCCGGTCGCCATGCTTCAGCGCCAGGATCAGCCGCCGCGCGGTGCCGGCATAGACCATCGCCGCCCGCCCCCGCGACCACGGCCGCACCGCCACTAGGCAGTCGTCGCAGACCAGCACCTGCATGGCCCCGGTGCCGTCATCGGGCAGCGGCGCCCCGCAGCAGTCGCAGCAGGCGCCCTCGATGAACGCGGCCTCGGGCCAGCAGTCGGCGCAGAGATGCACCGCCCCCGCGCCGCCATCCGCGACCCCCGCCCCGCAGGACAGGCATTGGGGCGGATAGAACAGCCGCAGCGCGGCTTTCATCGCCCCCGAAAGCACCCTATGTTCCCCGATCATGACCGATCCCGCATCCCCCCGTCCGGCCCTGACGGACCGCACCGCCCTGATCCGCCAGCGCGACCGCGCCCGGCGCGCGGGCCTGGCCGACCTGTTCCACCAGATCGCCGCCGACGAGATCCAGCATAGGCTGGCCGAGGTTAACAGAACCTTTACGGACCCGGCCGTCGTCACCGGTTTTCCCGATCTCTGGGCGCCGCGGTTTCCGGGCGCGCGGGTGGTGGCGGACGAGCCGGTGCTGGACCTCGCGCCGAGTGCGCACGACCTGGTGATCCATGCGCTGTCGCTGCACTGGGCGGACGATCCGGTGGGGCAGCTGGTCCAGTCGGCCCGCGCGCTGCGCCCCGACGGGCTGTTCATCGGCGTGATGTTCGGCGGCCAGACCCTGGCCGAACCGCGCGCCGCCCTGGCCCGCGCCGAGGCCGAGATCACGGGCGGCCTGTCGCCGCGCATCCTGCCCATGGCCGAGATCCGCGATCTGGGCGGGCTTCTGTCGCGCGCGGGGCTGGCCCTGCCGGTGGCGGACCTGCTGCCGCAGCGGGCCAGCTATCGCGACCTGATCCATCTGGGCCGCGACCTGCGCGCCATGGGCGAGGGCAATGCGCTGGCCGCCCGGCTGCGCCACCCGACGCGCCGCGCCGTCCTGGCGCGGGCCGCGGCGATCCTGGCGCAGGACAGTCCCGACCGCGACGATCCGTCCCGTGTCGCCGTCAGCTTCGATCTGGTCTTTCTGACGGGCTGGGCGCCGTCCGACAGCCAGCCCCGCCCGCTGCGCCCCGGATCGGCCCAGAAGTCGCTGGCCGATGCCCTGGCCGAACTCAGCAAAGACACCCCGAGGAAGCAGACCCCATGAGACCCACCCACGCCCCCGCCGACCACCCCGCGGTCAAGCCGGCCAAAACCGGCATCCTGATCGCCAACCTGGGGACGCCGGACGGCTATGACTACTGGTCCATGCGGCGCTATCTGAACGAGTTCCTGTCGGACCGGCGGGTCATCGACATCAACCGCCTGATCTGGCAGCCGCTGCTGCAGGGGGTGATCCTGACCAAGCGGCCCTTCACCTCGGGCGCGAACTACAAGTCGATCTGGAATCACGAGGCGAACGAGAGCCCGCTGATGACCATCACCAAGTCCCAGGCCAAGGCGTTGGCCGAACTGGCCCATGCCGAATGGGGCGATCAGGTGATGGTCGACTTTTGCATGCGCTATGGCAACCCTTCGACGCCGGACGTGCTGGAGCGGATGGTGCAGGCGGGCTGCCGGCGGATCGTGTTCCTGCCGCTCTATCCGCAATATGCGGGGCCGACCTCGGCCACGGCCAACGACCAGCTGTTCCGGGCGCTGATGAAGCAGACCTGGCAGCCCTCGGTGCGGACCGTGGACCCCTACGTGAACCGCCCCGACTACATCAAGGCGCTGGCCGACAGCGTGCGCCGGGCGCTGGACGGCAAGGTGCCGGGCAAGCTGGTCGCCAGCTATCACGGCATGCCGAAGCGCTATCTGATGCAGGGCGACCCCTATCACTGCCAGTGCCAGAAGACCTCGCGGCTGCTGCGCGAGGAGCTGGGCTGGCCCGAGGGCATCATCGACACGACCTTCCAGTCGGTCTTCGGCCGCGAGGAATGGCTGCGCCCCTACACGGTCGAGCATGTGGCGGAGCTCGCGCGTCAGGGCCATACCGACATCGCGGTGATCTCTCCGGCCTTCTCGTCGGACTGCATCGAGACGCTGGAGGAGATCAACGGAGAGATCCGCGAGGCCTTCGAGGAGGCCGGCGGCCATCACTTCCAGTACATCCCCTGCCTGAACGACGATCCCGCCCATATCCGGGTCATGCTGGAGATCGTGCGCGACAACATCCAGGGCTGGGTCGAACCCCGCGCCTGAGCCGTGCCAAGGGGCCCCGCAGGGCCCCTTCGCCGGTCGGCGGCCTCAGAGGACCAGGACCTGCGTGCCGACCTTGGTCAGGCTGAACAGCTCGGCCACATGCTCGTTGTAGAGGCCGATGCAGCCGTTCGACGACCGGCGCCCGATCTTGCGCGTGTCATGCGTGCCGTGGATGCGATAGTACTGCCAGGTCAGCCACAGCGCATGCGTGCCCATCGGGTTGTCGGGACCGGCGGGCATGAAGTCGGGCCAGTCGGGGTTGCGCTGCTTCATCTCGGGGGTGGGGGTCCAGGTGGGGCCCTCGACCTTCTTGATGATCTCGGTCCGGCCGGTGCGCGTCAGCTCCGAGCTGACCGGGATCGAGCTGGGATAGACGCGGTAGGTGTTGCCGTCCTCGGACCAGAAATGCACGGCGCGCGAGGTCAGGTCGCACAGCACCGCGCCATTGGTCAGGTTCTGGAAATGCGGTCGCCAGTCCTGGCCGCGAAAGCTGGAGATGTTGTGCTGCGGTCCGGTGCCGGTGGGCGCCGGGGCTGCGGGAACGGGCATTCCGGTCGCCGGGTCGTATTGCTGGCCCAGGGCGGGCAGTGCGATCGCCGCCGCCCCGAGGGCTGCGGCCGACCCCAGGAAGGCGCGGCGGTTGACGAAAGGCGAAGGGCTCATCGGCTCGGGTCCTCGGGCTGCGATCCCCGCTTCTGTCGGGCGGGGTGATGTCGGGGGCCGCCTGTCGCGGCGTGGGGAAAATATAGCGCCGCGACCGCCTGCCGGCAATTCGTTCGCCCGTCGCGCGACGGCCCCGCAGGGCGGCTGCGGCGATCACGCCAAGTTGCGTTTGATCCTGTGCGGGTCATTCGATAGGACTGGTCCATCTGCGCCAGGGAGCGACCGGAAGATGAAGAAAATCAACGCATTTGCGATTCTGGCGATGGTGGTCCTGGGGGCCTGCGGGCCGCGCAACCTGGCCCCCGCAGGCATGGCGCCGCCCATGGATCCGACGCTGGCGGTGGCCCCGCCGGTCGATGACAGCGCGGCGATTGCTGGGCGCGTGTTGCAGCAGATCAACACCCTGCGCGGAAACATCGGCGCCGCGGCCCTGACGCCCAGCCCGCAGCTTGAGGCGGCGGCGCTGGCCCATTCGCGCGACATGTCGGCGCAGAATCGGGCCTGGCACTGGGGGTCCGACGGCTCCTCGCCGCTGGATCGGGCGCGGCGGCAGGGCTTTGCTGGGACCATTGTCGGCGAGAACATCTCCGAGTCCTACGAGACCGAGATCCAGACCCTGTCCGCCTGGATGTCGACCCGCGACACGCGCGACGTCATCATGGACCCGACCGCGACGCAGCTGGGCTTTGCCTGGTTCAAGGAGCCGTCGGGCAAGGTCTGGTGGACGCTGCTGACCGGACGCTGAGCCCGGAACGCAAAAGGCCCCGTCCGAAGGGCGGGGCCGGGCGTGCAGTCGGCGATGCCGGATCAGGGATAGATCACCACCGCCGCGCCGGGCTGCAGCATCGCATAGATCTCCTCGATCTCCTCGTCGGTCACGGCGATGCAGCCCGCGGTCCAGTCGCGCTGCTGGGGAAAGAGGTTGTTGCCCTGCGGTCCGCGGCCGTGGATGAAGATGTCCCCGCCCGGGTCCATGCCGTACGACTCGGCAAAGGCGCGGTCGCGTTCGTTGGGATAGCTGATGCCCACCGACAGGTGATAGGCACTGCGCGGGTTGAAGCGGTCGATATGATAGACCCCCTCCGGCGTCTTGCCGTCGCCCGAGAACTGCTTGTGCCCGATCGGCTGGTTGCCCAAGCTGATGTCGTAGGAGCGGATGACCGTCGATCCGCTGAACAGATGCATCCGGCGCTGACCCTTGTTGATCTGGACCTGGGTGATCGGGGGGCCGGAATAGCGCTGGAACTTGGTCGTCTGCTGCGGTCGTCCACAGGCAGCCAGCAAGGCCAGCATCGAAATCGAGAAGGTCCGACGGGTCGTCAAGCGCATCACTGCCTCTGAAGCATTTTTGATTTTTATGGTCCGGCAATACCACGGAATAGCCGGTGCTGCCTAGCGGAGCGTTAACGCGGCGACCATTTCGACATGCGGCGAAAAGCGGAACTGATCGACCACCCAGAGCCGGTCCAGACGATAGCCCGCATCGGCCAGAATCCGCGCATCGCGGGAAAATCCGACCGGGTCGCAGGCGACGGCCGCCACGACCGGCACGCCGGACGCGGCGATCTGCCGCATCTGCGCCTCGGCACCGGCACGCGGCGGGTCGATCACGATCGCGTCATGTGCACGCAATTCGTCAGGCAGCAGCGGCCTGCGCGCCAGGTCGCGCACCTCGGTCGTGACGCGGTTCAGCCCTGAGGTGGCCCGCCAAGCCGAATCAAGCGCCTCCAGCGGCGCGGCCAGCCCCTCGACCGCGTGGATCGCGGCGTCTTCGGCCAGGGGCAGGGTGAAGGTCCCGCAGCCCGCGAACAGGTCCGCGATGCGCGCGGCCCCGCCCACCGTGGCACGGACCGCGGCCAGCAGCGCGGCCTGACCCTCGGCGGTGGCCTGCAAGAAGGCACCCGGCGGCGGCACGACCCGCGCCCGGCCCATGGGCAGCGCGGGCGGGCGGCGGGTGATCGCCTGCCCGTCCCAGTCCAGCCGCGCCAGATCGCCCTCCTCGGCCAGGGCCGCCAAGGCCCGGAACAGGTCCGGCTCCATCGGCTTGCCGCCGCGGACCGCGACATCCAGCCCCGCGGGCCCGTCGATCACCGTCAGCGACAGTTCGGCCGCGCGCGAGGCGCCCGCGACCACGATCCGCCGCAGCAGGGGCAGCGCCGCCACGATCCGCGGGCGCAGCACATGGCATTCGGCCAGATCGACGATGACGTCCGAGGCGCGGGCGTGAAAGCCCAGCAGCGCGCCCTTCTTGGTGCGCCGCCCCGACAGGACCGCGCGCCTGCGGCTGTTCAGCGGCGAGACATGGACCTGCGGTTCGGGCGCATCGATGCCCTGCGCGGCCAGCGCGGTCCGCACCACCTGCGCTTTCCAGGCGGTGGTGAAGGCGTCGGTCGCATGCATCAGCGAACAGCCCCCGCAGGCGCGGTAATGGCCGCAGATCGGCCGGATCCGGTCCGGCGAGGGCGTCAGGATGCGCGGCGCGGCGATGCGGCCGTCTTGGGCCTCGCCCTCGATCACCTCGCCGGGCAGGGTCAGGGGGGCCAGCGCGCGCCCGTCCTCCGACAGGGCGACGCCGTCGCCCTTGCGGCCAAGCCGCTCGATGGTCCATTGCGTCACTGGGCCGCCTCCTCGGTTCCCAGGAAGCCGCCCGACTGGCGGTTCCAGTAGCGGGCATAGCGGCCGCCGCGCGCCAGCAACGCGTCATGCCCGCCCTGCTCGACGATGCGCCCGTCCTCGAAGACCAGGATGCGGTCCAACTCGGCGATGGTGGACAGGCGATGCGCGATGGCCAGCACGGTCTTGCCGCGCATGGCGCGCGACAGCGCCTCCTGGACCTGGGCCTCGACCTCGCTATCCAGCGCGCTGGTGGCCTCGTCCAGGACCAGGATCGGCGCGTCCTTCAGGAAGGCGCGAGCCAGGGCGATCCGCTGGCGCTGACCGCCCGACAGCTTGACGCCCCGCTCGCCCAGATGCGCGTCATATCCGGTGCGACCCGCGTAATCCTCAAGCCCCAGGATGAACTCATGCGCCTCCGCCGCCTTGGCGGCAGCCACGACATCATCCTGTGTCGCATTCGGCCGCCCATACAGGATGTTGTCGCGGGCCGAGCGGTTGAACATCGCCGTCTCCTGCGTGACCATGGCAATCTGGCGGCGCAGGCTCTCCTGCGTGACCTCGCGCAGATCGTGGCCGTCGATGCGGATCACGCCGCGCTCCACGTCGTAGAGACGCAGCAGCAGCGCGACCAGCGTGGACTTGCCCGCGCCCGAGGCGCCGACGATGCCGATCCTCTCTCCCGGCGCGATGGACAGGGTCAGGTTGCGGATGCCGCCCTCATCCCGGCCATAGGCGAAATCGACGTCCTCGAAGTCGATCCGACCGGCGACGCGGTCCAGCGTCACGGCGCCCGGCGCGTCGGTCAGGGCATGGGGCGGGGAGAGGGTCTTCATGCCGTCCTCGACCTCGCCGATGCTGCCCCACATGCCCATCAGCGCCATGCTGACCCAACCCGTCATCTGCGACAGCCGCATGGCGATGGCGCCCGAGGCCGCGACGTCGCCCACCGTGGCCGCACCGTCGCGCCAGAGCAGGATCGCCCCGCCCACCAGGATCACCGGCAGGACGCCCGCGACGATCATCAGCGACAGCCGGAACCAGGTCGAGACCACCCCGAAATCCAGCGCGCGTTCGCGGAACCCCGCCATCGCGCCCAGGGCGGCCCGATCCTCATGCTCGGCATGGGCGAACAGCTTGACCGTCTTGATGTTGGTGATCGTGTCGACGACCTGCCCGGTGACATTGGCGCGGGCCGAGGCACGCGCCCCAGATTTGGCCCGGATGCGGGGCAGGAAGAAGCGGATCAGCGCGAAATAGGCCGCCAGCCAGACCAGCAGCGCCACCGCCCCCCAGCCATCCACCGCCAGCAGGAAGGCCGCCGACCCGATGACCGAGGCCAGCGCGAAGGCTACCACGTTCACCATCTCCGAGGCGACGTCGGTGACGGCGCGCGCGGTCTGCATCTGCTTCTGCGCCAGCCGCCCGGCAAAGTCGTTGTCGAAGAAGGTGACCGCATGGCCCATGGTCCAGCGGTGCAGGCGCGACAGCACCAGGGGCAGGATGTTCGGCCCGATGATCACGTTCGAACTGGCGGTCGACAGGCCGTAGATCGCCGGCCGGATCACCAGGAAGAACCCCGCGAACAGCGCCACCAGCCCGCCGTTCTGCGCCCAGAATGTGCCGGCCTCGCCGGTCGCCACCGCATCGACGACCATGCCCAAAAGCAGCGCCGAGACCACGTCCGCCACCCCGCCCAGGGCGGAGGCCACGGCGGCGAAGCCCAGGCCCGGCCAGGCCCCCGCAAGGCACCAGCGGAAGAACGCCATCAGCGTGCGCGGCGGCGCGCCCTCGGCGGGGCGGAAGGCATCGACCATGCGGCCGAACAGGGTGTGCAAGGTCATGCGTCGTCCTTCCCGGCCAGATGGGCCGCGTCGATCAGGGCGGGCGGGGGCAGGGTGAAGCCGGATGCGATCCACGCCTCCTCGGCCGCCTTCAGGCCGCGCCCCAGGGCCGCGCCCTGCAGCGGCGCCAGATCGGCCGCCGACACCGGCAGAGGCGCGTCGACGGCATGCGCGATCCGGTCCCGCCAGTCGGGGGGCAGGGGGTGGCCGTCCGCAGCCATCAGCGCCGCATGATCCGTCGCGGCCTCGGCCCCCAGATGCCAGGCCGCCCGGTCCAGCGACCAGTCGCGCGCCCGATGCAGCTGCGCCAGCGCGCGCGCCTCGCTGCGCGACAGGCGCAGGTCGGGATCGGCGGGTCCAAGCGCCGCCAGCCGCCGCAGCCAGCCGCCCGGTGCGGGCTCGCGGTCCAAAAGCGCCTGAAGCCGCAGCGGATCGGCGCCGGGCAGCAGCCGCTCCAGCACGCCGGTCCGCGCCATCAGCGCCATCGCCGGGCCGGGATCGGGGGCGTCCAGCAGCTTCCTGATCTCGGCGCCGATGCGTTCGCGGGCGATGCGCGCCAGCCCGTCGCGGTGGCGCGCACAGGCGGCGACCGCCTTCGGGTCGGCCTCGCGGCCATGGCGGGCAAGGAAGCGGAAGAAACGCAGGATGCGCAGGTAGTCCTCGGTGATGCGCGCGTCCGCGTCGCCCACGAAGCGCAGGCGGCGGGCGGTCAGGTCGGGCAGGCCGCCCACGGGGTCGATCACCCCCCCGTCGCGCCCCGCGTAAAGCGCGTTGATCGTGAAGTCGCGCCGCGCCGCGTCCTGGGCCAGATCGGTGGTGAAGGCGACGGTGGCATGGCGCCCGTCGGTCTCCACATCCTGCCGGAAGGTGGTCACCTCGAAGCCCGTCCCGTCGGCCACCACGGTGACGGTACCGTGGTCGATCCCCGTCGGCACGGCGCGCAGGCCGGCCGCCTCGGCCAGCGCGATGACCCGGTCGGGGGTGGCATCCGTGGCGATGTCGATGTCGTTGATCGGCTGTCCCAGAAGCGCGTTGCGCACCGCGCCGCCGACCAGAAAGGCGCGGTCGCCCTCGGCCTCCAGCGCGTCCAGCACCCGGATCAGCGCCGGGTCGGACAGGATATGGCCCGGCAGCCGCGTCACAGCCGCTGCGCCAGCCCCAGCAGGATGCGCGCCGTCGCCCCCCACAGGTAATAGGGCCCGAAGGGCGCCGCGTGATAGCTGCGCCAACCGCCGCGCCAGCGCCGCCGCTCGATCCGGTAGCGGGCGGGGTCGGCGACATGGGCAAAGGGCAGGGTGAAGACCTCGTCGACCTCCCCGGCCTCGGGGACCGGATCGAAGGCGCCGTCGATCACGGCCAGGACCGGGGTCACCGAAAAGCCGGTGACGGTGCGGTGCGGCGGCAGGCTGCCCAGCACGCGCAGGCCCTCGGCGCGCAGGCCGATCTCCTCATGCGCCTCGCGCAGCGCGGTGGCGGTGGCGTCCGCGTCGCCGGGATCGACCTTGCCGCCGGGCAGGGCGATCTGGCCCGGATGATGGCGCAGACCCGAGGCGCGCTTGGTCAGGACCAGCCGCCCGTCACCGGCGTGAAACGCCGCCAGCACCCCGGCCGGTCGCAGCAGCGTGCCGGGCGGGGTGGCCTCGGGGTTCAGGTCGTAATCCGAGCTGGGCTCTGCCGCACGCGTCAGGGCCGCATGCAGGCGCGCCTCGGACCAAGCCGTCACTCGGCCGCCTTGTTGCTGGCCGACCCGCCTTCGGGCAGGGGGTTGCCCTCGGCATCGACGGTCGCCTCGAAGCCCAGGCTGGCCGGGTCGAACTCGTAATGCGCGCCGCAGAACTGGCAGTCGGCCGTCACGATCCCCTCGGGCGTGGTCATGTGGGCGATGTCCTTGGCCGAATAGATCGACAGCGTGCCGCGCACCCGGTCCGCGCTGCACGAACAACCGAACTCGACCTTATGGGCGTCGAAGACGCGGGGCGTCTCCTCGTGGAACAGGCGCAGCAGCAGGTCGGTCGGCCCGACGGAGGGGCCGATCAGCTCCAGCGTCTCGACCGTGTCCAGCAGGATGTTGGCGCGGTTCCAGTCCTCGGATTCGCTGCCCTGCAGGATGTCGGCAGCCTCGATCAGCCCGCCCTCGCCGCTGCCGCCCTCGGTCGGCTGCGCCGGGTTGCCGGGCAGGGTCTGCAGCATCATGCCGCCCGCGCGCCACTGGGCGTCCTGGCCCGACAGGCGCGACTGGCCCGAGGCCAGCTGGAACCGCGTCGGCAGCTGTTCGGACTGCGCGAAATAGGTCTGCGCGCAGGAGGACAGCGACCCGCCGGCCAGCGGCGTGATGCCCTGATAGGGGGTGCTGCCCGGCCCCTGGTCGATCAGCACGGCGAAATAGCCCTCGCCGATCTGCTCGAAGGGCGGGCGGGCGTCCAGGCGCTCGGCATCGAAGCTGGCCCAGGCCCGGATGCGGGCAGGCTTGCCCTCGCCTTCGGGCGCGTAATAGTCGGCCGCCAGCGTGCGGATCGCGCCGGTGCCGCGCACCTGCAGGCTCAGCTTCCAGCGCAGCTTGACGGTCGGCCCGATCAGCGCGGTCAGCAGCGCGATCTCGGCCACCATGGCGCTGACGGCGGGCGGATAGTCGTGGCGCGACAGGATGTGGTCCAGAACCCCGTCCAGCCGCACGACGCGGCCGCGGATGGAACTGCGGTCCAGCTGAAAGGGCAGGACGGTGTCATCCCAGGCTATCTGGTTGATCTTGCTCATCTGTGATCCTTGAAGTGGCGATGGCTGCGACGGATGCGCGCCGGGTTGCGCCCAATATAAGGCATTTTCCGCCGATCCCAAGGGGGGCCGCCGCGCCGCTTTCCGACCGGGCCGCCCTGCGCTATGACCGCATGACCCATCCGCCGAGAGGACCGATGACCCCGCGTTTCGGAGAACCGCCCCGCCTTGCGCGTCCCTATCGCCGCCGTCCGGGGGCCTATGCGATCCTGTGGCGCGACGGGCGGCTGCTGCTGACCCATCAGCAGGCGCCGGTGCCCGAGTTCCAGCTGCCGGGCGGGGGCATCGACCCCGGAGAGCATCCCCTGGCCGCGCTGCATCGCGAGGTCGCGGAGGAGACCGGCTGGACCATCGGTGGCGCGCGGTTCCTGTGGGCCTATCGGCGGTTCTGCTTCATGCCCGATTACGACATGCATGCCGAGAAGCGCTGCCAGATCTGGGTCGCGCGCCCGATCCTGCGCCTCTCCGACCCGACCGAGCCGGGGCACCGCGCCCATTGGATGACCCCGGCCGAGGCGATGGCGCATCTGGTCGATTCCGGATCGCGGGCCGCCCTGACGCGGTGGATGCGCCTCGGCGGCGTCAGCGGTCGTCGTCCAGGCGGATGACCTGCCCGGTGCCCCGATATTCGACCAGCACGGCCGACATGTCGTCCTGACGCTCTCCGCGGCAGTATTCCGACACCGACCAGGCCATCGACTCCAGGAAGGAATGGCCATTCAGGAAGGCGTTGGTGCGCATCACCGCCTCCAGCCCGTCATTGCCCAGCTGACGGCCGTTGGGCGTGGTGGCCTCGGTGATGCCGTCGGAGGCGATCAGCAGCCGGTCGCCGGGGGCGAGGGTCACGTCGATCTCGTCGAAGATCGGCCGCTCGAAGACGCCGATGGGCATGCCGCCCTGGCCCAGATGGGTCACGGTCCCGTCGGCGCGCTGCAGCGCCGGGTGGGGATGACCCGCCTGCACCATCCGCACATGGCCCGTCGCATGGTTCAGCTCGGCATAGATCATGGTGAAGTAGGTGTCGGTGTTCATCTCCTCCAGCATCATCGTGTTGAAGAAGCAGGCCAGCGCGGCGGGACCGGCATCCTCGGGGCCCAGGGCACCGCGCAGCGCGATGTTCTGGTCGGAGGTGCCGGACAGATGGACCGACAGCTGCGCGGTCAGCAGCGCCGCCGTCACCCCGTGACCCGAGACGTCCAGCGCATAGAGGCCCACGCGGTCTTCTCCGATCGGGAAGAAGCCCACCAGATCGCCGCCGATATGGCCCGCAGGACGCAGCAGCAGGCTGATCTCGATGCCGCCGAACCGGCCGGATCGGGCGCGGACCAGACCCTGCTGCAGCTTGCGCGCCTCGCGCAGGTCGCGTTCCATCGCGGCCTGGGTCTCCGACAGTTGGGCCAGGGCCTGGCGCAGCTGGGTGTTGCTGGCGCGCAGCTCCTCCTCGATGCGCAGGATGCGCTCTCCCGCGGCCATGCGTGCCAGCAGTTCCTGCGGGGCGACGGGCTTGGTCAGGAAGTCGTCCGCGCCCGCCTCGATCCCCTCGGTGATGGTGCGCGCATCCGCCCCCGAGGTCAGCAGCACCACATAGCCATAGTTCGACCGCGGCAGCCGCCGGAACGCGGCGCAGAACTCGGGGCCGGTCATGTCCGGCATGCTCCAGTCCGCCAGCACCAGGTCCGGCGGGCGGCTCTCGCACAGCTGCAGCGCCTGGCGGGCGCCCTCGGCCTCGATCACCTCGTAGCCGCCCCGGCGCAGCATCCGCGCCAGGAGCCGCCGCTGCGCCGCGCTGGCATCGACCAGCAGGATCAGGCGGCCCGGTCTGGGCGGGGCCTGGTCGATCGGCAGGGGGGGGCGATTCGCGGCTGTCATGCCATCCTGCATACGCTGCAGTCGTAAACGCCGGGTAAACCGGACCGTTAACGTCGTGGCAAGGCGGATGGGCTAGACCGGGACCGTACAGGCGATTCGATGAGGGATGCGATGATCGACTGGTCCAGGGTGATCGCGCTGCGCGACCGGGCGGGTGCGCAGGCCGCCGCGCCGATGATCGGCATGATCCTGACCGAGATCGAGGCGCATCTGTCCGTCCTGCCCGAGGACGGCCCGACCCTGGCGCAGGACCTGCCCCTGCTGGGGACGCTGGCCCGGCAGATCGGGTTCCGCGATTTCGGTGCCCGATGCGACCGTGCCGTCCAGCAACTGGCGCAGGGAGAGGGGGCGGCCCTGTCCATCGCGACCCTGCGGGCCAGCTTCGGTCACAGCAAGCAGATGCTGCTGCGCGATCTGCCGCATGTCATCGACGGCCCTCCGCCCGAACCCGGCCTGCCGCCCGGGCCGGACGACGCGGCCGGGGACCGGGCGCGGGCGTCGTGATCAGACCAGCAGCTCGGCCAGGATGCCGTCGTTGGTGATGTCGCGATAGGCGAAGCCCGACCGGTCCAGCCGGCCCATCAGCGCGGTCAGGTTGGCCGGATCGCTGGTCTCGATCCCGATCAGCACCGAACCGAAGTTGCGGGCCGATTTCTTCAGATACTCGAACCGGGCGATGTCGTCCTGGGGACCCAGAAGCTCCAGGAAATCGCGCAGCGCGCCTGGGCGCTGCGGCATGCGCAGCACGAAGTACTTCTTCAGCCCGGCAAAGCGCTGCGCCCGCTCCTTGACCTCGGGCAGGCGTTCGAAGTCGAAATTGCCGCCCGAACACACCGCGACGACGGTCTTGCCGGTCAGGTCGCCCAGATCGCCCAGCACGTCCAGCGCCAGCGCGCCCGCAGGCTCCAGCACCACGCCCTCGGTGTTCAGCATCTCCAGCATGGTGCGGCAGATGCGGTCCTCGGGGGCCAGATGGACGTCATGCTCCGAGAAACGCGACAGCGCCTCGAAGGGCAGGGCGCCGATGCGCGCGACCGCCGCCCCGTCGACGAAGCTGTCGACCGCAGGCAGCGCGACGGGGGCGCCTGCGCGCAGCGCCGCCTGCAGGCTGGCCCCGCCAAGCGGTTCGGCAAAGGCGAAGCGGGTCTGGGGCGCCTCGGTGGCCAGGTATTTCGTGACGCCCGCGGACAGGCCGCCCCCGCCCACCGGCAGCACCACCAGATCGGGCGCGCGGCCCAGCTGGGCCAGCATCTCGAGGCCCACGGTCGCCTGGCCCTCGATGATGTCGGGCGCGTCGAAGGGCGACAGGAACTGCGCGCCCTGTTCGGCGCAGAAGGCCTGGGCCGCGGCCAGCGTCTGGTCGAAATAGTCGCCGGTCAGCACGATCTCGACCGCGTCGCCGCCGAAGATCTGGGTCTTGTCTATCTTCTGCTTCGGCGTGGTGACCGGCATGAAGATCGTGCCGCGCGCGCCGAAATGGCGGCAGGCATAGGCCACGCCCTGGGCATGGTTGCCGGCGCTGGCGCAGACGAAATGGCCGCCGCCGCCGGGCCGGGCCAGCTTGCGCATGGCGTTGAAGGCGCCGCGCAGCTTGTAGCTGCGCACGGGCGTCAGATCCTCGCGCTTGAGCCAGATCTCGGCGCCGTGTTTCGCCGAGAGGTGGTCGTTGCGTTGCAGGGGCGTGGGCTCGAACAGGTCGCGAAGCGCGGCCTCGGCCAGACGGACGGCGGCGACAAAGTTTTCCATGCCTCGCCCATGCCGCGAAACGGGCCTGTTGGCAAGGGTTCAGCGCAGCGCGCGACCCTCGACGAAGTGACCCCAGAGCGTGGTGATGATCGACAGCGACAGCATTGCGGTGAACCACGCCACCAGAAGCGCCGCGGCGATTCCCGCGGCCCCTGGCAGGCGGGC
This sequence comes from Paracoccus sp. ME4, assembly GCF_046736325.1. Lineage (GTDB taxonomy): Bacteria > Pseudomonadota > Alphaproteobacteria > Rhodobacterales > Rhodobacteraceae > Paracoccus. The sequence goes on from NZ_CP151276.1 coordinate 501,084, forward strand.
GGCCAGGTTCAGGGCCAGTCCCAGCACCTGCGTCAGCAGCGACAGCACCGCCAATGTCCCGAGGGCATGTCCCGTCGCACGCCAGCCGGTCGTCAACGGTCGCGCAGCTCCGGTCGCCGCACCGGCCAGCCCCGTTCCAAGACGCAGGCCCAGGACGGCAAAGGCGAAGCCGATCACCAGGTTGAGGAGCATCGCGGCCCCGACGCTGCCGTCAAGGGCGATCATCACCGCCCCGCCGAGCAGCAGCACCGGTATTCCGACCAGGATCAGGATCAGCGTGAGCCTGACGGAGGCCCCGACATAGCGCCACTCCGGCCGCCCGATGGGCCGCAGGAGCCGGGGGCGCTCCTCCAGAAGCACGAACCGATGCCAGGACGCGGCGAGGCTGACGAAGGCCAGCACCACGATGATCATGAGGGCGAGATGCAGGACAGCCGCCTGCCCGGTCACGCCCTGTGTGCTTCCCATGGCCAGCATCGTGTTCCACCAGACGGCTCCCGCCGCCGCGACCGCGACGGCAGGCATGACCGACAGCGTCAGAGCCGCGCCGAGGTTCCCGGTCAGCTGCAGGATGGAATGGCGGAGCAGTCGCAAGGCCAGCATCAAATCACCCGTCTGAAATCGCCCCGACCCTAATCGCCCCCGAACCCTTGTGACAACGCGCAAATCGCCGTATTCCCGCTGAAACTTCGACGAAGGGTTAACCGCATGTCCGACGCGCCGAAAAAAGTCGTCCTCGCCTATTCGGGGGGGCTTGATACCTCGATCATCCTGAAATGGCTGCAGACCGAATACGGCTGCGAGGTGGTGACCTTCACCGCCGATCTGGGCCAGGGCGAGGAGCTGGAGCCCGCGCGCGAGAAGGCGCTGATGCTGGGCATCGCGGCCGAGAACATCCACATCGTCGACGTGCGCGAGGAATTCGTGCGCGATTTCGTCTTCCCGATGTTCCGGGCCAATGCGCTCTATGAGGGGCTGTACCTGCTGGGCACGTCGATCGCGCGGCCGCTGATCTCTCAGCATCTGGTGCGGATCGCGCAGGAATCGGGCGCGGATGCGGTGGCGCATGGCGCGACCGGCAAGGGCAACGACCAGGTCCGGTTCGAACTCAGCGCCTATGCGCTGGACCCGTCGATCAAGGTGATCGCGCCCTGGCGGGAATGGGACCTGACCAGCCGCACCAAGCTGATCGAGTTCGCCGAGAAGAACCAGATCCCCATCGCCAAGGACAAGCGCGGCGAGGCGCCCTTCAGCGTGGACGCGAACCTGCTGCACACCTCCAGTGAGGGCAAGGCGCTGGAGAACCCTGCCGAGGCCGCGCCCGACTATGTCTATCAGCGCACCGTGAACCCCGAGGACGCGCCCGATCAGCCCGAGTTCATCGAGGTGACCTTCGAGAAGGGCGATGCGGTCGCGATCAACGGCGAGGCCATGTCGCCCGCCACGATCCTGACCAAGCTGAACGAGCTGGGCGGCCGTCACGGCATCGGCCGTCTGGATTTCGTCGAGAACCGCTTCGTCGGCATGAAGTCGCGCGGCATCTATGAGACGCCGGGTGGCACGGTCCTGCTGGAAGCCCATCGCGGGATCGAGCAGATCACCTTGGACAGCGGCGCGGGCCACCTGAAGGATTCGATCATGCCGCGCTATGCGGAGCTGATCTATAACGGCTTCTGGTTCTCCCCCGAGCGCGAGATGCTGCAGGCCCTGATCGACAAGAGCCAGGAGCATGTGACCGGCACGGTGCGGCTGAAGCTCTACAAGGGCCTGGCGACCTGCGTGGGCCGCTGGTCGGATCATTCGCTCTACTCCGAGGCGCATGTGACCTTCGAGGACGACGCCGGCGCCTACGACCAGAAGGACGCGGCGGGCTTCATCCGCCTGAACGCGCTGCGTCTGAAGCTGATCGCCAACCGCAACGCCCGCGTGGCGAAATGACCGCCGGGGCCGCCCGCATCGCCATCGTGACCGTCAGCGACCGCGCGTCGCGGGGCGAGTACGAGGACAAGGGCGGCCCCGGTGCCGAGGCTTGGCTGCGGGGTGTCGTCACCTCGCCCATGGACATCGAACGCCATATCATCCCCGACGGCCGCGACACGGTCGCCGCCACCCTGCGCGATCTGGCCGACGGGGGCGCGGACCTGATCCTGGTGACCGGCGGCACCGGCCCCGCACCGCGCGACCTGACGCCCGAGGCCGTGGCCGACATCATGGACAAGGAACTGCCTGGCTTCGGAGAGGAGATGCGCCGCGCCTCGCTCCGCGAGGTGCCGACCGCCATCCTGTCGCGCCAGACCGCCGCCATCCGAGGCAAGACGCTGATCATCACCATCCCCGGCAAGCCCGCGGCCATCGCGACCTGCCTGGATGCGGTCTTTGCCGCCGTGCCCTACTGCCTGGACCTGATCGGCGCGGCGCGGGTCGAGACCGACCCCGCCCGAATCGCGGCCTTCCGGCCCAAGGGCGCCTGACCCTTCTTCTTCACTCAAATATCCACCTTCAGCCACCGAAGAGGCGCAGCGCCAAGGGCGCGATGACCGCCGTCAGCACGGCATTCAGCCCCATCCCGATCCCCGAGAAGGCCCCCGCCGTCGCGTTCACCTGAAAGGCCCGCGCCGTGCCGATGCCGTGCGCCGCGACCCCCACCGCAAAGCCTCGCGCGCGCCAGTCGCGGATATTCAGCGCGTTCAGCAGGGGCGTCACCACGATCGCCCCGAAGATCCCCGTCAGCAGGACCAGCGCGGCGGTCATGGTGGGCTGGCCGCCCAGCTGTTCGGCGATGCCGATGGCCACCGGCGCGGTCGTCGATTTCGGCGCGAGCGAGGCCAGGACCGACCCCTCGATCCCGAACCCCCGCGCGATCATAAGGGCCGAGACGACCGCCACCCCCGACCCCGCCAGCAGCCCCGCCAGCATCGGCCAGGCCGCGCGCCGCACGCGGGGCAGGTTGTCGTAAAGCGGCAGGGCCAGCGCCACGGTGGCTGGGCCCAGCATGAAATGGACGAATTGCGCGCCCGCGAAATAGGTCGCGTAATCGGTGCCGGTCAGCCCCAGCAGCGCCGCCAGCAGGATCACCGCGATCAGCACCGGATTAGCCCAGCTGGCCCGGCCCAGGGCCCGCGACAGCGCGTCCCCGGCCAGGTAGGCCACCAGCGTCGCGGTCAGCCACAGAAGCGGCCCCTGCGCCAGATAGGACCAGATCAGCGCCGGATCACTCACGGCCCTGATCCCGCAACGCCTCGCGCTCCTCGGACCCGGTCAGGCGGGCGACGGCGGTGAAGGCCCAGGCCCCCGCCGCGATCGCCAGCAGCGTGGAGCCAGTCAGCGCCGCGGCCAGCCCCAGCCCCTGATCGCGGACCAGATCCCAATGCGCGACGATGCCTACCCCCGCAGGGACGAAGAACAGCGACAGATGCGCCAGAAGCCCGGTCGCTGCCGGGCGGATCGCCTCGGCCAGGGCGGGGCGGATCATGCAGGCCAGAACCAGCGCGACCAGCCCCGTGACCGGGCCGGGCAAGGGCAGCGCCAGCGCGCGGGAGGCGACCTCTCCGCCCAGCTGGAAGGCCAGGATGATGGCAAGCATGCGGATCATGGCCCGCAGCCTAGCGCGGCCCCGATGCCCGCGCCAGAGCCGTGCATCTTGTGGGCCGGTGCCGCGGCAGGGGCGACATCTGGGGCGATTGGTTGACTTGGGGGGCCGCTGCGGGGACAATCGCCGCCTGACCCGAATCTGACGGACGCGACCCTTGCGCTTTGACCGCCTGCGACTGAACGGCTTCAAGAGCTTCGTGGACCCGACCGATCTGGTCATCCGCGAGGGTCTGACGGGCGTGGTCGGCCCGAACGGCTGCGGCAAGTCCAACCTGCTGGAGGCCCTGCGGTGGGTCATGGGCGAGAACCGTCCCACCGCCATGCGCGGCGACGGGATGGAGGACGTGATCTTTGCCGGCACCGCGCGGCGCAGCGCCCGCGCCCATGCCGAGGTCTCGCTGAGCGTGGACAACCGCGACCGCCGTGCGCCCGCGGGCTTCAACGACGACGATCAGTTCGACATCACCCGCCGCATCACCCGCGACGCGGGCAGCGCCTACAAGATCGCCGGCAAGGACGTTCGGGCGCGCGACGTGCAGATGCTGTTCGCGGATGCCTCGACCGGGGCGCACAGCCCGGCGCTGGTGCGCCAGGGCCAGATCAGCGAGCTGATCAACGCCAAGCCCCGCAACCGCCGCCGCATCCTGGAGGAGGCGGCCGGGATCTCGGGGCTTTACGCGCGCCGCCACGAGGCGGAGCTGAAGCTGAACGGGGCCGAGGCGAACCTGACGCGGGTGGACGACACGCTGGACCAGCTGTCCGCCCAGGCCGCGACCCTGGCGCGACAGGCGCGCGCGGCGGCGAGATACCGAGAGATCGGCGCGGCGCTGCGGCTGGCCGAGGGGCTGCTGCTGTACCGCCGCTGGTCGGATGCCGAGGCCGCGCGCCTGGCCGCGGCGCAGGCCCTGAGCGAGGCCGTGCGGACCGCCGGTCACGCGGGTGCCGCAGCCGAGGCCGCGTCCCTGCGGCGGGCCGAGACCGAGGCCGCCCTGCCGCCGCTGCGCGAGGAGGAGCAGATCGCCGCCGCGCTGGTCCAGCGGCTGGCCGTGGAGAGCGAGGCCCTGGCCGAGGCCGGGCGGCGTGCGACCCAGGCCATCACCGCGCTGTCGGGGCGGCTGGCGCAGCTGGACCGCGACATCGAGCGCGAGCAGGCGCTGAACCGCGATGCCGAGGAGGTCGTGCGCCGCCTGAGCTGGGAGGCCGAGCAGCTGCGTGCGGGCGGCGAGGGTCATGACGCGCGGCTGGAGATGGCCTCCGCCCAGGCCGAGGCCGCCGCCGAGACGCTGCACGAGGTCGAGGCCCGGCTGGCCGAGCTGACCGACGAATCCGCCCGACTGGCCGCCCGCCATCAGTCGGCCGAGCGTCTGGCCCATGACCTGCGCACCATGTTCGACCGCGCCGACCGGGCCGCCGCCGAGGCCGCCGAGGCGCTGGCCGCCGCCGATGCCGCCGGAGAGGCCGCGGCCGCCGCGCTGGACCGGGCCGATGCCGCGCAGGATCAGGCCCGCGACCGCACCGAGGCCGCCGAGGATGCGCTGGCCGAGGCCGAGGCCGCGCGCGCCGCGCTGGAGACCCGCGAGGCCGCCGCCCGCCAGGCCCGCGCCGCCGCCGAGGGCGAGGCCGCGGCCCTGGCCGCCGAACGCACCGCCCTGCAGCAGTTGGTCGATCGCGGGCACTCCGGGGGGGCCACGCTGCTGGATAAGGTGGCCGTCGCGCGGGGGCACGAGGCCGCGTTCGGGGCGGCCCTGGGCGACGATCTGCGCGCCGGCGTGGGCGGCGACGGGTCGGGCTGGCACGACCTGCCGGGCTGGGGCGATCCGCAACCTCTGCCCGACGGCGCCGTGCCGCTGGCCCCGCATGTGCGCGGCCCGGACCTGCTGGCGCGGCGGCTGTCGCAGACGGGGCTGGTGCTGGACGCGGGCCAGGGGGCCGCGCTGCAGCCGATGCTGTCGGCGGGACAGCGGCTGGTGACGCCCGATGGTGACCTGTTTCGGTGGGACGGGCTGCGGGTGATGGCGGGGCAGGCGCTGTCCTCGGCCGCGCTGCATCTGCAGAAGGTCAACGAGCTGGCCCATGTGACCGAGCAGGCCGAACGCGCGGAGGCCCGCGCCGAGGAGGCCCGCGAGACCCATGAGGCGGCCCGCGCCGATCTGGCCCAGGCCGCCGAGGTCGAGAAGTCGGCCCGCGATGCGCGCCGCGAGGCCGAGCGCCTGCTGTCCGAGGCCGCGCGCGCCGCGACGCGGGCAGAATCCGATCTGGCCATGGCCTCCAGCCGCGCCGACGGGGCGCGGGCGGAGCTGGCGCGCCACCGCGCCGATGCCGCCGACGCGCAGAGCCGCCTGACCGAGGCCGAGGCGCAGCTTGCCGCGCTGCCCGATCGCGGCGATGCCGCCGCCGCGGTCGAACATGCCCGCACCGGCGTCGAGGGCGCGCGCATCGCCACGATGACCCGCCGTGCCGCGCTGGACGAATTGCGCCGCGAGGGGCAGGCCCGCACCAAGCGCCTGCAGGAGATCGCCAAGGAGGAATCGGGCTGGCGGCTGCGGCTGGAGCAGGCCGGCACGCGCGCGGCCGAGCTGTCCGCGCGGCGCGAGGCCACCGCCGATGAGCTGGCCGAGGCGCAGGATCAGCCTGCCATCCTGGCCGAGCAGGAGGAGGCGCTGGTCACGCGCGGGGTGCAGCTGGAGACGCGGCTGACGGCGGCCCGCGCCGCGCTGACAGCCGCCGAGGATGCCGCCCGCGCCGCCGCCCTGGCCGAGCGCGAGACCGAGCGGCAGGCAGGCGAGGCCCGCGAGACCCGCGCCGCGCGCGAGGCCCGCCAGGAGGCTGCCCGCGAGGCCGAGGCCCTGGCCCGCGCCCGCATCCGCGAGGAGACCGAGCAGAGCCCCGACCAGCTGCGCGCCGCCTTGGGCGAGGTCGACCTGACCGCCCCCGTCGACCGGCTGGAACAGGAGATCGCCCGCCTGCGCGGCGCGCGCGAGGCCCTGGGCGCGGTCAACCTGCGCGCCGACGAGGACAAGCGGACGCTGGAGGCCGAGCGCGACGGTCTGGCTGCCGAGAAGACCGACCTGGAGGCCGCCATCGCCAAGCTGCGCGCCGGCATCGGCAGCCTGAACCGCGAAGGGCGCGAGCGCCTGCTGGCGGCCTTCGAGACGGTGAACGCCAATTTCGCGACCCTGTTCACGACGCTGTTCGGCGGCGGCGAGGCGCGCCTCGTGATGGTCGAATCCGACGACCCGCTGGAGGCGGGCCTGGAAATCATGTGCCAGCCGCCGGGCAAGCGGCTGTCGACCCTCAGCCTGCTGTCCGGGGGTGAGCAGACGCTGACGGCGATGGCGCTGATCTTTGCGGTGTTCCTGGCCAATCCCGCGCCGATCTGCGTGCTGGACGAGGTCGACGCGCCGCTGGACGATGCCAATGTCAGCCGGTTCTGTGACCTTCTGGACGAGATGACCCGCCGGACCGAGACGCGGTTCCTGATCATCACCCACCATGCGGTGACCATGGCGCGGATGGACCGGCTGTTCGGCGTTACCATGGTCGAACAGGGCGTCAGCCAGCTGGTCAGCGTGGACCTGAAGCGCGCCGAGGCTCTGGTCGCCTGACGCGACCCGCGCTAGGGTCCGGGCCGCAACCCAAGCGAGGACCCCATGAGCATCGAGCAGACCCTGGCCGACAAGGGCATCACCCTTCCCGAAGCGCCCATGCCGGCGGCCAATTACGTCCCCTTCGTGCAGACCGGCAACCTGGTCTTCATCTCGGGCCAGATCAGCGCGGACGAGAACGGCCTGATCACCGGCAAGCTGGGCGACACGACCAGCCTGGAGGACGGCGCCGCCGCGGCGCGCCGCTGCGGGCTGGCGCTGATTGCGCAGCTGAAGGCCGCGATCGGCAACCTGGACCGCGTGACGCGGGTGGTCAAGCTGACCGGATTCGTGAACTCCACCCCCGATTTCACCGATCAACCCAAGGTCATCAACGGCTGTTCGGACCTGATGGTCGAGGTCTTCGGCGAGGCCGGGCGTCATTCGCGCGCCGCCGTGTCCGCGCCCTCGCTGCCCTTCGGCGTCGCGGTCGAGATCGAAGCCGTGTTCGAGATCCGCTGATGCTGGACGACCGCTTCCTGACGGTGCCGATCACCCATCGCGGCCTGCATGGCGCAGGGGTCCCCGAGAACAGCCTGGCCGCCGCCCGCGCCGCCATCGAGGCGGGATACGGCATCGAATGCGACATCCAGCCCGGCCCGGACGGGGTGCCGCTGGTCTTTCACGACTATCGGCTGAAGCGGCTGACCGGGGCCGAGGGCGTGATCGGCGCGACCGATGCGCAGGCGCTGGTCGGCCTGCGGCTGCTGGGCACGGATGAGCCGGTCCCGACCCTGGCCCAGTTCCTGGAGCTGGTCGCGGGCCGGGTGCCGCTGCTGATCGAGATCAAGGACCAGGACGGCGCCTGCGGCCCCGATGTCGGCCCGCTGTCCGCCCGCGTGGCCGAGGCGCTGTCGGGCTATGACGGCCCGGTGGCGGTCATGTCCTTCAACCCGCACATGATCGCGGCCTTCCGCGCCGCGGCGCCGGACGTGCCGGTGGGCCTGACCACCTGCGCCTTCCCCGAGGCCGACTGGCCGCAGGTGTCCCCCGCCCGACTCGAGGAACTGGCCCAGATCCGCGATTTCGACGCGGTGGGGGCGTGCTTCATCTCGCATGACAAGGGCGATCTGGACAATCCGCGCGTCGATGCGCTGCGCGCGCAGGGCGTCCCGGTGCTGACCTGGACCATCCGCAGCGCCGCCGAGGAGGAGACAGCCCGCCGCATCGCCACGAACATCACCTTCGAGGGCTATCGCGCGGCCCCCTGATCCAGCCCGGCCCTTCTTCTTCACTAAAATATCCAATTCCGCCGATGCCGCCCCGTGCGACATCGGCGGGGACTGACAATGCCCGCGGCCATGCCTATCTTGCCGGACATGACCGACCTCATGACCCTGACCACCCATCCCTCGATCGCCGCCATCGACCCGACGGTCTGGGACGGTCTGGGCGACGGCAACCCCTTCACCACGCACCGTTTCCTCTCCGCGCTGGAGCAGTCGCGATCCGTGGGCACCGGCACCGGCTGGCAGCCGCTGCACCTGACGCTGGAGCGCGACGGGCAGATCGTCGCCGCAGCGCCGCTTTACGCCAAGTCGCACAGCCAGGGCGAATACATCTTCGATCATGCCTGGGCGCAGGCCTATGCGCGGGCGGGCGGGCGCTATTACCCCAAGCTGCAATGCGCGGTCCCCTTCACCCCCGCCACCGGCGCGCGCCTGCTGGCCCGCGACGACGAGGCCCGCGCGGGCCTTCTGGCGGGACTGATGCAGGTGGCCGGGCGGTTGGACGTGTCGGGGGCGCATGTCACCTTCTGCACCGAGCACGAGGCCGATCTGGGCGAGGCGGCGGGGTTCCTGCCGCGCGTGACGCAGCAGTACCATTGGCTGAACCGCGGCTATGCCAGCTATGACGATTTTCTGGCGGCGCTGTCCTCGCGCAAGCGCAAGGACCTGCGCAAGGAGCGCGCCCGGGCGCAGGCCTTCGGCGGCACCATCCGGCACCTGACGGGCGACGACCTGAAGCCGCATCACTGGGACGCGTTCTGGGAGTTCTATCAGGATACCGGGGCGCGCAAATGGGGGCAGCCCTATCTGACGCGGGCCTTCTTCGACCGCATCCAGGACACGATGCGCGACGACATCCTGCTGGTGCTGGCCGAGATCGACGGCCGAGCCATCGCGGGGGCGCTGAACTTCCTGGGGCCGGATGCGATCTATGGCCGCTACTGGGGCTGCGTCGCGGACCACGCCTTCCTGCATTTCGAGCTGTGCTATCATCAGGCCATCGATCATGCGATCGCGCATGGCCTGGCGCGGGTCGAGGCGGGGGCGCAGGGCGATCACAAGCTGGCCCGCGGTTACGAGCCTGTGCCAATCCATTCGCTGCACTGGGTGCGCGATCCGGGCTTCCTGCGGGCGCTGGAGAATTACCTGGACCAAGAGCGCGACGCGATGGGGGCCGAAATCGAGGCGCTGGCCGACTTCACGCCCTTCCGCAAGGGCGATCCCTCGCCGTGACCGGGCCCTTGCGTCCCGCGAAGGTCCGGGGGGCCAGCCCCCCGGACCCCCCGGTGTCGCGCGGATGGTCCCGCGTCAGACCTTTTCCAGCAGCGATTCACCGGCGCTGACCGTGCAGGTGCCGGGGCTGTCCTCGACGTCGATCGCCTTGACGACGCCATCCTCGACCAGCGCGGCGAAGCGCTTGCAGCGCCCGAAGAAGCCGACCGGGGGCGCGGTGAAATCGAGGCCCATCGCCTTGGTCACGCTGCCGTCCGCATCGGCCAGGACCTCGATCCCGGCCTCGGTCGCGCCGGTCTGATCGGCCCAGGCCTTGGCCACGAAGGGATCGTTCACGGTGATGCAGACGATGCGCAGCACGCCCTTGGCGCGGAACGCGTCGGCATGGCGCACGAAGCTGGGCATGTGCGCATTCGTGCAGGTTCCGGTGAAGGCGCCGGGCAGGCCGAACAGCGCCACCTTGCCCTGCATCAGGCCGGCGGTGTCGACGGCCTCGGGGCCGGCCTCGCCCACGCGCAGCAGTTGGCCCTCGGGCAGCTTGTCTCCGGCAGTGATGGTCATGATACGCTCCTGAATTGCAACGGATTCGCCGCGACTATAGGGTGCGCGGAACGGACAGGCCAGCAGGGGACGCGGGATGCGCATCGTGATCGTGGGAGGGGGACAGGCGGCAGCCTCGATGGCCGCGCGGCTGCGCGCCAGGGGGCATGAGGGCGCGCTGACCGTGATCGGCGACGAACCGGCCGCCCCCTATCAGCGCCCGCCTTTGTCCAAGGCCTATCTGCTGGGCCAGATGGGGCTGGACCGACTGACCCTGCGCGCGCCCGAATGGTGGCGCGATCAGGGCATCGCGCTGCGCCTGTCGGAGACCGCCCTGTCCATCGACGCGGATGCCCGCGTGCTGCACACCGACCGGGGTGCGCATCCCTATGACGCGCTGGCCCTGACCACGGGGGCTGCGCCGCGCCGCCTGCCCGCCGCGATGGGCGGCGACCTGCCCGGCACGCATGTGGTGCGCGGCCTGGCCGATGTGGACGCGCTGGCGCCGGAGCTGCGCGAGGGGCGGCGGCTGGTGGTGATCGGCGGCGGCTATATCGGGCTGGAGGCCGCGGCGGTCGCGCGCAGGCTGGGGCTGGAGGTCACGCTGATCGAGGCGGCGCCGCGCATCCTGGGCCGGGTCGCGGCGGCAGAGACCGCCGACCTGGTGCGCGACCTGCACCGCGCCCATGGCGTCACCATCCTGGAGGGCACGGCGATCAGCCGCGTCACTGGGGACGACCGGGCGACCGGGGTCGCGCTGACCGACGGGCGTCAGATCCCGGCGGATGTGGTGGTCATGGGCATCGGCGTGCTGCCGCGGACCGACCTCGCGCAGACCGCGGGGCTGGTCCTGGACGACGGCATCGCCACCGACGGCCACGGACGGACCTCGGACCCGGCGATCTGGGCTGCGGGCGACTGCGCCAGCACGCCCTGGCAGGGCGGCAGGTTGCGGCTGGAAAGCGTGGGCGGCGCGATCGACATGGCCGAATGCGTGGCCGACAACATGCTGGGCGCCGGCCGCGACTATGCGCCGCGGCCATGGTTCTGGTCGGATCAGTTCGACGCGAAACTCCAGATCGCGGGCCTGAACGCGGGGCACGATCAGGTCGTGACGCGGGCGGGGCAGGGCGATCACGCGGCCTCGGTCTGGTACTTCCGGCAGGGGCGGTTGATTGCGGTGGACGCGCTGAACGATGCGCGCGCCTACATGGTGGGCAAGCGGCTGATCGACGCGGGGCAGAGCTGCGATCCGCAGGCGGTCGTCGCGGCCCCGGACCTGCGGGCGCTTCTGGCATGATCCGGCCCGGATACGCGGTCGGCCCAGGGGGGGGGGGGCGGGTTGCCCCCCCCCCCCCCCCCCCCCCCCCCCCCCCCCCCCCCCCCCCCCCCCCCCCCCCCCCCCCCCTGCCACCGCGGGACGCAATCATGAGGATCGTCGGCGGCACGCTGCGCGGCCTGAAGCTGGCCGAACTGGGCGCGGGCGATCCCGCGGCCCAGCTGCGCCCCACCACCGACCGGGTGCGCGAGGCGATCTTCAACCTGCTGGTCAACGGCCGGCAGGGCAATCCGCTGCCCGGCGCGCGGGTGCTGGACCTCTTTGCCGGCACCGGCGCCCTGGGCCTCGAGGCGCTGTCGCGCGGCGCGGCGGAGGCGATGCTGGTCGATGACGGGGCCAAGGCGCTGGACCTGATCCGCCGCAACATCGACAGGACCCGCACGGGCGACCGCGCCTCGGTGCTGCGCCGCGACGCGACGCGCCTGCCGCCGCTGGAGGGCGCGCCCTTCCAGGTCGTCTTCCTGGATCCACCCTATGGCCGGGGCCTCGGCGAAAGGGCCATGGCGGCGGCGCTGGCGGGCGGATGGCTGGCGCCCGGCGCGACCGTCGTGTGGGAGGAGAGCCAGCCGCCCGCGCTGCTCCCCGCCCTGACGCTGCTGGACCGGCGCCGCTACGGCGACACGGTGGTCACGCTGGCGCGGCTGGAGACCTGACCTCCGCTCAGGCCGACCGGGCGATGCTGGCCGCCGCGGCCTCCAGGGCGCCCCGGCCATGCGGGATGTCCAGCGCGGTCAGGCCCGCCTCGATGGCGCCAAGCGTGCCCAGCAGGACCCCCGCGTTGCAATGGCCCATATGCGCGATGCGCAGCGCCCCCGTCGGATCGGGCGCGCCCAGACCCACCCCGAGCGTCACGCCGCATTCACGCACCGTCCAAGCCCGCAGCGCATCCGCGCCGGGCAGGGTCACCGCGGTGACGGCGGGCGCGCGCGCCGCGGCCTCGGCCACCGACAGCCGGACCGCGCCCGCCGTGCCCCAGGCATCGACGGCGGCCCAGGTCGCCTGCGCCAGACGGGCGTGACGGCGCCAGACGGCCTCCAGCCCCTCCTCGTCCAGGATCATCGTCAGCGCCTCGGCTAGGGCATAGATCTGCTGGACCGGTGGCGTGCCGCCCCACCAGCGCCACAGCGCGTCCGACTGCGCCCGCAGATGCCAGTCCCACCACGGCGATGTCAGCGCCGTCCGCCCCCGCGCGGCCGCCTTGTCCGAGAACCAGACGAAGACCGTGCCGGGCAGCGTCATCAGCCCCTTCTGGCTGGCCGCGATCAGCACGTCGACGCCCCATTCGTCCATCTTCATCGGCGCGCAGCCCAGGGACGCGATGGCATCCACCACCAGCAGCGCCGGGTGATCGCCCATCGCCGCGCGCAGCGCCGGGATGTCGGCCAGCGTGGCCGTGGCGGTGTCCGTCTGGCAGACCATCACCGCGCGGATGCGGCCTTCGGGGTCGCGGGCCAGCCGTTCGGCCAGCCGCGCCGGGTCGGGGGCGGCGGCGCCGAAGTCCAGCCGTTCGACCGTGACGCCCAGCCCCTCGGTCATCTCGGCCCAGGAGCGGCCGAAATGGCCATGCGTCAGCACCAGCGCCAGATCGCCGGGCGCGAACATGTTGGCGCTGGCGGCCTCCCACCCGGCATGGCCGTTGCCGATATAGGGCGCCAGATGCGCCCGCGTGCCCGCCAGCCGCTTCAGCTGGTCCATGACCTGCAGGTTCAGCTGCGCCAGCTCGTCGGCATAGATGTCCGGAGAGGCGCGATGCGCCGCCGCCAGCACACGGGCAGGCACGGGCGAGGGGCCGGGAATGGCGATCAGGTCGGGGCCGGGGGCAGGGGGCATCGCGGGGGCTTTCCTTCACAACGTGCAAGATCGGTAGGGCCATGGCGCCGCCGCGTCAACGGGGCTTGGCCAAGGGTCGCGGGGGCTGCGCCTTGTGGGGACCCGGCGGGCTGGGGTATGGCTGTGCCAACCCCATCGGGGGCCGGCGCCGTCCGGTCCCGCCGCAGAAAGGCCAGAGAACAGCCGTGGACCCCCGACAGGACAGCCCCTCCCGCCTGATCGCCGCCACCTCCGCCCGCGGCCCCGCCGCCGCGCCGGCGCCCCAGGGCGACCGGGTGCCGGGCCTGCTGCGCCGCCTGTGGGACGACTACTTGCGCCCGCACCGGATGCGCATGGGGCTGGCCTTCCTGCTGATGACCGTCGAGGGTTCCACGCTGGCGCTGATCAGCTGGATGCTGAAGCCGCTGTTCGACCTCGTGTTCATCGGCAAGCAGCCCGGCGCCATCTGGTGGGTGGGGGCCGCGATCTTCGGCATCTTCCTGCTGCGCGCGGTGACGCTTGTCACCAGCCGGGCCCTGCTGACGACGATCTCGCTGTCGGTCTCGACCGCGATGCAGACACAGCTTCTGGCGCATATCCTGACGCTGGACAGCCGCTTCTTCCGCGACAACGCCCCCGGCGCGATGATCGAGCGCATCCAAGGCGACACCATCGCGGTCCAAGGGGTCTGGGCCACGCTGATCACCGGGGCCACGCGCGACGCGATCAGCCTGGCGATGCTCTTCGGGGTGGCGCTGACCATCGACCCGATCTGGACGCTGGGCGCGCTGGTGGGCGCGCCGATCCTGATCATGCCCGCCGCCATCGTGCAGAAATACATCCGCCGCAAGGTGCGCCAGAACCGCGCCAATGCCAGCCTGCGCGCCACCCGCCTGGACGAGGTGCTGCACGGCATCGCCTCGATCCGCCTGAACCGGGCCGAGGCCGACCAGACCGCGCGCTTTGCCCGCATCGTCGGCAACATCCGCAAGGCCGAGACCAAGGTCGCCGCCACCTCCAGCGTCATCCCGGCGCTGACCGACGTCGTCACCGGCATCGGCTTCATCGCGGTGCTGGCCTTGGGCGGCAACGAGGTCATGGAGGGCGAACGCAGCGTCGGCGACTTCATGGCCTTCTTCACCGCGCTGGCCCTGGCCTTCCAGCCGATGCGCCGCCTGGGCGGGATCGCCGGGGTCTGGCAGACCGCCGCCGCCAGCCTGGAACGCATCTATCAGGTGCTGGACGCGCGCCCCTCGGTCGTGTCCGGCCCGCGCGTCACCCCGCCCGAGACGACGCGCATCGCGCTGGACGATGTCTGGCTGTCCTATGACGGGCAGGTCGTGCTGCACGGGCTGACCTTCACCGCCGAAGCCGGGCAGACCACTGCGCTGGTCGGCCCGTCGGGGGCGGGCAAGTCCACCGTCTTCAACCTGCTGACGCGCATGGTCGATCCGGACCGCGGCCAGGTCACCCTGGGCGGCGCGCCGGTCAGCGACTATGACCTGGGCGTGCTGCGCGACCAGTATTCGACCGTGGCCCAGGAATCGGCCCTGTTCGACGAGAGCCTGCGCGACAACATCCTGATGGGCCGTCCCGATGCGTCGGAGGAGGATCTTCAGGCGGCACTGACGGCCGCCAATGTCAGCAACTTCCTGGATGACGGCCGCACCCTGGACAGCCGCGTCGGCCCGCGCGGATCGGCCCTGTCGGGCGGTCAGCGCCAGCGCGTGGCCATCGCCCGCGCTCTGCTGCGCGACGCGCCGGTTCTGCTTCTGGACGAGGCGACCAGCGCGCTGGACACGGCCAGCGAGCGGCTGGTCCAGGACGCGCTGGACCGGCTGTCGGCGGGGCGCACCACGCTGGTCATCGCGCATCGCCTGTCCACCATCCGCAATGCCGACAAGATCGTGGTGATGGAGTCGGGCAGGGTTGTCGAGGAGGGCAGCCATGACCAGTTGATGGCCAAGGGCGGCGCCTATGCCCGCCTGGTCGCGCTGCAGTTCGGAGGGGAAGAATGAGCCGCCAGATCATCCGACTGACCGGCGAGAACCGCGTCGCGTTCCTGCAGGGTCTGGTCACGAACGACATCCGCCGCGCGCCCTGCTGGGCGGCGCTGCTGACGCCGCAGGGCAAGTACCTGGCCGATTTCCTGGTGGTGCCCGAGGGCGAGGCGCTGCTGATCGACGTGGATGCGCGGCTGGCGGACGACCTGCTGCGCCGCCTGTCGATGTACAGGCTGCGCAGCAAGGTCGCGCTGGAGGCGGTGGAGATGCCCGTGGCGCGCGGCACCGGCCCGGCACCCAAAGGCGCTGTGGCCGATCCGCGTCACCCGGCGCTTGGCTGGCGGCATTACGGCGCGGCTGGCGATGACGGCAGCGATTGGGACGCGATCCGGGTTGCCCATTGCATCCCCGAGACCCTGGTCGAGCTGATCCCCAACGACACCTACATCCTGGAGGCCGGGTTCGAGCGTCTGCACGGCGTCGATTTCCGCAAGGGCTGCTATGTGGGCCAGGAGGTCACCGCGCGGATGAAGCACAAGACCGAGCTGCGCAAGGGCCTGACCGTGCTGCGCATCGAGGGCGCGGCCCCCGTCGGCACGCCCATCACCGCCGAGGGGCGCGAGGTCGGTGCGGTCTTCACCCAGTCCGGCGGGCAGGCCATCGCCCATGTCCGCCACGACCGCGTGGCCCCCGGGATGCAGGCCGGCGAGGCGCGGCTGTTCCCGCTGTGAGCGAGCCCGCGCCGGGGCTGCGCAAGATCATCCATATCGACATGGATGCCTTCTTCGCCTCGGTCGAGCAGCGCGATTTTCCCGAACTGCGCGGCAAGCCGGTGGCGGTGGGCGGCTCGGCCGCCCGCGGCGTCGTGGCCGCCGCCAGCTATGAGGCGCGGCGTTTCGGGGTGCGCTCCGCCATGCCCTCGGTCACGGCGGCGCGGCTGTGTCCGGACCTGATCTTCGTGCGCCACCGCTTCGACGTCTACAAGCAGGTGAGCGGCCAGATCCGCGACATCTTCCTGGACTATACGCCCCTGGTCGAGCCGCTGTCCCTGGACGAAGCCTATCTGGACGTGACCGACCATCTGGGGGGCCGCACCGCGACCAAGATCGCCGCCGAGATCCGCGCCCGCATCCGCGAGGCCACCGCCCTGACCGCCAGCGCGGGCGTCAGCTACAACAAGTTCCTGGCCAAGCTGGCATCCGACCAGAACAAGCCCGACGGTCTGTGCGTGATCACGCCAGAACAGGGGGCGGGCTTCGTGCTGTCCCTGCCGGTGGGCAAGTTCCACGGCGTGGGGCCCGCCACGGCGGCCAAGATGCAGGCGATGGGCATCGCCACCGGGGCCGACCTGCGCGCGCAGGACCTGGACTTCCTGCTGCGGCGGTTCGGCAAGTCGGGGCGGTACTACTGGAACATCGCGCGGGGCATCGACCACCGCCGGGTCAGCCCCGACCGCATCCGCAAGTCGGTGGGGGCCGAGAACACCTATTCCGCCGACATCATGACGCTGGACGCGGCGCTGGAGGCGCTGGAGCCGCTGGCCGCCAAGGTCTGGGCCGCGGTCGCGCGCCACGAGTTGCGCGGCCGCACGGTGACGCTGAAGGTCAAGTTCAGCGATTTCCAGCAGATCACCCGCGCCCGCAGCCTGGGCCATGCGGTCGCCTCGCAGGAGGAACTGCTCTCCATCGCCCGCGATCTGGCGCGCGGCGTGCTGCCCGACCCGCGCGGCGCGCGGCTCTTGGGCGTGACCCTGTCGGGCTTCGAGACCCCCGATGACGGCCCCGCCCAACTGTCGCTGTTCGACGACGGGCGGGGCTGAGCGCGGGTCACGGCAGGCGCGTCACGACGCCGATCTGATGGCGCGTCAGGGCGGCCACGAACTCGGCGTGGCGCGTGCGATAGGTGTTCTTCATCCGCGCCAGACGCTCGTCGGACAGGTCCTCGGCCACGGTGCCGGCCAGGCCCTTGCGCGCGAACTCGCCCGTGGTCATGCGCGGCACGCCGAAGAAGTCGGCCAGCTCCTCGACGCGGTTGTCATGGGCCAGCATCACCGTCGGCCGCCCGGCATGCAGCGAGGCCACGCCGCCGTGGAAGCGGTCGCCCACATAGACGTCATGGGCATGGGCCGCCTGACGCCAGGCCGCCGAATCGTTGAAGTAGTAATAGCGGCGGAAGGACACCGGCAGCCCGTTCTCGGCGCTCAGCATCGCGTTCAGGGACGCGGCATCGGCCATGCAGGTGGCCTCGTTGTAGCCGAAGGGACGGTTGGCCAGATCGCCATAGGCGAAGAACTCGTCCTGGAAGACGTAGGAGGCCGACAGACCCTTCAGCGCGCGCACCAGCGCCGCGCCGCGGGCCTGGTTGTGGCCGTCGCGGGTGGTGACATAGCCCGCGGTCAGCACCTCGGCCTGCTGGCCCTTGGCGCGCAGCTCGGTCGCGTCGATTTCCAGGATCGACTGCGGATAGCAGTAGAGGCTGGGGCAGCCCAGGGCAACCGCGTTGCCGAAGCCGTTCTGGTGCAGCCAGTCGCGCGTCTCCAGGCCGCGCACGCCCATGACCAGCGCGTTGTCGTTGAACAGCGACAGCAGGTCGCGGGCCGAGGGGTGCAGATCGGCGAGGGGCGCGCGGCCCTGCTTGCCCATGCCCAGCACGACGATGGGGATGCGCCCCACCAGCGGCTTCAGCGCGTTCAGCAGGCGCGTCATGTCCAGCCGCGGGCGGATCATGTTGGCCAGCGACAGCACCAGAAGGTCGAAGTTCTCGCCCACCAGGGTGGCGTAGCGCTCTCCCAGCATCTTCTGCAGGGCTGCGATGTTGGTGTTGGCGGAGCGGGCCGGGTCGCAGGCCAGGATGCGGGACGGGGCCTCGCCATGGATCAGGTTGCCGCGGTTCCCGGTCAGGTCATGGCTGGGCTTGATCCCCGCCAGCGTGTCGACGAGGCCGTACTGGACCCCGCCAAGCGAGGGCAGTCGGGTCGCCGGGCGCACGAAGGTGGAGCCGGGGCCATGAAACAGTATTCGCATCGTCGCTGCCTTCCGAAAATCAAAAGGCCCGTCCGGGGGGATGATCCCGGACGGGCGTCGATGTCACCGCTATCACGTCGCGGGGCGGGCTCGCAACCGGCAGGCCCGCGCCCGGGCGCGATCAGGCGCGTTCGCTGTATTCGAACATCTCGGTGTTGACGATGATCGCCTCGCCCTCGCCCACGAAGGGCGGAATCATGATGCGCACGCCGTTGTCCAGGATCGCCGGCTTGTAGCTGTTGGCGGCGGTCTGGCCCTTCACGACCGGCTCGGTCTCGGCGACGGTGCAGGTGACCTTCTGCGGGATCGAGACCGACAGGGCCTCCTCGCCGTAATATTCGATGGTGGCGGTCATGCCGTCCTGCAGGAAGGGGCGGCGGTCGCCCAGCAGATCGGCGTCCAGCTCGGTCTGCTCGAAGGTCTCGCTGTCCATGAAGACCAGCTTGCCGTCGGTCTCGTAGAGGAACTGCTGGTCCTTCTGGTCGAGGCGCACGCGCTCGACCTTGTCCTCCGAGCGGAAGCGCTCGTTCAGCTTGCGGCCGTCGCGCAGGTTCTTCAGTTCGACCTGGGCGAAGGCGCCGCCCTTGCCGGGCTTGACGTGGCTGACCTTGACGGCGCCCCACAGGCCCCCGTCATGTTCCAGGATGTTGCCGGGGCGGATTTCGTTGCCGTTGATCTTGGGCATGGGATGATGACTCACGGGGGTTGCGGAAATGTCGGAGCGTCGCAGCAGGGGCCGTTGAACGATCTGTCGCGCCTCCTATATCGAGGCAGGTCTGGACAGGCAACCAGATCGGTTTGGCGGCGTTGTCAAGCCGTGATGGGCGTTCACGCGGCGTCATGCGCACAGGGAGGCGACGATTTTTCCCGCAGATTGCGTGTCATGCAGTATGGACATGGCTGACATGCAACCGAGGGGATACCGAATCGGCGTCGCGAAGGGCTAAGCCAAGCGCCACCGTCGGAGAAACGGATCGAAGAAACAGGGGAACGTCAAGTTTTCCCCGCACGGGTTCCATTTTCCCCATGGGACCCCAAGAGATGGACGACACAAGATGCGCGATTTTGTTGACGGCTCGGCTTTCAACTTCGAACAGGGCCAGCGCGCCCGCAAGCTGTTTGCGGCGGTTGTTCTGGCGGCCCTTGATGATGCCATTGCGGATGACAAGAAATACGGCAACGGCCCCGAGCAGATCGCCCGATGGGCCCGCTCGCGCGACGGGCGCGAGGTGCTGTCCTGCGCCGGCATCGACCCGAACGAGCGCGTGGTGAAGGGCCTGATGGAATTCGTGTCCAAGGGCGTGCGCACCTCGGTCGCGCTGTCGCGCGAGGAGAGCGAGCGTCGCATGGCCGCCGAAGCCGAGGAAGCCGAAGCCGCCTGAGGAATCCCGCCGGGTTCTCGGATCGCCGGGCCGCCCCATGGGCGGCCTTCGGCATTCTCACAGTCGCGTGATGACGCGCTGCGAATAGAAGTGCCTCACATCTTCGGCATCGCAGAGATCGGTCGCGGGGGTCATCACCGCCGCCGACGCGGCCGCGGCGCCGAGGGCCAGCGCCTCCTGCACCGGCCAGCCGCGCGCCATGGCCAGCACGAAGCCTGCGACGAAGCTGTCGCCCGCGCCCACCGCGCTGACCACCCGGACGGGGGCGGCTACCGCGTGCCAGGCCCCGTCGGGCCCCGCCACGACCGAGCCGTCCGCGCCCCGCGCCACGATCACCGACCGCGCCGCCCCGTCGCGCACCAGGCCTGCAGCAAAGGCCGCGCTGTCGCTGCGCAGGGGCAGGGGGCGGCCGGCCAGGGCCTCGGCCTCCAGGCTGTCCATGCGCAGCACGTCGACCGGGATCGACGATCCGGCCAGCGCGCGCAGCGCCTCGCCCGAGGCATCGACCAGCAGGCGCGCGCGCCCGTCCTTCAGGCGCACGGTCAGCATCTGCTCGAACCCCGGCGCGATGCCGGGCGGGTTCGAGCCGGACATGACCACCCAGCCCCCGGCCAGCGCGGCCTCGGCGATGGCGGCGATGGTGCCGGACAGCTGGGTCATGTGCCATTCCGGCCCCGGCATCACGAAACGGTACTGCGTGCCGCTGGCGCGGTCGGTGACGGCCAGGGACTGGCGCGTCTCGCCGGGCGCGGTCAGGCGCAGCAGGCTGAGGCCCGCGGCCTTCAGCAGATCGGCCAGCCGGGTGCCCGTGGCCCCGCCCAGGGCGACCATGGCCGTAGACTGACCGCCGATGATCTTGATCGCGCGGCTGACATTGATGCCGCCGCCGCCCGGATCGGCGCGCGGCTTGTCGCAGCGCAGCTTGAGGTCGGGCACGACCGCATCGGCGGCGGTCGCCAGGTCCAGCGCCGGGTTCAGCGTGACGGTCAGGATCGGGGCCTGACCGCTCATGTCACTCCCACCACTGGTCGATGGTGGCGATGTCCTCATCGGACCAGCCGAAGTGGTGGGCCATCTCGTGCGTGACGATATGAACGACCAGATCGCCCAGGGTGACATCCCCGCGCGCGGCCCATTCGTCCAGGATCGGGCGGCGGAACAGCCAGATGATGTCCGGGCCGCCGGGCTGGTCGGCGATGGACTTCTCGGTCAGGGGGATGCCGTCATAGAGGCCGGTCAGCTCGAACGGGTCGTCGATCTGCAATTCGTCCAGCACGTCCTCAGGGGCGAATTCGGCCACCTGCAGGGCGACCTGGGCGGCCGCCTCGCGGAATTCGGGGGGAAGTCCCGCCAGCGCGCTGCGGGCCATGGCCTCGATCCGGGCGGCGTCGGGGGCAGTCACGGCATCCCAGTCTGTCATTGCGGCGTCTCCTGCGTCCATGCCCCCGATATGGACAAAAATGCCCGGCTGTGAAAGAGCAACAGCAACAGGAGACGCCCCATGACCATCACCCGCTTCGCGCCCTCGCCCACCGGCCATATCCATGTCGGCAACCTGCGCACCGCGCTGTTCAACTATCTGATCGCCCGCAAGACCGGCGGCACCTTCATCCTGCGCCTGGACGACACCGACCAGGAGCGCAGCAAGGAGGAGTATGTCGAGGGCATCAAGCGCGACCTGGACTGGCTGGGCCTGCACTGGGACCGGGTCGAGCGGCAGTCGCTGCGCCTGGACCGCTATCGCGCCGAGGCGGATGCGCTGCGCGCCTCCGGGCGCCTCTACGAGGTGTTCGAGACCCCGGTCGAGCTGGACCTGAAGCGCAAGAAGCTGCTGAACATGGGCCGCCCGCCGGTCTATGACCGCACCGGCCTGTCGCTGTCGGACGCGGACAAGGACCGCCTGCGGGCCGAGGGACGCGAGGGATACTGGCGCTTCCTGCTGGACCAGAACCGCATCGAATGGACCGACGGCATCCTGGGCGACATCTCGATCGACGCCGCATCCGTCAGCGACCCGGTGCTGATCCGGGCGGACGGGCAGGTGCTTTACACCTTCGCCAGCAGCGTCGACGACACCGACATGGGCGTGACCCATATCGTGCGCGGGTCGGACCATGTGACCAACACCGCGACCCAGATCCAGATCATCCAGGCCATCGGCGGCACGCCCCCGGCCTTCGCGCACCATTCGCTGCTGACCGGCGCGAAGGGCGAGGAGCTGTCCAAGCGGATCGGCGCGCTGTCGCTGAAGGACCTGCGCGAGGCGGGCGTGGCGCCCGAGGCGCTGATCAGCCTGATGGCGCGGTTGGGGTCGGGGGTGCCGGTGGGGCTGGCCTCGCTGGACGAGCTGGCCGAGAGCTTCGATCTGGGGCAGTTCGGCGCCTCGCCCACCAAGTTCGATGCCGAGGACCTGTGGCCGCTGACCCGCGAGCGCAACCAGGCGCTGCCCTTCGCGGCGGTGGCCGAGCGCATCGCGGCCTTGGGCGTGCCGGAGGAGCAGGCCGAGCGCTTCTGGCGCGTGGCGTCCCAGAACATCATCCGGCTGGAGGATCTGGCCGACTGGTGGCGCATCTTCAACGAGGGCGCCGAGCCGCAGATCGACCCCGAGGATGCCGATTTCGTGGCCCGGGCCATGACCCTGCTGCCCGAGGGGCCATTCACCGACGCGACCTGGGGCGAGTGGACCGCCTCCGTCAAGGAGGCGACCGGCCGCAAGGGCAAGGGCCTGTTCATGCCGCTGCGCAAGGCGGTCACGGGCCAGGCCCACGGCCCCGACATGTCGGACGTGATGCCGCTGCTGCGCGTGGTCAAGGCGCGCGCCTGATTGCGTCCCGCGACGGCGGGGGGCTGGCCGCCCCCCGCACCCCCCGCCCGGCGCCTGCCGCCCCTGTCGCGGCGGCCTGTGTCGATGCCCCCTGCCCAGGGCGGCAAAGCCTGATATGATGCGATGCGAAGGACCGGCACCAGCACATCGCCGGGACCGAGGTGCAGCATGACCGACCATTCCATCGACATGTCCATCCACCCGGAGGTCACCGCCTTTCCGGACGATGCGACGAACACGATCAGCTATGTCGTGCACGATCCGGGGTCCGACGCCTGCGCGGTGATCGATTCGGTGATGGACCTGGACTATGCGGCGGGGCGCATCAGCCATGAGGGCGCCGACCGCATCATCGCCCATATCCGTGCGCATGGGCTGCGCCTGGACTGGATCATCGAGACCCATGTCCATGCCGACCACCTGTCGGCTGCGCCCTATCTCCAGGACGCCCTGGGCGGACGCATCGGCATCGGAGAGCGCATCCGCGAGGTGCAGGACACCTTCGGCCGGATCTTCAACGAAGGCACCGCGTTCCAGCGTGACGGCAGCCAGTTCGACGCGCTGTTCGCGGATGGCGACGTCTATCACGTGGGGACCATGCCGGTTCTGGCGATGGCCACGCCGGGGCACACGCCCGCCTGCATGACCCATGTCATGGGCGATGCGGCCTTCGTGGGCGACACGCTGTTCATGCCCGACGGCGGCTCGGCCCGCGCCGATTTTCCGGGGGGCGATGCCGGGGTGCTCTATGACAGCATCCAGCGCGTGCTGGCCCTGCCGGACCGGATGCGGCTGTTCATGTGCCACGACTATGGCCCCAACGGCCGCGAGATCCGGTGGGAGACCACCGTCGCCGAGGAGCGGGCGCACAACATCCATGTCGGCGGCGGTCGCAGCCGCGAGGAGTTCATCCGCTTTCGCACCGAACGCGACGCGACGCTGCCCGTGCCGCGGCTGATCCTGCCGTCGCTGCAGGTGAACATGCGCGCCGGAGAGATGCCCGTGGACGGCGAGGGCCGCCCGATGCTCAAGGTTCCGGTGAACGGGCTGTGACGGCGCAGGGCGACCGGCAGGCATGAGGCCCATGCGCGACTATTTCCCGATCCTGGACTGGGGTCGCCGCTATGACCGGGCGGCGCTGTCGGACGATCTGCTGGCGGCGGTGATCGTGACGATCATGCTGATCCCGCAATCGCTGGCCTATGCGCTTCTGGCGGGGCTGCCGGCGCAGGCGGGGCTCTATGCCTCGATCGTGCCGATCATGCTCTATGCGGTCCTCGGTACCAGCCGTGCCCTGGCCGTGGGGCCTGTGGCGGTCGTGTCGCTGATGACGGCCGCCGCCATCGGCACCGTCGCACAGCAGGGCAGCATGGGTTACGCGGCGGCCGCGCTGACGCTGGCCTTCCTGTCGGGGGCGATCCTGGTCCTGATGGGGCTGCTGCGCCTGGGTTTCGTGGCCAACTTCCTGTCGCACCCGGTCATCGCGGGCTTCATCACCGCCTCGGGCATCCTGATCGCGACCAGCCAGGCGGGCCATATCCTGGGGGTCGGCGCCAGCGGCCATACCCTGCCCGAGATGCTGTCATCGCTGATCCGCGCCCTGCCGCAGACGAATGGGGTGACGCTGCTCATCGGGCTGAGCGTCACGGGGTTCCTGTTCTGGGTCCGGCGCGGGCTGAAGCCGCTGTTGCGCCGGATGGGCATGGGCGCGCGGGCCGCGGACATCGTGACCAAGGCGGGGCCGGTCCTGGCGGTCGTGGCCAGCACGCTGGCGGTCTGGGGCCTGGACTTGGAGGCGCAGGGCGTGCGCGTCGTGGGCGCGGTGCCGCAGGGGCTGCCGCCGCTGACCATGCCGCCGCTGAGCGCGGATCTGGTCGGGGCGCTGATCGTGCCGGCGCTGCTGATCTCGGTCATCGGCTTCGTCGAATCGGTCTCGGTCGCGCAGACCCTGGCCGCCAAGCGCCGCCAGCGCATCGACCCCGACCAGGAGCTGATCGGCCTAGGCGCGGCCAATCTGGGCGCGGCCTTTACCGGAGGGATGCCGGTCACGGGCGGTTTCGCGCGGTCGGTGGTCAATTTCGACGCGGGCGCGGCGACGGCGGCGGCGGGGGTCTTCACTGCGGTCGGGCTGGCCGTCGCGGCCGTGGCGCTGACGCCGCTGATCTTTCATCTTCCCATCGCCACGCTGGCCGCGACGATCATCGTGGCGGTGCTGTCGCTGGTCGACCTCGGCATCCTGCGCCGGGCCTGGGCCTATTCGCGCACCGATTTCCTGGCCGTGGCGGCGACGATCCTGGCCACGCTGACGATGGGGGTGGAGGCCGGCGTGTCGTCGGGCGTGGCGCTGTCCATCGCGCTGCACCTCTACAAGACCTCGCGCCCGCATGTGGCCGAGATGGGTCTGGTCCCCGGCACCCAGCATTTCCGCAACATCCTGCGCCATGACGTGCGGACCGACCCCGCCATCCTGACTTTGCGCATCGACGAGAGCCTCTATTTCGCCAATGCCCGCTTCCTGGAGGACCTGCTGGCCGAGCGCGTGACGCCCGACTGCGCGCTGCGCCATGTGGTGCTGATGTGCTCGGCCGTGAACGAGATCGACCTCAGCGCGCTGGAGAGCCTGGAGGCCATCGCCCACCGGCTGGACAGCATGGGCATCGCCCTGCACCTGTCGGAGGTCAAGGGCCCGGTCATGGACCGCCTGAAGGCCACCGACTTTCTGGCGCGTCTGTCGGGGCGGGTGTTCCTGTCGCAATACGATGCCTGGGTCGCGCTGGCGGGGCCACGCGGGGCCGCCGCCTGAACGCTCAGGCGGCGGGGGGCAGGTCGTCGGCGTCGCGCTGCCATTCGCGCCAGATCGCCATCAGCAGCGCCATCAGCACCGGCCCGATGAACAGTCCGATCAGGCCCATCGTCTTGACGCCCCCGATCAGCCCGAAGAACGTCGTCAGGAAGGGCAGCTTGACCGGGCCGCCGACCAGCACCGGGCGGATGGTCTTGTCCACGATGAACAGCTCGACCGAGCCCCAGACGAACAGCGCCGCCCCCGCGAAGGCCGATCCGCTGAAGACCAGATAGGCCGAGATCAGCGTGAAGGACAGCGGCGCGCCGCCGGGGATCAGCGCCATGAATCCGGTGATGACCCCGAAGACCACGGGCGAGGGCACGCCGGCCAGCCAGTAGGCGATGCCCAGGATGACGCCCTCGCCGATGGCGATCAGCGTCATGCCGGTGACGGTGGCGCTGATCGTGGCGGGCACGACGCGGGACATGTGCGACCAGCGTCCCGGCAGGATGCGCCCGCCGACCCGGTCCAGCTGCGCCACGATGCGTTCGCCGTCGCGATAGAAGACGAACAGCGTCACCAGCGTGAAGAGCGTGTTCAAGGCCAGGTGGAAGGCGTGCGAGCCGACCGTCAGCACGCCGCGATAGACCGTGCCGATGTTCGAGCCGCTGACCGCCTGCACGATCTCTCCGATGGCACCGGGGCGGCCGATATGGGTCAGCCACTGCCGGTCCAGCCAGTCGCCGGCGGCGGGGATCGTGGCGATCCAGGCGGGGGTGGCGGCGCCCTGCTGGTTCACCTCGGTCGCCCAGAGGACCCAGATGCGGATCTCGGCCGCGGCATAGCTGAGCGCCAGCGCCAGCGGCACGATCAAGATGCCCAGGATCGCCACCACCATCAGGCTGGCCGCGCCGGTGCGCCCCATCCGGTGCGCCAGCCGGTCGCGGATGCCCCAGCTGGCCACCGCGATGATCGTCGCGGCCAGGACCGGGATCAGGAAGCCGTGGAAGAAGTAGAGCGACGCCGCCAGGATGCCCAAAAGCAGCCAGCGCGCGGCCGAGATGTCGGCGACCAGGGGACGCAGATGCGTCCGGGGGGCCGGTTGCGGAGGGGTCATCGCGGCTCCTTCAGGGGGGCGTCGGAGGGGGGTGTGGTGTCGGGGGCGCGCGCGGCCGGGACGTCGGTCGAGCCTTCGGAGCGGTCGCGGTGCAGCGCGGCGCGCCCCAGCAGCATCAGCGTGACCGGCACCGTCGCCAGCAGCGCGGCGCCCACGACGATCTCGTGCATGACGATGCGGTCCTGGGTCCAGCTGGCCAGCAGCATCGAGGCGATCACGATCCCCCCGGTGCCCCAGCTGGTCGCCAGGGTCGGCGCGTGCAGGCGGTCGTAGAAGCTGCGCAGCCGCAGGAAGCCCCAGGCCCCGATCAGCGCCAGAGTGGACCCCAGGACCAGGAAGGCCGCGATCAGCAGCGACAGCCAGACGGGAAGGTCGGTCATTCGATCACCTCGCCGCGGAACAGGAACTTGGCCAGCGCGACCGAGGCGACGAAGCCCATGACCGCGACGACCATCGCCGCCTCGAACAGGAACAGCGAGCCGAGCCGCATTCCCGTCACCAGGAACAGCAGCATCGCGACGATGTAAAGCGTGTCCAGCGCCAGCACACGGTCCTGGGCGCGCGGGCCGCGCAGGATGCGCAGCCCCGCAAGGCAGGCCGCGGCGCCCAGGGCGACCTGCGCATAGATCAGGGCGGCGTTCAGAATCATCTGGCTCATTCGAACAGCTCCTGCAGCATGGGTTCATAGACCGAGGATATGACGTGACGGTACTGCTCCGTCTCGCGCGCGTCGAAGACGTGCAGCGTGAGGACCCCGTCCTCGGACCGGTACTCGACCCAGGCCGTGCCGGGCGTGGCGGTCAGGATGACGGCCAGCGCGGCCAGGCCCGACTGGCTCTTCAGGGCCAGGGGGATCTCCAGGAAGGCTGCCTGCCGTCCCGAGCGTCCCTCGGTCAGGATCAGCCGCGTCACCGCCGCGTTCGAGCGGATCACGTCGAGAAACACCGTCCACAGCAGGCGCGGCAGCACCCGCCATCCGCGCATCGGCACCGATTGCGGCTGCAGCGCGGCCATGGCCCGGCCTGCGACCACGGCGATGCCGCCGCCCAGGATCGCATGGCCGAGCGAGAACCGCGTCAGCATCATCCACATCACCCACAGGACCAGCCACAGGACGGGATGGGGAAGGATCCGGCTCATGGCGTCACCTCGGTCGCGGCGGGCAGGGGTCGGGGACCATAGCGCGGCGCGTCCAGCAGCCGTTCGGCCGTGCGGTCGGTATAGCGCAGCACGGCCTCGGAATGCAGGCTCAGCGCCCCCAGCATCGCGATCAGCAGGATGACCGGCGCGATCTCCAGCGCCATGACCGGGGGCGCGTCGCCCTCGGAGGCCCAGAAGGTCTGGATGCCGATCCGCGACAGCGCGATCAGCGTGGCCAGCCCCGAGGCCAGCAGCAGCCCGATGAACGACCAGGTCAGCGCCGGCGACAGGCTGGCATCGGCCAGCGCGCCCTGGATCATCACCATCTTGCCCACGAAGCCCGGCAGCGGCGGCAGACCCGCCAGCGCCAGCACGCCCAGCCCGAAGCAGCAGCCCAGCACCGCCAGGCCCGCCGGAATGACCAGGCGGTCGGGGGTCTCGTCCAGGTTGCGCACGGCGTCGGCGCCGTAGATCTCGGCCGTCAGGGCCAGGATCGCGGCGCTGCCGCCGTCGTCGCGGCTGGCGGGTTCGACCAGCATGAACAGGATCGCCGTCGCAAGCGTCGAACCCACCAGATAGTAGAGCGCCCCGGCCAGCATCCAGCCGTGCCCCCCGGTCACCGCAAAGCCCACCACGGCCAGCACCGTCCCCGAGGAGAGGATGATCGAATGGGCGGCGATGCGCCCCATGCCCTGGGACCCCAGCACGCCCAGGATGGCGAAGGCCGTCGTGGCCAACCCCAGCCCGATCAGCACCGTGCCGCCGAAGCCCGCCGAGGCCCCGGCGGTCGCGCCGAAGAACAGCATCGACAGGCGCAGGATGACATAGACCCCGACCTTGGTCATGATCGCGAAGATCGCGCCCACCGGCGCCGCCGCGGCCGTGTAGGCCGGCGGCAGCCAGAAGGACAGCGGCCAGCAGCCCGCCTTGATCAGGAAGGCCACGCCCAGAAGCGACAGGCCCAGATGCAGGAGCGGCCGGTCGGTCGGCGCCACATCGGCGATGATCGAGGCCAGATGCGCCATGTTCAGCGTGCCCGTCACCCCGTAGATCAGGCTGACGCCCAGCAGGAACAGCAGCGACGCCGCCAGGTTGATGGCGATGTAATGCAGCCCCGACCGCACCCGGCCGCGCCCCGACCCGTGCAGCAGCAGCCCGTAGGAGGCCGCCAGCATCACCTCGAAGAACACGAACAGGTTGAACAGGTCGCCGGTCAGGAAGGCGCCGTTCAGCCCCATCAGCAGGAACTGGAACAGCGGGAAGAAGTGCTGCCCCTGCCGGTCCCACGACGCCTTGGCATAGATCAGCGAGGCCAGCGCCAGCACCGCCGTCAGCAGCAGCATCATCGCCGAGAGGTGGTCGAGCACCAGCGTGATCGCCATGGGCGCGGCCCAGTCCCCGAGGCGATAGACCGCCTCCGAGCCCGGCACGTCGCCCTTGGCCTGGACCAGCAGGCGCACCGCGATGCCCAGGAGTGCCAGCACCGAGGCCAGGCTGAGCCAGAAGCGCGCGACCCGCCGCCGGTCATCCGACAGCAGCATCACCGCACCCGCGACGAAGGGAATGAGGATCGGGGCGATCAGCAGATGCTGGTTCATTGCGGGCCTCCTTCCTTGCCGTCGACATGGTCGGTGCCGGTGAAGCCGCGCGCGGCGATCATCACCACCAGGAACAGCGCCGTTGTGGCGAAGCTGATGACGATGGCCGTCAGCACCAGCGCCTGCGGCAGCGGATCGGCATAGCGCGAGGGGTCGACGAAGCCGCCCTTGGGCATGATCGCCGGCGCCCCGAGCGTCAGCCGCCCCATGGAGAAGATGAACAGGTTCACCGCATAGGACAGCAGGCACAGCCCGATGATAACCTGGAAGCTGCGCGGACGCAGCAGCAGCCAGATGCCCGATGCGGAGAGGATGCCGATGGCCAGGGACAGGATCAGCTCCATGGGCGGACCTCGCTTGCGTCGTCGTCTTCGTCATCGGCCGCGCGCATCCGCGCCGCCCGCAGGGACTGATGCGCGATGGCGATCAGCATCAGGATGGTGGCGCCCATGACCAGGGCAAAGACGCCCAGGTCGAACAGCATCGCCGTGGCGGCCGGGACCTCTCCGACCAGCGGGATGTCCACGTATCGCGCATGCGCGGTCAGGAAGGGATAGCCGAAGATCCACGACCCCGCCCCGGTCGCCACCGCGACCAGGAGGCCGATGCCCATCCAGCGGATCGGCATGACCGTCAGCCGTGTCTCGACCCACCGCACGTTGGTTGCCAGATACTGCAGCAGGAAGGCGATCGCCATGGTCACGCCCGCCGCGAAGCCCCCGCCCGGCAGGTCGTGCCCGCGGAAGAAGAAATAGGCCGCGATCATCACCAGCACCGGGAACATCCAGGTCATGATGACCGACGGCACCAGCAGCGTGTCGTCCAGCATCTGCCGGCTGGTGGCGGATTGCTGATCGGGCGGATCCACGCTCTCGGGGGCCGGGCGGAAGCGGCGCAGCAGCGCGAATACCGTCAGCGCGACGATGGCCAGGACCGCGATCTCTCCGAAGGTGTCGAAGGCGCGGAAATCGACCAGGATGACGTTCACCACGTTGGTGCCCCCGCCCTCGTAATAGGCGTTGGCCAGGAACCAGTCGCCGACATTCGGGATCAGCGGCCGCGTCATCACCGCATAGGCGGTGGCGGCGATGCCCGCGCCGCCCGCGATGGCGATCACCAGGTCCTGCATCCGGCGGCGCCGCGCAGCGGGGCGGTTGTCCGCCGCCAGGTCCGCGCGCCGCTGCGGCAGCCAGCGCAGGCCCAGAAGCAGCAGCGTCGTGGTCACCACCTCGACCAGCAGCTGCGTCACCGCGAGGTCGGGGGCCGACATCCAGGCGAAGGTCACGCAGGTCACGATGCCCGCGCCGCCCAGCATGACCAGCGCGGCGAAGCGGTGATACTTGGCCTGCCACGCGGCGCCCACCGCGCAGGCCGCGCCGATGGCCCACATCAGCGCGAAGCTGAGGTTCGGGGCGTTCGTGCGCGGGCTGTCGGCCAGCACGAAGCCGCCCCAGGAGGCCGCCGCCGCCGCGATCACCGCCGCCGCGACCAGCACGCGCATCTGCGGCTGCAGCCGTTCCGTGGCCAGCCAGCCCAGCAGCCGGCGCGGGATGACCCAGCCCAGCTTCAGCAGCAGCCGGTCATAGATGCGCTGCGCGCGCAGGTGATGCAGCAGGGCCGGACCCTCGGGTCCGTGGGGCAGGCGCGCGGCCAGCCACAGATAGATCAGCGCGCCCGTTCCGAAGGCCACCAGCGACAGCATCAGCGCCGCGTTCACCCCGTGCCAGACGGCGATGTGGACCGGCGGCGTGTCCGCACCCAGCACCGCGTCGGCGGCCGCCTGGATCGCCGGGCCGATGGCCAGCGCGGGCAGGATGCCCACGATCAGGCACAGCACGACCAGCACCGCCACCGGGCCGCGCATCCCCGCGCCGGGTTCGGCGGGTTCGCGCGGCAGGTCCGTGGGCAGCGGCCCGAAGAACACCGACAGGATGAAGCGCAGCGAATAGGCGACCGAGAAGGCGCTGGCCACCACCGCCAGATAGGGCAGGCTGTCGTCCAGCAGGCTGCCGTTGTGCCAGGCGACGGCCTCGGCCAGAAACATCTCCTTGGAGAGGAAGCCGTTCAGCAGCGGCACCCCCGCCATCGCGCCCGAGGCCACGATGGCCAGCGTCGCGGTGATGGGCATCACCCGCCACAGCCCGCCCAGCCTGCGCATGTCGCGGGTGCCGGTCTGCTGGTCGATGATGCCCGCGGACATGAACAGCGAGGCCTTGAAGATGGCATGGTTGCAGATGTGGAAGATCGCCGCGACGATGGCCCCTTGGCTGCCGATGCCCGCCAGCGCGGTGATCAGGCCCAGATGGCTGATGGTGGAATAGGCCAGCAGCCCCTTGAGGTCGTGGCGGAACAGCGCGATCACCGACCCGATCAGCAGCGTCGCCATGCCGGTGCCGGTGACGGCATAGAACCACGCCTCGGTCCCGCCCAGGACGGGGGTGAAGCGGATCAGCAGGAACACCCCCGCCTTGACCATGGTGGCGCTGTGCAGGAAGGCCGAGACCGGCGTGGGCGCGGCCATCGCGCCGGGCAGCCAGAAATGGAACGGGAACTGCGCCGATTTCGTGAAGGCGCCTATCAGGAACAGGCCCAGGATCAGCCCGTACCACGGATGGGCGGTCACCTGCGGCCCGGCCGCCAGCACGGCGTCCAGATCGAAGCTGCCCGCGACCATGCCCAGCATGACCATGGCCAGCAGCAGGCACAGCCCCCCCGTCGCCGTCAGCAGCAGCGCCGTGCGCGCCCCGTCGCGCGCGGGCTGGCCCTGGTGCCAGAAGCCGATCAGCAGGAAGGACAGGATCGACGTCGCCTCCCAGAAGACGACCAGCATCAGGATGTTGCCCGACATCAGCACGCCCTGCATCGCCCCGGCGAACCCCATCAGGAGGGCAAAGAACCGCGGCAGGCCGGCCTTGCCCGCCATGTAGACCCCGGCATAGACGACGACCAGCAGGCCGATCCCCGCGACCAGCGTCGCGAACAGCCATGAGAACCCGTCCAGCCGCAGCGTCACCGACAGCCCCGCCGACGGCACCCAGTCCAGGCTGGCGCGCAGCACGCCGCCGTCCTGCACGACCCCGGACAGTCCGGCCAGCACCGCCAGCGACAGGATCATCGACAGGCCGGCGGCCCAGGCCGCCAGGGTGCGGTGCAGAAGGGGGATGATCGCGGCGGCTGCGAAGGGCAGCAGCGCCAGAAGGGTCAGGAGGGTCTGTGGCGTCGGAACGGCGCTGGAATCCATGGGTGTCGGAGGCTTTCGCGGGGGCTTCGGGACGGGCGGGCGGGGTCCTTCGGACGGGTGTTCGCGTTGGGGCAGGCAGGCTCCGGGGCGGATGGCCGCCCCGGACGGGATGATATCTGAGGACCTGTGACGTTCAGGCGATGATGGCCAGGACCACCGCGGCCAAAACCGTCAGGGCAAGGCCAATCCAGAAGCCGGTCCTATTATAGACGGGCGCGTCTTCGGCGCAATTGCCGCAACGTCGCTCGTTGAAGGTCAGCATGTGCCCACAGGCCGGACAGCCGAAGCGCCGGGCGGGGTCGTTCGGGGTGTCGCTCATGGCTCACCCGTGCAGTCCGGAGATGATCGCTCCGGCCAGCATGGCGCAGGTCAGAAGCGACATGACGGTGATTTTCACGCGTGTCGAGGTCATGGCTCGTGCTTTCTAATGGGCCCGCGCGTGGCCTGCGGCCGCTGTCGCGACGGGCATTCCGGTAAGAGGGGGTGCAAGGGGGCGGCGCAGGACGCGATGCCGCGGTCCGCACCCCGCAAGGGGCCCGGGTTCCGCGCGGCGTCCGCGCCGCCGAGGGGCTTACAGCACGGGCGGGCCGCGAACGCGGGGATGGTCCGCGCGGTCCTGTTCGGACAGGACTTGGGCCGGGGCGAATGGCTGACGATGCGCGAGGACCAGGGGCGCGGCCGGGGCCGTCGCGTCGCGGCTCACCCCCGGCGGGGTCGCGTCGCCTCCGGAGGGCGTCGGCGCGGCGGCCGTCAGCTTGGCGACCAGAATGGCGGCCATCGCGGGGCGCGCATCCTGCAGCTGCGCGATGTCGGGCGGGTGGCCCTGCAGCCAGCTTCCGACATGCGGGGCCGAGGCGAAACCGGCGACCTGCAGCAGCCCGACCGCAAGGATCGCGGCGCGCAGGATCTGCGTCAGCTGAAGAAGCGGTCTGGCCATGCGCGCTTTTCTGACGGCTGCGGCCCCGAAGGACAAGATGCGATCCGGTCCGGATGCGGCGCCCTGACGCTGCCGTGATCAAGATTGTTGCATTGTGGGCAGATTTGTGAATGTTTGTGCAAACTCAAGAAGGGGAGCTGCCAATGCCGATCGCGTCCGATTACCGGGTCTGTGTCGTGGGACTGGGTTCGATGGGCATGGGGGCGGCGCAGTCCTGCCTGCGTGCGGGACTGGCGACCAGCGGGATCGACCTGGACCCCGCCCGCCGCACGGCCTTTGCCGATCAGGGCGCCGAGGCGGTGGCCGACGGCATGGCCGGTCTGCCGGGCGATTTCGACGCGGTCATCGTGCTGGTCGTGAACGGTGCGCAGGCCCGCCAGGTGATCCTGGGCGAGGGCGGTGTGGCCGGGCGCATCCGTCCGGGCGGCGCGATCATGGTCAGCTGCACGCAGTCGGCCGAGGATGCGCGCGCCCTGGGCGCCGATCTGGCGGCGCGGGGCGTCCTGATGCTGGATGCGCCGGTCTCGGGCGGGGCCGCCAAGGCCGCGCAGGGGGCGATGACGGTGATGGCCTCGGGGCCGGACGCGGCCTTCGACGCGCTGGCCCCGGTGCTGGAGGCGGTGGCGGCCAAGACCTATCGCATCGGGCCTGAGATCGGGCAGGGCGCCACGGTCAAGGTCATCCACCAGCTGCTGGCGGGCGTGCATATCGCGGTGGGCGCCGAGGCGATGGCCCTGGCCGCCCGCGCGGGCATCCCGCTGGACACGATGTATGACGTGGTGACCAACGCCGCCGGCAATTCCTGGATGTTCGAGAACCGGATGAAGCATGTGGTCGACGGCGACTACACCCCGACTTCGGCCGTGGACATCTTCGTCAAGGATCTGGGGCTGGTGACGGAAACCGGGCGCGCCCTGGGCTTCCCGCTGCCCCTGGCCTCGACCGCCTTCGCGATGTTCCAGCAGGCCTCGAACATGGGCCACGGGCGCGAGGATGACAGCGCGGTGATCAGGACCTTCTCGGGCATCACCCTGCCGGAGGGGAAGGCATGAAGATCGGCGTCATCGCGGATGACTTCACCGGCGCGACCGACATCGCGGGCTTTCTGGTCGCGGGCGGCCTGACCACCACGCAGATGATCGGCGTGCCGGAGGCGGATGCGCAGGTCGATGCCGATGCGGTGGTGATCTCTCTGAAAAGCCGGTCGAACCCGGCGGCAGATGCGGTGGCCGACAGCCTGGCCGCGCTGGACTGGCTCAGGGCGCGGGGCTGCGCGCAGATCTATCAGAAATACTGCTCGACCTTCGATTCGACGGCTGAGGGCAATATCGGCCCGGTGGCCGATGCGCTGATGGCGGCCCTTGGCACCGACATCACGGTGATCTGCCCGGCGCTGCCGGTGAACGGGCGCTCGGTCTATCTGGGCCATCTGTTCGTGGGGCAGGACCTGCTGCAGGATTCAGGCATGCGCGATCACCCGATCACGCCCATGCGTGACAGCAGCCTGATCCGGCTGATGGAGGGGCAGGCGCAGGGCCGCTGCGGCCTGGTCGATGCCGCGACCGTCGATCAGGGGCCGCAGGCCGTGCGCGACCGCATCGCCGCGCTGCGGGCGGACGGCGTGCGCTATGTCGTGCTGGACGCGATCAGCGACGCGCATCTGGCGACCCTGGGGCAGGCCGTGGCGGACATGGCGCTGGTCACCGGCGGGTCGGGGCTGGGCTACGGCATCGCGCGCGCGGTGTCGGGTGGGGCCGATGCGCAGGCGCAGGACGCGGGCGCGCCGCTGGCGGGGCCTGCGGTGGTGATCTCGGGCTCCTGCTCGGTGATGACCAACCGGCAGGTCGCGGCCTATCGCGCGCTGGCGCCGACGCTGGACGTGGATGTGAACCGCTGCCTGGCCGATGCCGACGCCTATGGCGCCGGGCTGGCCGAATGGGTGCTGGCGCAGCCGCAGGGTCGCGCGCCGATGATCACCGCGACCGCCGACCCGGCCCGCCTGCGTGAGATCCAGGGACAGCACGGCGCCGCCGCGTCCGAGGCGGTCGAACGCACCTTCGCCGCCGCCGCCGCGCGTTTGGCCGAAGGCGGCATCACCCGCTTCATCGTCGCGGGAGGAGAGACCTCGGGGTCCGTCACGCAGGCGCTGAAGGTCACGGGCTTTGCCATCGGGCCGCAGATCGCGCCCGGCGTGCCCTGGGTCCGCGCGGTGGACAAGCCTTTGTCGCTGGCGCTGAAATCCGGCAATTTCGGGGCCGAGACCTTCTTCACCGACGCGCAGGAGGTCCCCGCATGAGCGCCGCCGACCGCATGGTGATGCTGTGCCGCAGCCTGTTCGAGCGCGGCTATTCCGTGGGCGGCGCGGGCAACGTGTCGGTCCGGAACCCCGATGGCGGCTTCACCGTGACCCCCACGGGCAGCAGCCTGGGCCGCCTGTCGGCCGATGCGCTGTCGGTGATCGGCGCGGATGGCGAACCGCTGCCCGGTCCGAAGCCGTCCAAGGAATTCGCGTTCCACCGCGCGTTGTACGATGTGCGGCCGCAGGCGGGGGCCATCGTGCATCTGCATTCGACCTATCTGACGGCGCTGTCCTGTCTGGAGGGGCTGCCGCGCGACAATGCGATCCGGCCCTTCACCCCCTATTACGTCATGCGCATCGGGCACATGCCGGTCATCCCCTATTCCCGCCCCGGATCGCCGCAGATCGGGCTGGACCTTGCCGCCGCCGCGCAGGGCAGCAGCGCGCAGGCCTTTCTGCTGGCCTCCCACGGGGTCGTGGTGCTGGGCCGCGACATCGACGATGCCGTGAACAATGCCGAGGAGCTGGAGGAGACCGCCAAGCTGCAGTTCATCCTGCGCGGCGAGAAACTGCACTACCTGACCAAGGCCGAGATCGCCGAACTGGGCGGAGGATACTGACATGACCCGCATTGCTGCGAACCTTTCGATGCTGTTCACCGACGCGCCCTTTCTGGACCGGTTCGACCGGGCGGGTGCCGCGGGCTTCGACACGGTCGAGTTCCTGTTCCCCTATGACCACCCCATCGAGGTCGTGAAGACCCGGCTGGACCGCAACGGTCTGCGCCTGTCGCTGATCAACGCGCCCGCGGGCGATTGGGCGGGGGGAGAGAAGGGCTTTGCCGCGCGTCCGGGAAAGCGCGCCGAGTTCCGCGCCAGCGTGGAGCAGGCGATCACCTATGCCACGGGCCTGGGCTGTCCGCGCATCCATGTCATGTCGGGCATCACCGCCGATGAGCCGGACCGCGCCACCTGCGAGGCGGTCTGGACCGAGAACCTGCGCGAGGCCGCCGACATGGCCGCAACCGCCGGCCTGTTCATCAGCATCGAGCCGCTGAACAGCCGCGACGTGCCGGGATACTTCATCGCCCATCAGGACCCGACGCTGGCCCTCATAGAGCGCCTGGATCGCCGCAACGTGCTGCTGCAGTTCGACGTCTATCACACCCAGATCATGGACGGCGACATCATCCGCCGGATCGAGCGGTTGAAGGGCGCCTATGGCCATGTCCAGATCGCGGGCGTCCCAGACCGCCACGAACCCGACACGGGCGAGCTGAACTATGCCGAGATCTTCGCGGCGTTCGATCGCACCGGCTTCGATGGGCCGATGGGCTGCGAATACAACCCGCGCGGCCGGACCGAGGACGGTCTGGGCTGGGCCGCGCCCTATCTGCGCGCGGTGCCATGATCCCGGCCGAACGCCAGCAGTTCATCCTGTCCTGCCTGGCCGAACGCGACATCGTCAGCATCGCCGACCTGGTCGAGCGCATGGGCGTGTCGCACATGACCGTCCGCCGCGACATCCAGGCGCTGGAGGAGGCGGGGCGCGTGTCCTCGGTCACCGGCGGCGTGCGGCTGTCGCGCCGGCTGGCGCAGGAGCTGCCGCATCTGCAGAAGGCCGCGATCAACACCGCGGCCAAGCGCGCGGTGGGGCAGGCCGCGGCCGATCTGGTCCGCGACGGCATGGTCATCTATCTGGACGCGGGCACGACGCTGCTGGAACTGGCGCGCCAGATCGCCGGGCGGCGGGGGCTGACGGTGGTGACGAACGACTTCGTCATCTGCGCCTGGCTGTCCACGCATTCGGACTGCACGCTCTATCACAGCGGCGGGCTGGTCGAACGCGCGAACCAGTCCTGCGTGGGCGGTGCGGCCTCCGAGGCGCTGGCGCGGTTCAACTATGACATCGCCTTCATCTCGACCTCGTCCTGGACAGTGGCGGGGCTGAGTTCGCCCTCCGAGGCCAAGGGCCCGGTCAAGCGCGTCGCGGTCGATCGCGCGCGGCGCGCCGTGCTGGTGTCGGATTCGACGAAATACGGCGCGGTGGCGGCGATGAACATCCTGCCCGTCTCGGTCTTCGACACGGTCGTGACCGATGCGGGCATCGACGCAGGCGCGGCGGACGCGCTGCGCGAGATGGGGGTGCAGGTGATCCTGGCCCCCGACCTGAAGGGAGAGAGCCTATGACCATCATCGTGACCGGCGGCGCCGGATTCTTGGGCGCGCGCCTGATCGCGGCCCTGCTGGAGGACGGCGCGGAACGCATCGTGTCGCTGGACCGGGTGGCCTGCCCGGTCGATGACGCGCGGGTGGAGAGCCTGGTCGGCTCCATCGACGACCCGGATGCCGTGGCCCGCGCGCTGTCGGGGGGCGCGGACACCGTCTATCACCTGGCCGCCGTGCTGTCGGGCCAGTCCGAGGAGGATTTCGACACCGGCCTGCACATCAACGTCGACGCCACGCGCCTGCTGCTGGAGGCCTGCCGCAGGCTGGACCGCGCGCCGCGCTTCGTCTTCACCAGCTCGCTTGCCGTGTTCGGCGGAGAGATGCCGCAGATCGTGCCGCCGACCATGGCGCTGATGCCCCAGTCCTCATACGGCTGCGGCAAGGCCATCGGCGAACTGCTGGTCAGCGAATACAGCCGCAAGGGCTTCGTCGACGGGCTGACCGTGCGCCTGCCCACGATCTGCGTGCGCCCCGGCGCGCCCAATTCCGCGGCCTCCAGCTTCGTCTCCGGCATCATCCGCGAGCCGGTGGCGGGGCAGGCGTCGGAATGCCCGGTGCCGCTGGACACGCGGCTGTGGATCAGCTCTCCGGGCGTGGCGGTCGCGAACCTGGTCCGCGCGGGGCGCATCCCGGCGGCCGATCTGGGCATCAACCGCGTTATGGACCTGCCCGGCATCACCGCGACCCCGGCCCAGATGCTGGACAGCCTTGAGCGGCTGGTGGGTGCGGACGCCCGCGCCCGCGTGGCCCTGACCCGCGACCAGCGCATCATCGACATCGTCTGCAGCTGGCCCGGCGCCTTCGACGTGACGCGCGCGCGCGCCCTGGGCTTTGGCGCGGATACCGATTTCGACGCGATCCTGACGCAGTTCCTGGCGGATCGCTGAGCCTTTTCAACTGGAGGCGCCCCGTGACGGGCGCAGTGGAGGACTAACCCATGGCTGAACCCGGAACGGAGTTCCAGCTGATCGCGGGACTTGGCTTTGCCATCTTCCTGCTGATCTTCCTGGTCGTGAAGACCAAGGTCCACGCGATCATCGCGCTGATCATCGCCGCGTCCGTGTCGGGCCTGCTGGGCGGCATGATGCCCGCCGAGGTGATCGAATCGATCACCACCGGCTTTGGCCGCACGCTGTCGACCATCGGCCTGGTCATCGGCTTCGGCGTGATGATGGGCCGCATCCTGGAGATCTCGGGCGCGGCCGAGCAGATGGCCTACACGCTGATCCGGTGGGTCGGGAAGAAGCGCGAGGATTGGGCGATGGTCCTGACGGGCTACATCGTGTCGATCCCGATCTTCTGCGACAGCGCGTTCGTCATCCTGTCGCCGCTGGTCAAGGCGCTGGCGCGCTCCTCGGGCAAGTCGGTGCTGACGCTTGGCATCGCGCTGGCGGGCGGTCTGATGCTGACGCATCATGCCGTGCCGCCGACCCCCGGCCCCCTGGGCGTCGCGGGAATCTTCGACATCGACCTGGGTCTGATGATCCTCTGGGGCATCGTCTTCACCATTCCCGGCATGGCGGTCATCGTCTTCTATGCCCGCGCCATGGGGCCCCGGCTGGAGCGGATGATCCAGGCCGATACCGGCGAGGACATCGCCGCCGCCTATCGCCAGTTCGAGACCGCCGCCGATGAGCGCCAGAAGGTCCTGCCCTCCCTGGGCCTGTCGGTCCTGCCGCTGCTGCTGCCCATCGTGCTGATCTTCCTGAACACCATCGCCACGACCGTGGTGCGGGCCTCGGGGAACGAGGCGCTGGAGACGAACCCGCTGGTCCAGGCCATGGCCTTCTTCGGCAACCCGGTCATCGCCGTGGCGCTTGGCCTTCTGGTGTCGATCTACACGCTGGTGCCGGGCCGTCCCCGCGACGAGGTCCTGGCCGAGATGGAGAAGGGCGTCGAAAGCGCCGGCATCATCCTGCTGGTCACCGGCGCGGGCGGCGCCCTGGGGTCGGTGCTGCGCGACAGCGGCGCGGGCGACGTGATCGGCCAGGCCGTCGCGGGCCTGGCCATTCCGGCCGTGCTGATCCCCTTCGTCATCAGCTCGCTGGTGCGCCTGATCCAGGGGTCGGGCACGGTCGCGATGATCACCGGCGCGTCGATCTCGGCGCCGATCCTGGTCGGCATGGGCGACGTGAACATGGTCTTCGCCGCCCAGGCCGCGGCGATCGGCTCGATGGTCTTCGGCTATTTCAACGACAGCTACTTCTGGGTGATCAACCGCATCCTGGGGGTCAAGCAGGCCAAGCACCAGATGCTGCTGTGGTCGGTTCCGACCACGCTGGCCTGGGCCTCGTCGCTGGTCATGCTGCTGATCTGCAACGCTCTGTTCGGCTGACCAAACGGGCGCTGTGCGACGGCGCCCGAAAAAATCTGCGCGCGGTGGGAACCGGTCTTTGCCGCGCGCGTTCGGGGTCACGCGTCGGATGCTGCGCGTGACCTCTGCCGGCCGCGCGCCGACGGAGTGACAGTCTGGAAAGGTCGGCGGAACAGAATGGATGGATCAACGGATCGGCTGGCACGCCCGGGGTGGAACTGCTGGCGGGTCGAGCAGTCCGGCCGCTTCGCCGTCATCACCGACGCCGACGACTATTTCCGCACCGTCCGTCAGGCGATGCTTCAGGCGCGCCATTCGATCCTGATGATCGGATGGGATTTCGATGCCCGCATCCATCTGGGCGACAATTCCGATGGCGGCCCGGCGGCCCTGGGCGATTTCGTCATGTGGCTGGCGCGGCGCACGCCCACGCTGCATGTGCGGCTCCTGCGATGGGATACCGGCGCGCTCAAGTCGCTGTTCCGCGGATCGACCCTTCTGACCATCCTGCGCTGGAAGATGCATCCGCGCATCACGTTGCGCCTTGACGGCAAGCACCCCCTGGCCAGCAGCCATCACCAGAAGATCGTGGTCATCGACGACTGCCTGGCCTTCTGCGGCGGCATCGACATGACCGAGGGGCGGTGGGACACGCGCGAGCATATCGACGACGACCCGCGCCGTGTCAGCGCCTCGGGCGCGCCGCTGAAGCCCTGGCACGACGCGACGACCGCCTTCGACGGCCCCGCCGCGCGGGCCTTGGGCGATCTGGCGCGCGACCGCTGGCGCATCGCCTGCGGCGAGGAGCTGGCGCCGATCAGCGATTCCTCGGGCTGCTGGCCGGACGGGCTGGCCCCGACCTTCCGCGACGTGCCGCTGGCCATCGCGCGGACCCGCCCCGAGATCCCCGACGTGCATCCCGCCTTCGAGATCGAGCAGATGTATCTGGACCTGATCGCCCGCGCGCAGCGGGTGATCTATGCCGAGAGCCAGTATTTCGCCTCGCGCCGGATCGCGCAGGCCATCGCGCGCCGCCTGGTCGAGGAGGACCCGCCCGAGATCGTCATCGTCAACCCGGTCGGCGCGCAGGGCTGGCTGGAGCCGCTGGCGATGGACACCGCCCGCGCCCAGCTGGTCGAGGCGCTGCGCCGGCTGGATCACCGCGGCCGGCTGCGCATCTATCACCCGGTCACCGCCAAGGGGGCCGAGATCTATGTCCATGCCAAGGTGATGATCGTGGACGACCTGTACCTGCGGGTCGGCTCGTCGAACTTCAACAACCGCTCGATGCGGCTGGACACGGAATGCGACGTGATGCTGGCCGCCGACCGGCCGGGCGCCGATGTCACGCGTGCGCGCATCACCGCGCTGCGCGACGACATGCTGGCCGAGCATCTGGCCCTGTCCCCCGAGGCCGTGTCCGAGGCCATCGCCGCGCATGGCGGCCTGATCGCGGCCATCGAGGCGCATCGCGGTCCGCAGGGCGAGGGGCGCACGCTGATTCCCTACGAGATCCCCGAGCTGACCGATTTCCAGGCCTGGCTGGCCGATAACGAGATCCTGGACCCCGAAGGCCCCGACAAGATCTTCGAGCCCCTTGGCAAGCGCAAGGGGCTGATCCGGCACTGGCACTGGCCCCGGCGGCTGCGCTGGCGGCGCAGGCGCGCCTGAGGGCGTCACTCCGGCCCGACCGGGAACCCCTTGGCCAGCCCCGAGATGCTGATCCCGTTCAGCAGCCCCGCGTCGATCGCCTTGCGGATCGCCTGCGGCGTGTCCTCGGCGCCCAGGGCGGTCCGCGCCGTCCTCAGCCGATAGCGCAGCGCGGTGCGCGAGATGCCCAAGGCCTCGCAGGCCTGGTCATAGGTCATCCCGCAGGCGATGGCCTCCAGCGCGTCGATCAGGATGGGGCGCAGCGCCGTCCCCTGGCCCACGATGTCATGGGCCTGGCGCAGCAGCGCCTCCATCTGCGCGATCTCGGCATCGGTGAACTCGCGCGTGGCATGCGCCGCGCCGATGTAGGACCGCGATTCGGCCGGTCCGACCGAGATCGCCGCCCCGTAGGGCAGCCCGTAGGCCCTGGCCTGTCCCAGCACGTCCAGCGGGTCCGACAGCAGCGCGGGCAGTTCGGACCAGCGGATCGTGCCCTCGTGCATCACGCACCAGATCATCATCGGATCGCCCACCCCCAGATTGGCGCGGGTATAGGTCTGAATCCAGCCCGACGGATAGGTCGAGACCCGCCGGACCGGCCGCGAATAGCGGATGTGCAGCCCGATCGTGAAGCCGCGCGGTGCCAGCGTCGCCAGCGTCTCCTCGATCTGGGGCAGCGTGTTCAGGGACATGGGCGGGGCATCGGGCGGCGGGACATCGGCTGGCGGGGCATGGCGATGGCGGGGGCTCCTCAGGGTGAACGAAGATGTTCGGACCAGATAGGGGCGGCGGGCGGGGCGGGCAAGGTCGGGGTCTCGGGAAGGCGTGGCGTGGGGGCAACATAGCCTTCTGGGGCTATACCCGTCACGGCCTGCCGGGTGTAAACGTTAACAAGCGCCTGTTGCGCGTATTTTCGGTTTGGGCGTCTTGCCCGCATTTCAGTCGGTCGAAGGGCGCCCATCGCGGCGCCCTTCTTTTTTGTCGCGCCGTCCGGGGCCGGGTTGCCCTGCGGCACGGGCACGGGTTGCGCCCGCCGCCGCGATCGCTAGCCTGCGCGCGACATCGCAAGCAGGAGTGGTCGGATGGAACGTGTGAAACTGGGCGGCAGCGCGGTCGAGGTCAGCCGGATCTGCCTGGGCACGATGACCTTCGGCAACCAGACCGCCGAGGCCGACGCCCACGCGCAGATCGACGCCGCGGTCGAGGTCGGGATGACCTTCATGGACTGCGCCGAGATGTATCCCGTAAACCCCGTCCGCCGCGAGACGATCGGCGTGTCCGAGGAGATCCTGGGCCGCTGGCTGGCGCGGGACGGCAACCGCGACCGGGTCGAGGTCGCCACCAAGATCACCGGGCCCAGCCAGATGGTCCGCGACGGCGCGCCCTTCGACGGGGCGACGGTGCGGGCCTGCATCGACGCCTCGCTGCGCCGGCTGCAGACCGACCGGATCGACCTCTATCAGCTGCACTGGCCGGTGCGCGGCTCCTACGGCTTCCGGCAGAACTGGGGGTTCGATCCCTCGGGGCAGGACAAGGCCGCGACGCTGGCCCATATGGAGGACGTGCTGGGCGCCCTGAAGGACGCCGTCGCGGCGGGCAAGATCCGCGCGGCGGGGCTTTCCAACGAATCGGCCTGGGGGCTGACGCGGTGGTGCGACGTGGCCGACCGGATCGGCGGGCCGCGCATGGCCGCGATCCAGAACGAGTATTCGCCGCTCTATCGCCTCTACGACACCGACCTGGCGGAGGCCGCGGTGAACGAGGACGTGACGCTGCTCTCCTATTCGCCGCTGGCGGCGGGGCTGCTGACCGGGAAATACGCCGACGGCGCCCTGCCCGAGGGCAGCCGCGCGGCGGTGGACAAGGCGACCGGCGGTCAGGGCAACCTGGGCGGGCGCAAGACGGGGCGCGGGGTCAAGGCGGCCGCGGCCTATGGCGCGCTGGCGGCCGAGCATGGCTGGGACGTGATCCACATGGTCATCGCCTGGCAGCTGACCCGGCCCTTCAAGGTGGTGCCGATCATCGGGGCGACCAGCCTGGAGCAGTTGCGCCACCTGATCGCCGGGCTGGGCCGCGATCTGCCGGACGAGCTGCGTCGCGGCATCGAGCGGCTGCACAAGGCCCATCCTCTGCCCTATTGATGCGCGGCATTTCGCCTCTATCTTCTTGACGACACGATGAAAGGTGGGGGTTCGGCATGGCTGGTGATCCATATGCGGCTCTGGGCGTCGCGCGCGGCGCCAGCGCGGACGAGATCAAGAAGGCCTATCGGCGCATCGCCAAGACCGATCATCCGGACCTGAACCCGGACCCGGCGGCGGCGCGTCGCTTCGCGGAGGCGTCGGCGGCCTATGACCTGCTGAAGGACCCCGAGCAGCGCCGCCGCTTCGACGCGGGCGAGATCAACGCCCAGGGGCAGGAGCAGGCGCCGCGTTGGCAGGGGCGGCCGGGCGGCCATCCCTTCGGCGAGGCGCCGGGGCATGGCGGCGACCCGGACCTGTCGGACGTCTTCGCCGACCTGTTCGGCCAGCGCGCGGGGCCGCGTGGGGGCTTTGGCGGGTTCGGGGGCTTTGGCGGCTTTGGCGGCGGGCGCGCCGACATGCGCGGGCAGGACCTGCGGCTGATGCTGCAGGTCG
Source organism: Paracoccus sp. ME4 (assembly GCF_046736325.1). Lineage (GTDB taxonomy): Bacteria > Pseudomonadota > Alphaproteobacteria > Rhodobacterales > Rhodobacteraceae > Paracoccus. The sequence goes on from NZ_CP151276.1 coordinate 545,646, forward strand.
ATTTCCTGACCGCCGCGCGCGGCGGGCGCAGCCGCGTGACCCTGCCCCAGGGCGGCACGCTGGAGGTGACCATCCCCAAGGGCGTGCGCGAGGGGCAGGTGATCCGCCTGCGCGGCAAGGGCGAGCCGGGCATGGGCCGCGGCGAGCCGGGCGACGCCTATCTGGAGGTGCGCGTGGCCGAGCATCCGCAGTTCCGCCGCGAGGGCGACGACATCCATCTGGTCCTGCCGATCAGCCTGGACGAGGCGGTGCTGGGCGGCAAGGTCGCGGCGCCGACCATCGACGGGCCGGTGAACCTAACCATTCCGCGGGGCGCGACCTCGGGTCAGCGGCTGCGGCTGCGGGGGCGGGGCGTGAACGGCGGCGATCAGCATGTCGAGCTGCGCATCGCCATGCCGCCCAAGGTGGACGCGAAACTGGCCGCCTTCTTCGAGGAATGGCGGCGCGAGAACGCCTATGATCCGCGCCGGGGCCTGTCCGAGGCCAGCTGACGCGCGGGCAGCTGCGCCATGACGGCGGCGCGGGCCTGTGGGGTCATGCGGCCCCAGGCCGCGATCTCGGCCAGGGTGCGGTGGCAGCCGAGGCAGAGGTCGCTCTCCGAGTCGATGCGGCAGAGCTTGACGCAGGGGCTTTCGATGGCGGTCACGGGCTCAGCCCCGCGGTCCGGAGCGCGGGGGAGGGGGGACGGGCCGTGCAAAGCCCGGCCCGGACGCTGCCGCTTGGCCGGGGGCCGCGCTGGCGCGCGGCGGGCGTGCCGCTATCCATGGGCTTCGATATGGCGCAGACGGTCCAGCGCGCCCTGCAGGATGTAGCCCGCGGCGACCTGGTCGATGACCTCGGCCCGGCGCTTGCGCGAGGTGTCGCCCTCCAGCAGCGCGCGTTCGGCGGCGACCGTGGACAGGCGTTCGTCCCAATAGGCGATGGGCAGGTCGGTCAGCCGCGTCATGTTGCGCGCGAAGGCGCGGGTGGCCTGGGCGCGCGGGCCTTCGGACCCGTCCATGTTGCGCGGCAGGCCGAGGACCAGCCCGGCCAGCCCCCGCTCCGCGATCAGCGCCAGAAGCGCCTGCGCGTCCTGCGTGAACTTGGTCCGGCGGATCGTGGTCAGGGGCGAGGCCACGCCGCGCATCCCGTCGCTGACGGCCACGCCGATGGTCTTGGTCCCCAGATCCAGCCCGGCCAGCGCGCCGAAACGGGGCAGGGCGGCGGCGAAATCGGTCATCTCCTCGTGGATCATCGCTCCAACCCCGCCTCGGTCGCGGCCCGGTCGATGGGGGCGATGGCCTCGGGGATCTGGCCGAACCGCTGTCGGGCCTCGGCCAGGATGGCGCGGGCCTGCTCAGCCTCGCCCAGCACGGCAAGGCCCGCGATCAGCCGCGCCCATTCCTCGGGCGCGCCGCCCTGTTCGGCCAGGCGGCCCTGCAGGCGGGCGACCATGTCGCGGGCCATCTGCTGCTGATCCTCGGCGGACATGGCACCTGCGGCGGCCAGGGCATCCGCGTCCGGGCCGGGCAGGGGCGCGGCTTCGGCGGCGGGGGGCGCGCGGTATTCGTCGTCGCCGGCCAGCCAGGCCAGCTCCTCGATCGCCTCGCGAATGGAGGGGATCCAGGGTGCGCTCTCGGGCCCCTCCTCCAGCAGGCGCCGCCAGATCGGGAAGGCCAGGTCCGGGCGGCCGTTCTGGATGAAGAGGACGCCGCGCAGATAGCGGGCCTGGGGCAGGGTCGCGTCGCGCTGCAGCGCGCGGTCCAGAAGCGCCTCGGCCTCGGGGGTGATGACGCCGCCGGCGGCCTCGATCATCAGCGTGGCCAGCTGCATCAGGGCGGCAGGCTGGGCCGCGTCGCCGGACAGCTCGACCAGCCGCGCCTGCGCCTCGCGCGCGGCGGGCAGGTTGCCGAGCCGCATCTCATGCGTGGCCAGCAGCGACAGACCCTCCGGGTCGTCGGGATTGCGCGCCACCGCGTCGCGCAGCTGCTCGACCATGGACAGGTATTCGGGATCGACGCCGGACAGGTCCGGGGCGGGACGCGCGGGGGCGCGGGCCTCGGCCTCGGCCTGGGCGGGACGGTCGCGATAGGCCGCATCGGCGGCGGCGATGCGCGCCGACAGCGGCATGTCGGGCGCGCCCGGCACCCCCTCGCGCCAGTAGAGCGCCAGCCCCCGGCCAGCGCCGCGACCAGCGCGGCCACCGCACCCAGGCCCGCGCCGCGCGACGCGGCGGGCGCGGCCTCGCGCAGGCGGCGGTCGGCGTCCAGCACCTTGCGGCCGATCTCGGCACGCAGGCGCGCGGCCTCGTCGGGGGCGATGACGCCGCGGGCCAGGTCGCGATCGACCTCGGCCAGCTGGTCGCGATAGACGCGCAGGTCGAAGGCCGCGGCGGGCACGGCGTCGCCCCGGCCCCGGCGCAGGGGCGACAGGATGGCAAACGCGCTCAGCAGGGTCATGCCCGCGGCCAGGATCCAGAACATCGGCACCTCCATTGCCGCGTTCCTAGCGCGGATGGCCGGGAACCGGAAGGCGGCAGCATCCTGCCCACACGATTGTCGCATGTCGCATTTCGCCGCGATCTGCCGCAAGGCGCCTTGAGGCCCGGCCCGCCCCCCGCCATGGTGCATCCGACCCATCCCGAGAGGCACCATGCCCGAGAACCGCCCCGCCCGCCGCTATTCCGTCTTTGCCATCGCCCGCGAGGCGCTGCGTCAGCACAAGGGCTGGACGCGGGCCTGGGCCAGCCCGGAACCGAAATCGCGTTACAAGGTGATCGTGGTCGGTGCGGGCGGGCACGGGCTGGCCACGGCCTATTACCTGGGCAAGAATTTCGGCATCACCGATGTCGCGGTGATCGAGAAGGGCTGGCTGGGCGGCGGGAACACGGGCCGCAACACGACCATCATCCGGTCGAACTATCTCCAGGACCCGTCTGCCGCGATCTACGAGAAGGCGCGCAGCCTCTACGAGACGCTGTCGCAGGATCTGAACTACAACATCATGTTCAGCCCCCGCGGCCTGATCATGCTGGCCCAGACCGAGCACGAGATCCGCGGCTACAAGCGCACCGTCTATGCCAACAACCTGCAGGGCGTTCAGACCGAATGGCTGGACCCCCAGCAGCTGAAGGCCAAGGTGCCGATCATCAACCTGGACGGGCCCCGCTATCCGGTGCTGGGCGGGCTCTATCAGGCGCGCGGCGGCACGGCGCGCCATGACGCGGTGGCCTGGGGCTATGCGCGGGCCTGTTCCGACATGGGCATGCACATCATCCAGAACTGCGAGGTGACGGGGGTCGAGACCGAGGGCGGCCAGGTCCGCGCCGTCAACACCTCCAAGGGTCGCATCGGCTGCGAGAAGCTGGCCATCGTGGTCGCGGGCCATTCCAGCCAGTTGGCCGCCATGGCGGGCTTCCGCCTGCCCATCGAGAGCGTGGCGCTCCAGGCGCTGGTCAGCGAGCCGATCAAGCCCTGCATGGATGTGGTGGTCATGGCCAACACCGTCCACGGCTACATGTCGCAATCCGACAAGGGAGAGATGGTGATCGGCGGCGGCACCGACGGGTTCAACAACTTCACGCAACGCGGCTCGTGGCAGCATGTCGAGGAGACCGTCCGCGCCCTGATCGAGACCTTCCCGATGATCTCGCGCCTCAAGATGCTGCGCCAATGGGGCGGCATCGTGGACATGACCGGCGACCGCTCGCCGATCCTGTCGGCGACGCCGGTGGGCGGGATCTTCGTCAATTGCGGATGGGGCACCGGCGGGTTCAAGGCGATCCCCGGATCGGGCTGGGCCATGGCGGAACTGATCGCCAAGGGCACGCCCGGACCGCTTGCCGCCGATTTCGGGCTGAACCGGTTCCGCGAGGGGCGGTTCATCGACGAATCCGTCGCCGCCGGCGTGGCGCACTGACCGGGGGCGCGGAATGTCGAGCGGGAACGGAACCTTGGGGCGGTGCTGCGGATTTACCGGGCATGACAGAACTGACCGAAAGGGTTCACCATGGCTGACCGCAACAACAACGGCCTATACTTCATCGTCGGCGGCATCGTCGTCGTCGTGGCGCTGCTGTTCTTCTTCATGTCAGGCGGCGACACCGGCGTGGCCACGACCGATCCGGTCGCGGGCGACACCACCAACGTCACCGTCGAAACCCCCGATGCCGCGCCCGCGACCGATGCGCCCGCCGTCACCGTCGAGACCGACAGCCCGCCCGCGACCGACGCTCCGGCAGCTCCCGCCGCTCCGGCCAACTGATCGCGCAGGGATCGCGCGCGCCCTCGGGCCGCGCGCCGTAACGGGGGTCCGGGGGCAGTCAGCCCCCGGCCTCTCTCCGACAGGATGTCGGATGACGGGCACCGCCGGCCTTGGCCGCTGCGGTGCCTTCTCGCATGCGCACCCCATCCCCCTCACAGCCCCAACGGAGCCCTCATGCTGATCCTGACCTGCCCCTATTGCGGCGTGACGGCCGAGGAGACCGAGCTGCATCCCGGCGGAGAGGCCCATCTGACCCGCGTCGGCCCCGACGGCAGCGATGCCGATTTCGAGGCCTATCTCTTCGCCCGCAAGAACGCCAAGGGCGTGCATTTCGAACGCTGGCGCCACGCCTATGGCTGCGGCAAGTGGTTCCTGGCCGCGCGCTGCACCGCGACGCTGCAGGTCTTTGGCACCTACCGCGCGCAGACCCCGCATCCGCCCGCCGAGATCGTCGCCGCGATCCGCAAGGCCCGCCCCGACTGGACCCCCGACTGGACCACCCCCGCCGAAGGCCACGCCGAATGACCCACACGCCTCCCTTCCGCCTGCCCTCCGGCGGCCGCCGCATCGACCGGGCGCATCAGCTGCCGTTCCGCTTCGACGGCCGGCACCTGCGCGGGCTGTCCGGCGACACGCTGGCCTCGGCGCTCCTGGCCAATGGCCAGATGCTGATGGGCCGGTCCTTCAAGTATCACCGTCCGCGCGGCCCCGTCGCCTCGGGCGCGGAGGAGCCGAACGCGCTCCTGGGCCTGGGCCAGGGCGGGCGGTTCGAGCCGAACCAGCGCGCCACCGTCACGCCGCTGGTGCATGGCATGGTCACGCGCAGCCAGAACTGCTGGCCCAGCCTGGATGCCGATGTGGGCGCGATCAACAACTGGCTGTCGCCGGTCTTTCCGGCGGGCTTCTACTACAAGACCTTCATCCATCCGCGCCCCTTCTGGAAGCATCTGTTCGAACCCATCATCCGCCGCAGCGCGGGGCTGGGCCGGGCGCCGACCGATCCCGATCCGGACCGCTATGAACAGGCCTACGGCTTTGCCGACACGGTCGTGGTCGGCGGCGGCATCGCGGGTCTGACCGCCGCGCGCGACGCGGCACTGGCGGGCGGCACGGTCCTGGTGCTGGAGCAGGACGGCCATTGGGGCGGGCGCACGCTGACCGACCATGACGGCGGGCAGGCCGCCATCGAGGCGCTTCTGTCGGATCTTCGGGGCCGCGACGGCGTGACCCTGCGCCGCAACACCATGGCCACCGGCCTTTACGACCACGGCTATCTGATCGCGCGGGAATCGCTGGCCGATCACGACCCGAACCAGGGTCTGCCGCGCCAGCGCCTGTGGCGCATCCGCGCGGGCCGCGTCATCACCGCGACCGGCGCGCTGGAGCGTCCGCTGTCCTTCGCCTGCAACGACGTGCCCGGCGTGATGCTGGCCAGCGCGGTGCGCGACTTCATCGCCGATTACGGCGTGGCGCCGGGCCGGCGCATCGTCGTGGTCACCAACAACGACGACGCCTATCGCAGCGCGCTGGCGGCCCGTGCCGCCGGGCTGGAGGTGCCCGCCATCGTCGACGCGCGCCCCGAGGCCAACGGCGCGCTGCCGCAGGCCGCGCGGGCCGCGGGCATCACCGTCCTGACCGGCAGCGCCGTCGCATCGGTCAAGGGCGGCCGCCATGTCGAGGGCGTCGCGCTCTGCGACCAGCAGTCCGAGGGCCGGCCGACCCGCAGCATCGACTGCGACGTGGTCGCCATGTCCGGCGGCTGGTCGCCGGTCGTGCATCTGTGGTCCCATTGCGGTGGCAAGCTGACCTGGGACGATGCCGGCGCCATGTTCCGCCCCGATCCCGACCGCCCGCCTTTGGGCGCGGACGGGCAGGGCAACGTGACCGTGGCCGGGGCCGCCAATGGCGATCTGGCCTGCGCGGGCGATCTGGAACGCGCCGAGGGCGCGACCATGCCCGTCTGGGTCATGCCCGCCCGCGCGTCCTACAAGCTGCGTGCCAAGATGTGGCTGGATTTCCAGAACGACGTGAAGGTCACCGATGTGGAGCTGGCCGCCCGCGAGGGCTATGCCAGCGTCGAGCATACGAAACGCTACACCACGCTCGGCATGGCGACCGATCAGGGAAAGCTGTCGAACATCAACGGTCTGGCGGTGCTGTCCAACGCGCTGGACCAGCCGATCCAGGCGACCGGCACCACGACCTTCCGGCCGCCCTACACGCCGCTGACCCTGGCCACCATCGCGGCCGAGGCCAAGGGCGACGCCTTCCAGCCGCTGCGCAAGACGCCGATCCATGCCTGGCACGAGACCCACGGCGCCAGCTGGGAGCCGGTGGGCCAGTGGCGCCGCCCCTATGCCTATCCCCGCGCCGGTGAGGACCGCCACGCCGCCGTCGCCCGCGAGATCCGGGCAGTGCGCGCAGGCGTCGGCACGCTGGACGCATCGACCCTGGGCAAGATCCTGGTCAAGGGGCCCGATGCCGGGCGGTTCCTGGACATGCTCTATACCAACATGATGTCCACGCTGCCGGTCGGGAAATGCCGCTATGGCCTGATGTGCAACGAGAACGGCTTCCTGATGGACGATGGCGTGGTCGCGCGCCTGTCCGAGGACAGCTGGCTGTGCCACACCACCACCGGCGGCGCGGACCGCATCCATGGGCACATGGAGGACTGGCTGCAATGCGAATGGTGGGACTGGAAGGTCCATACCGCCAACCTGACCGAACAGTTCGCCCAGATCGCCGTGGCCGGACCCAAGGCCCGCGCCCTGCTCGAACGCCTGCCGGGCAGCATCGCCCTGTCGGCCGAGGCGCTGCCCTTCATGCAATGGGCCGCGGGCGACATCGCGGGCATCCCGGCCCGCATCTTCCGCATCAGCTTCTCGGGCGAGCTGAGCTATGAGATCGCCGTGCCCGCCAATCGCGGGGCCGAGCTGTGGGAGCGTCTGCACGAGGCCGGGCGCGACCTGGGCATCACCCCCTATGGCACCGAGGCGATGCACGTGATGCGGGCCGAGAAGGGCTTCATCATGATCGGGGACGAGACCGACGGCACCATCATCCCGCAGGATCTGGGGCTGGACTGGGCGATCTCCAAGAAGAAGGCCGACTATATCGGCAAGCGCGCGCAGCGCCGCCTGCACATGACCGACGGCAACCGCTGGAAGCTGGTCGGGCTGGAGAGCCTGACCGACAAGGTCCTGCCCGACGGCGCCTATGCCGTGGACGAGGGCACCAACCCCAACGGCCAGCGCCGGACGCAGGGGCGCGTCACCTCCAGCTATCACTCCCCGACCCTGGGCAGGCCCATCGCCATGGGGCTGGTGCGGCACGGCCCGGCGCGCATGGGGCAGGTCCTGGACTTTCCCATGCCCGACGGCACGGTGATGCAGGCGCGGATCGTCGATCCGGTCTTCTACGACAAGGAAGGGAGCCGCCTGAATGGCTGAGGCACTTGCAACCGTCGCCCGCGTCACCGACCTGGGCATGATCGCGATCCGCGCCGATCTGGATGAGGCCGGCGACGCGCTGGCCGAGGCCGCGGGCCTGGCCATCCCCGAGCGCACCGGCATCGTCACCGACGGCAGCCGCAGCCTGGCCTGGATGTCGCCGGACGAGCTGCTGCTGATCCTGCCCGCGCCCGAGACCGCCGCCGCGCTGCGCGATCTGGAACAGGCGCTGACCGGCACGCATGGGATGGCGGTCGACATGTCGGATGCCCGCGCGGTCTTCGACGTGACCGGGCCGGGGGCGGCCGATGTGGTGGCCAAGCTGGCCCCGGTCGATGCCGCGGGCTTTCCCGAAGGCCACCTGCGCCGGACCCGCATGGCGCAGACCGCGGCCGCCCTGTGGCGCGTCGACGGGGGCTTCCGCGTCATCGGGTTCCGGTCCACCGCCGATTACCTGGGGCTGATCCTGACCAACGCGGCGCTGCCCGGCAGCCATCTGGCGCCGCGCTGACGCGGGCGCGGACCGGAACCCCGGTCCGCCCCTTGCGTTGGTCCGCGGAATGCGCGACCGTCCGCGCCGAACCGAGCAACCCTTTCGAAAGGACCGCGACATGGCCTTCACCCTTCCCGATCTTCCCTATTCCCACGACGCGCTGGAAGCCGGCGGCATGTCCCGCGAGACGCTGGAATACCACCATGACAAGCACCACAAGGCCTATGTGGACAAGCTGAACGAGCTGGTCGCCGGCACCGAATGGGAAGGCAAGTCGCTGGAGGACATCGTCACCGGCACCTATCAGAAGGGTGCGGTGGCGCAGAACGGCATCTTCAACAATGCCAGCCAGCATTGGAACCACGCCCAGTTCTGGGAGATGATGGGCCCGAACCCCGGCGCCATGCCCGCCGCGCTGGAGAAGGCCATCACCGACAGCTTCGGTTCCGTCGAGGCCTTCAAGAAGAAGTTCTCCGAGGCCGGCGTCGGCCAGTTCGGCTCGGGCTGGGTCTGGCTGGTCAAGAACGCCGACGGCTCGCTGGAGGTCACCAAGACCGAGAACGGCGTTAACCCGCTGGTCACCGGCCAGACCGCGCTTCTGGGCTGCGACGTGTGGGAGCACAGCTACTACATCGACTTCCGCAACGCGCGTCCGAAGTATCTGGAGAACTTCCTGGACAAGCTGGTGAACTGGGAGAACGTCGCCTCGCGCATGTGAGGCGTCTTCCGGCACAGGAAAGGCCCGCCCCTTTGGGCGGGCCTTTTGCATGGGCTGCGCCGGCATTGGCATTTCCGCCCGTGCCGGTATAAGACCACGGGAACACAAGGACGGATCGGGCGGGGCGCGCAGGCATGGCCAACCAGAACGACAGTTTCATCGACGAGGTCACGGACGAGCTGCGGCGCGACCGGCTGTATGGCGCGATGCGCCGCTATGGCTGGATCGTGGTGCTGCTGATCGTGGTGGCGGTCGGCTATACCGCATGGCGCGAATACTCCGTGGCGCGGGACCGCGCGGCGGCGCAGGAATGGGGCGATGCGGTGCTGGCGGCCGAGGCCGAGGGCGATGCCGCGGCGATCCTGGGCGTCGATGCGCAGGGCTCGGCCGAGCGTCAGGCGCTGGCGGGGCTGCTGGCGGCGGGCACGGGCGATGACGCCGCGGCCCGCGCCGAGGCCCTGCGCGAGGTCGCCCGCACCCAGCCCCAGGGCGTCCTGGGAGAGCTGGCGCAGCTGAAGCTGGTGATGCTGGAAGGCGCGCAGATGGATGCGGCCGAACGCGACGACATCCTGACGCGCCTGTCGCGCGCGGGGGCGCCCTTCGAGCTTCTGGCGCTGGAGCAGAAGGCCGTGGCGCTGATCGGGGCCGGTCGATCCGAGGACGCGATCACCCTGATCCGCCAGATCCAGGACAAGAGCGGCCTGACCGAGGCCTTGCGTCGCCGCCTGTCCGAGATGATGATCGCCTTGGGCGAGACGCCCGAACCCACCGAATGACCGCGTCCGAACGCGGCTGACAGACTGCTTGAGGGAGTGACGGTGATGCAGCGACTGACCCTGGCGATGGCCGCCGCATTGGCGCTGGCCGGTTGCGGCGACCGCGACGTGATCCTGCCCGGAGAGCGTCTGGACCCGCTGGCCGTCACCTCTCCGGACGGTCCGGCCGTGGTCGGCGCCCCCGGGGTCAGCAGCACTGCCCTGTCATTGGCCGCGCCCGTGGCGAATGCCGAATGGACCCATCGCGGCGGCAATGCGGCCCATGCGCCCGGCCACCTGGCCCTGGGTGCTGCGGGAACGCGGATCTGGTCAGCCGATATCGGCGCGGGCGACAGCCGCCGCTATCGCATCACCGCCGATCCGGTCGTGGGCGGCGGGCTGATCTTTACGCTGGACAGCCGCGCGGGCGTGACCGCCACCGCGCCGAACGGCGGCCGCGTCTGGTCCAGCAACGTCACCCCCCCGCGCGAGAACCCCGACAGCGCCTCGGGCGGCGGGCTGGCCTATGAGGGCGGGCGTCTCTACGTCACCACCGGCTTTGGCGAGCTGGTCGCGCTGGACGCGGCCAGCGGCGGCGTCCTGTGGCGCCAGCGGGTCGAGGCCGCGATCGGCGGCGGGCCGACCGTGCAGGACGGCGTCGTCTATGTCGCCTCGCGCAATTCGGTGGGCTATGCGGTGCGCGCCAGCGACGGCCGCGTGCTGTGGCAGACCGCCGGCACGCAGTCGGGATCGGGCGTCATGGGCGTCGCGGTGCCGGCGGTGCAGGGCGACACGGTCGTCTTCCCCTTCTCCTCGGGCGAGCTGGTCGCGGTCGATCGGGCCTCGGGCCTGACCGCTTGGACCGCACCCATCGCGGGCACGCGCCCCGGACGCGCCATCGCGGTCATCCGCGACGTGACCGGCGATCCGGTGATCACCGGGGGCCGCGTCTATGCCGGGACCTCCTCGGGGCGCATCGCCTCGGTCGAGCTGGCCACCGGCCTGTCGGACTGGAGCGCGCGCGAGGGTGCGAGCAGCCCCGTCGTCGTGGCGGGCGGATCGGCCTTCGCCGTGAACGACCAGGCGCAGCTGGTGCGTCTGGACGCGGCCACCGGCGGGGTGATCTGGCGCCAGCCGCTGCCCTATTTCACGACCGAGCGGGTGCGCAAGCAAAGTGCGGTCCATGCCCATTACGGACCGGTCCTGGCCGGAGGGCGGTTGCATGTCGCCTCCAGCGATGGCATGTTGCGCAGCTTCGATCCCGCCTCCGGCGCGCTGGTCGGGCAGGCGCAGATCCCCGGTGGGGCGGCGTCGGCCCCGGTGGTCGCCGGTCAAACCCTTTACGTCGTTGCACGCAACGGCCAGTTGCACGCATTCCGATGACATTCACCCTTGCTATCGTCGGGCGGCCCAATGTGGGCAAGTCCACCCTGTTCAACCGACTCGTCGGGAAAAAGCTGGCGCTGGTCGATGACCAGCCCGGCGTGACCCGCGACATCCGCGAGGGCGCGGGCCGCCTTGGCGACCTGCGATTCGTCGTGATCGACAGCGCCGGCCTCGAGATGGCGGAGGATGACAGCCTTCAGGGCCGCATGCGCCGCCTGACCGAGCGCGCAGTCGACGAGGCCGACATCTGCCTGTTCGTGGTCGATGCGCGCATCGGCGTCACCGCCGCCGACGAGTATTTCGCCGAGATCCTGCGCCGTCGCGCCAAGCATGTCATCGTCGCCGCCAACAAGTCCGAGGGCCGCGCCGGAGAGGCGGGGGCGATGGAGGCCTATGCCCTGGGCCTGGGAGAGCCGCTGCGCATCTCGGCCGAGCATGGCGAGGGGATGGACGACCTCTATCGCGTGCTGGTGCCGCTGGCCGACCGGATCGAGGCCGAGCGTCCCGCCCCCATCGAGGCCGCGACCGACATCGATCTGACCGACGAGGATGCCGAGACCGGCGAAGGCGCCGAGGATTGGCGTCCCTCCGAGGCGCGTCCGCTGCAGATGGCCGTGATCGGGCGTCCCAATGCGGGCAAGTCCACGCTGATCAACAAGATCCTGGGCGAGGACCGCCTGCTGACCGGCCCCGAGGCCGGGATCACCCGCGATTCGATCAGCGTGACCACGGATTTCATGGGCACGCCCATGCGCATCTTCGACACGGCCGGCATGCGCAAGCGCGCCCGCGTGACCGAGAAGCTGGAGAAGCTGTCGGTCGCGGACGGACTGCGCGCGGTGCGCTTTGCCGAGGTCGTGGTCGTGCTGCTGGACGTGGAGATCCCGTTCGAGACGCAGGATCTGCGCATCGCCGATTTCGCCGAGACCGAGGGCCGCGCCGTCGTGGTCGCGGTGAACAAGTGGGACCTCGAGGACGACAAGCCCCACAAGCTGAACGAGATGCGCGCCAGCTTCGAGAAGCTGCTGCCGCAGCTGCGCGGCGCGCCGCTGGTCACCGTGTCGGCCCGCACCGGCAAGGGTCTGGACCGGTTGCACAACGCCGTCGTCAAGGCGCATGAGGTCTGGAACCGCCGCGTGTCCACCGCGCGCCTGAACCAGTGGCTGAGCGCGATGACCGAAAGCCATCCGCCCCCCGCGCCGGGTGGCCGCCGCATCCGCCTGCGCTACATGACGCAGGTCAAGACGCGCCCGCCCGCCTTCATCGTCAAGGCCACGCATACCGACAAAATCCCCGACAGCTATCAGCGCTATCTGATCAACGGGCTGCGGCAGGATTTCGACATGCCGGGCACGCCGATCCGGCTGTTCTTCCGCGATCAGGGCGGGGACAACCCGTTCAAGGCCAAGGCCACCAAGATCGTGCAGTCGGGCGCGCTGTCCAAGCACAAGAACCGTCAGAAGCCCAAGGGCAGCTGACGCTCAGCTGGCCGCCCGGATCAGGACGGCCGCCATCGCGCTGATCCCGATGATCGCCACCAGCGCGATCATCGGATCGGTGCCCATGGTCGAAATGGCCAGCCCGCAGAAGGCCCAGATCAGCGCCACGGAATAGCCGATGCTGGTCCCGATCCACATCTGCGCCGCCATGCCCAGGGCCGCGGCGGGCAGGATCGCCACGGCGGGCACGGCGATCTGCGGCAGGCTCAGCAGTTGCACCGACATCTCGGCCAGCGCCGATGAGGCCAGCGCCGTGGCCCAGCCCGCGAAGAAACCGATGGCCGGGCGGTGGCGTCCAGCCGCGTGGCGCGCGCCCACCGTTGCCAGCACCGCGCTGGCGGTGGTCACCGCGGTCAGCAGCAGCGGCAGCGTGATCAGCGCGGGCCAGGTCGCCGCCAGCAGCGCCGCGGCGGTGATGAAGGGCCAGACCCGGCGCCGGCCTGTCCGCACCGGCTCGCGGTCTGTGTCGTCGATCCACTGGCCCACCGCGTCCAGCAGCACCATGGCGCAGATGGCGACCATCAGCGTCCACATCACGACATTGTCAGGGTCCAGATACAGCACCGGGATCGCCGTCCGGTCCGGCGGAGCCACCGGCAGCAGCGGCGCCGCCAGCCGCGCGGCGTCCAATTGAACCGTGGTTTCGGTCAACCAGGCGAACAGGGTGCAGCAGATCACGAAGATCGCCGCGGCCGCCATCTGAAGAAGGGATCCCGTTCGTGCCATGCAGGCCAACGCGAGTCGGCCTGCCTCAGTTTCGCGCCCGCAGCGCGACTTGTCAGACCAGTCGGCCGTCCGCCGTCAGCCTGCCCGCGCCGCGCAGATAGGGGTGCAGCACGGCGGGCAGAACCACCGACCCGTCGGCCTGCTGGCCGTTCTCCAGCACCGCGATCAGCGCGCGTCCGACCGCCAGACCGGAGCCGTTCAGCGTGTGCACGAAGTCCGGCTTGCCACCCCCCGCCGGGCGATAGCGGGCGTTCATCCGCCGCGCCTGATAGTCGCCGCAATAGCTGACGCTGCTGATCTCGCGATAGCGGTCCTGGCCGGGCAGCCAGACCTCCAGGTCATGGGTGATGCGCGCACCCGCGCCCATGTCGCCCGTGCACAGCACGATGGTGCGATAGGGCAGCTCCAGCGCCTCCAGCACGGCCTCCGCGCAGCGGGTCATGCGGTCGTGTTCGGCCAGCCCGCTGTCGGCATCGGTGATCGAGACCATCTCGACCTTCTCGAACTGATGCTGGCGCAGCATGCCGGTGGTGTCGCGCCCCGCGCTGCCCGCCTCCGAGCGGAAGCACTGGCTGTGCGCGACCATGCGGCGGGGCAGGGCGGCGTGCTCCAGCAGGTCGCCATGCACGGTGTTGGTCAGCGTGACCTCGGCCGTGGGGATCAGCCAGTAGCCCTCGCGGGTCTTGTAGCTGTCCTCGCCGAACTTGGGCAGCTGGCCGGTGCCGACCATCATCGGCTCCAGCACCAGGACGGGGGTCCAGGTCTCCTCCAGCCCATGCGCGTCCACATGCAGGTCGACCATGAACTGCGCCAGCGCGCGGTGGATGCGCGCGACCGCGCCCTTCAGCACGACGAAGCGGCTGCCCGACAGCTTGGCGCCGGTCTGGAAATCCATCCCGGCGGCGACGCCCGGAATCTCGAAATGCTCGCGCGGGGCGAAGTCCAGGGCGCGCGGGCTGCCCCACCGGCGCAGCTCGACGTTGTCGTCCTCGTCCCGGCCCTCGGGAACGGTTTCCAGCGGCAGGTTCGGGATGCCCATCAGCAGGTCGCGCAGCTGCGCGTCCAGCGCCTCGGCCTCGGTCTGCATCGCGGCAATGTCGGCCTTGGCCTGGCCGACCTGCGCGCGCAGGCGTTCGAACGCGGCCTCGTCGCCGCGGCCCTTGGCGGCGCCGGCCTCCTTGCTGGCGCGGTTCTGTTCGGCCTGGGCGGTCTCGGCGGCCGCAATGCGGGCGCGGCGCGCCTCGTCCAGCGACAGGATCTGCGCGGTGACCCCGGTCAGGCCGCGCCGCGACAGGGCGGTCTCGAAGGCTTCGGGGTTCTCTCGGATCGCACGGATGTCATGCATGGGCGCACCTTCGCGGCTTGGGGGTCGCCGCCTGACTAACGCAAGCCGCGCGCCGACAAAAGCCCGCCCGGACGCGGATCAGGCGCCGGGGTCCAGCCCCGCGTCGCGCATCACCTGGCCCAGCACCGGATGGAAGTGCCGCTTGCCGACATAGCCCTCGACCCGCCCTACCTCCGACCCGTCGCGCAGCAGCACGAAGGTCGGCGTGATCCACGGCCGCCGCGCCAGCGCCAAGCCGTCCGGATAGGGGCCGTCGACATCGACATGGAACAGCGGCGCGGCCCGGCCCGCGGGCGACGTGGCATAGCCGGGGCCGATCTCGGCCTCCCAGGCCCGGCAGAAATGGCAGGCCGGAGAGCCGACCATCATCAGCTGCCACGGTGCGGCGCTCCAGTCGCGCGGCCCCTCGGCCGTCGCCACCAAGGGCAACAGCGCGCAGGCCGCGGTCAGCATCAGCCGGCGCCGGGTCAGGATGTGGGACATGGCCGGATCTCCGCGATCGGATGGCGTGCAGGATAGGCCCGCGCGCGTCCGCGCACAAGGCGGGCCGGGCTTGCCCCGCCGGGGCGGCTGGTCCAGTCTCGCGCCAGGCGGCTGGCGGAGTGGCGATGACCGACGAACTTCTGACACCCTTGCTGGCGGGCGACCGCCGGGCGCTGTCCCGCGCGATCACGCTGGTCGAATCGACCCGCCCCGACCACCGCGACCGGGCGCAGGCGCTGATCGCGGCGCTGCCCGAGGGGGAGGCCCTGCGCATCGGGCTGTCGGGCACGCCGGGGGTGGGCAAGTCGACCTTCATCGAGGCCTTCGGGACCATGCTGACCGGGCAGGGCCTGCGCGTCGCGGTGCTGGCGGTCGATCCCTCCTCGACCCGGTCGGGCGGCTCGATCCTGGGGGACAAGACGCGGATGGAGCTCTTGTCGCGCGATCCGCGCGCCTTCATTCGGCCCAGCCCCTCCAGCGCGCATCTGGGCGGCGTCGCCCGCCGCACCCGCGAGGCCGTGCGCCTGTGCGAGGCCGCGGGCCATGACATCGTCCTGATCGAGACGGTGGGCGTCGGCCAGTCCGAGACGCTGGTGGCGCAGATGGCCGACCTGTTCGTGCTGCTGCTGGCCCCGGCGGGGGGCGACGAATTGCAGGGCGTCAAGCGCGGCATCATGGAGATGGCCGACCTGATCCTGGTCAACAAGGCCGACGGAGAGCTCTTGTCCGCCGCGCGCCGCACCGTGGCCGATTACGCGGGCGCGCTGCGGCTGCTGCGCAGGCGGGTGCAGGACCCGCCGGACTATCCGCTGGCGATGCCGGTCTCGGCCGCGACGGGGACGGGGCTGGAGGAGGCCTGGGCGCGCATGCGGGCGCTGGCCGACTGGCGGCGCGGGCACGGCCATTTCGACCGCATCCGGGCCGAACAGGCGCGCGACTGGTTCCTGTCCGAACTGCGCGCGGGCCTTCTGGCGCAGCTGGAGACCCCCGCCGCGCGGGCGCGCATCGACGATCTGGGCGGCCGTGTGGCGCAGGGCGCGCTGCCTGCGGGGCAGGCGGCGGCGCAGGTGCTGGACTGGCTGCGCGCGTCGCGATGAGATGCCCGTTTTCGCGCCCCGTGCCGCACCGGGCCGTGGCATAAGGGCGTGACGGCAAGGGGGGCGCCATGCGCGACGGACTGGATCACGACCGGCTCTATGCGGCGCTTCTGGCGCGGGACGCGGGCTATGACGGGGTGGCGCTGGTGGGCGTCGTCTCGACCGGGATCTATTGCCGGCTGACCTGCCCGGCGCGCAAGCCCCGCCCCGAGAACTGCCGCTGGTTCGCGGATGCCGGTGCCGCGCGGGCGGCGGGATTCCGCGCCTGCCTGCGCTGTCACCCGGACGGGGCGCTGCCCCCGGTGGTGGCGCGGCTGGTGCAGGCGCTGCGCGACGCGCCCGACCGCCGCTGGAGCCAGGGCGACCTGCAGGCTATGGGGCTGGACCCCTCGACCGTGCGGCGGCTGTTCCGGCGGCATCTGGGCCACAGCTTTCTGCAGATGGCGCGGGCGGCCCGCCTGCGCCGCGCCATGACCGTCCTGGAACAGGGAGGAGCGATGATCGACGCGCAGCTGGAGGCCGGATTCGATTCGGCATCGGGGTTCCGGGGCGCCTTCGCGCGCCTGTTCGGCCACCCGCCGCACCACATGCAGGGGGGCGCCGACCTGCGCGCCGACTGGATCGACACGCCCCTGGGGGGCATGATTGCGATTGCCGATGACGCGGCGCTGCACCTGCTGGAATTCACAGACCGCAAGGCGCTGCCGCAGGGGCTGCGGCGGCTGTCGGCGCTGGCCGGGGGGCGCATCGGGCTGGGCCGCAGCGGCGTGACCGACCGCACCGAGGCCGCGCTGGAGGCGTTCTTTGCCGGGCGCGACGGGCGGCTGGACCTGCCGGTGCGCCTGCGCGGCACGCCCTTTCAGGTGCAGGTCTGGCAGGAATTGCAGGCGATTGCGCCGGGCGGCACGCGCAGCTATGCGCAGCTGGCCGCGGCCATCGGCCGGCCCACCGCCGTCCGGGCGGTCGCGGCGGCCAACGGCGCGAACCGCCTGGCGCTGGTCGTGCCCTGTCACCGCGTCATCGGCGCGGATGGCAGCATGACCGGTTATGCCGGGGGATTGTGGCGCAAGGAGCGGCTGATCGCGCTGGAACGCGGCTGGCGCGGCCAAGGCGAATCAGCCGACAAGGCTTGACGCGCGGGCCGTCATGCGGTAGCCACCCGCGAACGGAATTCCGGGCGCTGCCTCGCGGCGCCCTTTCACATTGGGACGGACCCCCCGCCCGCACAGCTGAGACGAAGGAACACACCATGTCGCGCGTCTGCGAACTGACCGGCAAAGGCCCGATGAGCGGTAACAATGTCAGCCATGCCAACAACAAGACCCGTCGCCGGTTCCTGCCGAACCTGAACGAGGTCACGCTGCTGTCCGAAAAGCTGGGCCGCGGCTATTCGCTGCGCATCTCGGCCGCGGCGCTGCGTTCGGTCGATCACCGTGGCGGTCTGGACGCCTTCCTGGCCAAGGCCAAGGATGCCGACCTGTCGGACCGCGCCCAGAAGATCAAGCGCGAGCTGGTCAAGGCCGAAGCCGCCAACGCCTGATCGCCCCGTCGCGATCCATTCTGCATGGCCCTGCCGATCGGCGGGGCCTTTGCATGTCCGGGTGCCCTGCGTCTGCGGCCCTGCGACCCGATTGCCTGCTGACCCCGGCCGCCGTCGCGGTTAGGATGCCGCCATGTCCCGCCGCCTGTCCCATCCGGTCCTGCCGCCGATCCTGATCCTGGTCGTGATGCTGTCCGCCATGGGCCTGGGCGCGGCACGCGGCACGGTCATGCTGGCCGACCGGATCGTGCTGTGCACCGGGCAGGGGGTCGTCATGGTGCCGCGTCCCGACGGCGCGCCCGGTGAGACCCGGCCCCATCTCTGCCCCGACATGGCGCTGAGCCTGCTGGCCGGCGTCGCGCCCCCCGATGTCACCCTGCCGCCGCGTGCGGCCCCGGGCGATCCCGCCGTCCTTGCTCCGGGAGAGCGTCCTTCCCCCCGTCGTCCCGCCGATCTGCGCGCCCGCGACCCGCCGGTCGCGCCGCGACCGATCCGCCAGACCTGACACCCATCCGAAGGACGATCCCATGAAGACCCTTACCCTGGCCGCGCTGATCGCGGCCCTGCCCGCCGCCGTGCTGGCCCATGACGGCATGCATGTGAACGACGCCTATGCCCGCAGCACCAATCCGATGGTGGCGTCGGTGTTCCTGCAGCTGGAGAACCACCGCGCGGTGGATTGCAGCCTGCAGGCCGTCACCACCCAGGCCGCCGAACGCGCCGAGCTGCACACCCATACCGAGGAGAACGGCGTGATGAAGATGGGCCAGATCCCCGAGATCGCCGTCCCCGCCGGTCAGACCCATGCGCTGTCGCGCGGGGGCGATCACATCATGCTGCTGGGCCTGACCGAGCCGCTGGCCGATGGCGATGCCGTGCCGCTGGTGCTCGATTTCGGCGATTGCGGTCAGGAGACGGTCGAGGCCGTCGTGGACAACGCCCGCGCCGATGCGGGCATGGATCACGGGGCCGGCGGCGGCGGTCACGGCGATCACGCCGGTCACTGAGCCGCGTCACGAAACAGCGCTGGCGACCAGTTCGGCGGCCGTCGGGCCCAGGTGGTCCACGATCAGCCGAACCCCCTGCGCGGAGGGATGCACCCCGTCGCGCAGCATCAGGGGCCGCCTCTGCGCCGCAGGCACCCGCGCCAGCGGCGCATAGAGGTCGGGCAGCAGCAGCGTGCCGTGCCGTTCGGCCAGCCGCGGCCACAGCCGGCTCCAGGCCCGGCGCCAGTCCGGATCACCGGCCGGCGCGTGGATGCCCACCAGCAGCACGGGCCGGCCGCCCGACCCTGCCGTGGCGAGGATGGCGTCCAGGTTCTCCTCCGCCTGATCGGGGTTCCAGCGGCGCAGCATGTCGTTGCCGCCCAGTTCGACCATGACCGCGTCGGGCAGGTGGCGGCGCATCGACAGGCCGATCCGCACCCGCCCGCCATAGGTCGTGTCGCCCGACAGGCCCGCATCGATCAGCTGCGCCGGACGGCCCGCGGCGGCCAGCCAGGCCGACAGCTGCGGGACCAGCCCCTCGCCCCGGGACAGCCCGTATCCCGCCGTCAGGCTGTCGCCGAAGCACAGCAGCCGGGGCAGCGCCTGCTGCGCGCGGGCGGGGCGCACCAGGCTCAGTGCGGCGGCACCGGCCAGCAGGGCGCGGCGGGATAGGGCGGGAAGGTATCGGCTCATGCGGCGGTCCTCAGGCGCAGGGCATTGGCAACCACGAAGACCGAGGACAGCGCCATCGCCCCCGCGCCCAGCATCGGTGACAGGGCCGGCCCGCCGAACGGGACCAGCGCCCCCATCGCCACCGGGATCAGCGCGACGTTGTAGGCGAAGGCCCAGAACAGGTTCTGGCGGATGGTGCGCATCACCGCTCGCGACAGGCGGATGGCGCGCGCCACCCCCTGCGGATCACCCGACATCAGCACCGCATCGGCCGATTCGATGGCGATGTCGGTCCCCGTGCCGATGGCGATGCCGGTGCCCGCCGCGGCCAGGGCGGGGGCGTCGTTGATGCCGTCGCCGACGAAGACGCTCTGCGCCCCCATGGCGCGGATCGCGGTCAGCTTGTCCTCGGGCGACAGCCCGCCGCGGATGTCGGTCAGGCCCAGCCCGGCGCCCACGGCGCGGGCGGTGGCGGGCTGATCGCCCGACAGCATCACGCAGTCGATGCCCATGGCCCGCAGCGCGGCAATGGCAGGCGCGGCCTCCGGGCGGGCGGGGTCAGACAGGGCCAGCGCCGCGACATGGCGCCCGTCCAGCGCGACATGCACGGCCGTCGCACCCTGCGCCGCGTCGTCCTGGGCGCGCGCCGCTAGATCGGCATCGACCGCGACGCCCGCGGTCTCCAGCGCGCGGAGGTTGCCGATCAGCAGGGCCCGCCCTTCGACGCGGGCGGAGAGGCCCTGTCCGGGACGGGCCACCACATCCTGCGCGGCGGGCAGGTCCAGGCCCTCCGCCCGCTCCAGGATGGCATGGGCCAGCGGGTGTTCGGAGCGCGCCTCCGCCGCGGCGGTCAGGCGCAGCAGTATGGTGTGGTCCAGATGCGGGCTGTGGATGGCGGTGACGCGCGGGCGGCCCTGCGTCAGGGTTCCAGTCTTGTCGAAGGCCACGATGCGGGCCTGCGACAGCGCCTGAAGCGCCTCTCCGCGCCGGAACAGGATGCCGAGCCGCGCCGCCCGGCCGCTGCCCACCATGATCGAGACCGGCACCGCCAGCCCCATCGCGCAGGGGCAGGCGATGATCAGGACCGACACCGCCGCGACGACCGCATGGGCCAGATCGGGGCCGAAGGTCAGCCACAGGAGGAACGTCGCCCCGGCCAGCGCCATCACGCCGGGGACGAAGATCCGCGTCACCCGGTCGACTAGGTCCTGCACCGGCAGGCGGGCGGCCTGCGCGCCGCGGACCAGCGCCACGATACGCGACAGGACCGTGTCGGCGCCGATCGCCGTCACCCGATAGGTCAGCGCGGATGCACCGTTCACCGTGCCGCCGGTCACCGCGTCGCCGGGCGCCTTGTCGACCGGCAGCGGCTCTCCGGTCAGCATGGATTCGTCGATGGCGCCGCGCCCTTCGGTCAGGACGCCGTCCAGCGCCACCCGCTCTCCGGGGGCCAGGCGGATCAGGTCTCCGGGCACCAGATCGGCCACGGGCAGGGTCACCGGGCGGCCGTCGCGCAGGACCGTCGCCCGGTCGGGCGCCAGCGCGACCAGCGCGCGGATCGCGGCGCCCGCCTGGCCCTTGGCGCGCGCCTCCAGCCAGCGGCCCAGAAGGATGAGGGTGACGATGACGGCGGCGGCCTCGAACCAGACCTGCCGCGAGGCGGGCGGGACCAGCCCCGGCGCCAGCACGACCACCGATGAGAAGAGGAACGCCGCTCCCGCGCCCAGGGCCACCAGGCTGTTCATTTCCGGCGCGCCGCGCCGCAGGGCCGCCAGACCCGTCGCGAAGAACCGCCGCCCAGGCCCCGCCAGCACCGTCAGCGTCAGCACCATCTGGCCCAGCCACAGCGCCCGCTGCGGCATCATCCCGTGCAGCCAGTGGTGGAAGGCGGGAAACAGGTGGCCGCCCATTTCGGTTACGAAGACCGGCAGGGTCAGCAGCGCCGCGATCAGGAAGGCCCGGCGCAGGGCGGGGGCCTCGTCCACGGGGCCCGCGGTGGGGCCGTCATCGGCGACCCGCGCGGGATAGCCCAGATCGGTCACGATCCGCGCCAGCGCGGCGGGGGTCAGGCCCTCCGCATGGGTGATCAGGGCCTCTCCGGCGGTCACGTCGATCTGGGCCGCGGCGATGTCGGGGCGGGCGTTGAGCACGCGGGCGATGCGGCCGGAACAGGACGCGCAGCTCATCCCCGCGATGCTGAGCCGGGTCACCGGCAGGTCGGCCGGATAGCCGGCCTGGGTCAGCGCGGCCTGGACCTGGGGCAGCGTCGCCCCCTCCAGCCGCAGATGCGCGGTGCGGCCGACCGGATCGACCCCCAGCCCGTTGACGCCCGGCAGCGCGTTCAGCGCGCGTGTCACGCGGCCCGCGCAGGCGGCGCAGCTGATGCCCGGAATGGACAGGTCCAGATCGGTCGCGGTGGTCATGGCGCGCAGCGTCCTTGCAGGGGTGCGGCGGGCACGGGGGGGATGCGGTTCATGCCCCAACAGATGTGGCCCAAGCGCCGCGCGGTCAAGCCCGCAGGCCCCGCACGGGCCGCCAGAACGCGGTCGTGAGTTGCGGGCGGGGGCGGTTTGCCTGTATCCACGGGCCAAAGGACGCATGTGAACAAGGACCGCCCCATGAACCGTCGTCGGATGATCTCGCTGGCCGCCCTGGCGGTCGCCGCCCCCGCGCTGGCCCGGACGCTGGCGCCGGTGCCGGGCTGGGCGCAGGCCGCCTCCGACCCCTATGCCCCGACCGAGGTCGCCATCCGCGAGGATTTCGAGGTCGGCAGCATCGTCGTCGTCAGCCGCGACTTCTTTCTCTATCACGTTACCGCGCCGGGCCGCGCCACCCGCTACGGCGTGGCCGTCGGCACGGCCGAGCTGGTCTGGAAGGGCAAGGCCACCATCGGCCGCAAGGTCGAATGGCCCAGCTGGCGCCCGACCAACGACATGATCGAGCGCAATCCCGATGCCTATGCGAAATATGCCGACGGCATGCCCGGCGGGCCGAAGAACCCCCTGGGCGCGCGGGCGCTGTATCTCTATGACGACCGCGGCAACGACACCGCCATCCGCATCCACGGCACGACCGATCCCGGCTCGATCGGGCGGGCGGTGTCGAACGGCTGCCTGCGCATGCGCAACGAGGCCGTGATCAGCCTGTTCGACCAGGTGCCGATCGGCACGCCCGTCTACGTCTTCTGATCTTGGACCTGACGCTGTCCAGTGCGGCGGACCCGGCTCTCGCCGGGTTCGACGACATCATCGATGTCCGCGCCCCGGCCGAGTTCGCCGAGGATCACCTGCCCGGCGCGATCAACCTGCCGGTGCTGAGCGATGCCGAACGCGCGCTGGTGGGCACGATCTACAAGCAGGTCTCCTCGTTCGACGCGCGCAAGCTGGGGGCGGCGCTGGTCGCGGCCAATGCGGCGCGGCACCTGCAGGGGCCGCTGTCCGACCGGGGCGGGGCGTGGAAGCCTCTGGTCTATTGCTGGCGCGGCGGGCAGCGGTCGGGCAGCTTCGGCACGATCCTGTCCCAGATCGGCTGGCGCGTGGGGCGCGTCGCGGGCGGCTACAAGGCCTGGCGGTCGCTGGTCGTGGACCGGGTGCAGAACGGTCCCATCGCCGCCCCGGTGATCGTGCTGGACGGCAACACGGGCAGCGCCAAGACCGCGATCCTGCAGCGGCTGGCGCTGCGCGGCCATCAGGTGATCGACCTGGAGGGGCTGGCCAACCATCGCGGCAGCCTGTTCGGCGGCCATCCCGAGGGCCAGCCCAGCCAGAAGATGTTCGAGGGCCGCCTGGCCGTGGCACTGGAGGGGCTGGACCCCGCCCGCCCCCTGCTGGTCGAGGCCGAGAGCAGCCGCGTGGGCCAGATCACCGTCCCCAAGGCCATGTGGCAGGCGATCTGCGCCGCGCCCCGCCTGCGCCTGCAGGTGCCGGTCGCGGCCCGCGCGGCCTTCACCGCCGCCACCTATCGCGACATGGTCGCCGACCCGGACCGGGTCGCGGGCATCCTGGACCTGATCGCCCCCCTGCACCCGGCCGAGCGGGTCGAGGGCTGGCGCGGCGCGCTGGCCCGGCGCGACTGGCAGCTGCTGTCCGAGGGGCTGCTGCGCGACCATTACGATCCGCGCTATGACAAGCACCGCGCGCGCCACGATGACGGGCGCGGCGCGGTCGTGGCGCTGGAGGGGCTGACCGACCTGGAGGCCGCGACGGCCCGGGTCGAGGCCGCGCTGGCCCGCATGGGCTGACCTGCGCGGGTTTGTCGCCGGGGCGGTCGCCCTTTTGTGATCCGCCCGGCGCGACCATCCGGCCTAGTCTTGCGCGACCCCAGGAACAGGAGCGTGCGATGACCCGGATGACCGCCAAGGATTTCCCGCAGGAACTGCTGGAGCTGTACGACTATTACGCCCATGGCCGCATCACCAAGCGGCAGTTCCTGGACCGGGCGGGCAAGTTCGCGGTGGGCGGCGTTACCGCGCTGGCGCTGCTGAACATGCTGCGGCCGGATTACGCGCTGGCCCAGCAGGTGAACTTCAACGACTCCGAGATCGTGCCGGAATACGTCACTTATGCCTCGCCCGAGGGGCATGGCGAGGTGCGCGCCTATCAGGTACGCCCGGCCGGGGCCGAGGGGGCGATCCCCGCCGTGCTGGTGATCCACGAGAATCGCGGGCTGAACCCCTATATCGAGGATGTCGCGCGCAGGCTGGCCAAGGCGGGCTATCTGGCGCTGGCCCCCGACGGGCTGACCTCCAAGGGCGGCTATCCGGGCAATGACGAGGAGGGCCGCGCGCTCCAGGCCGAGGTCGATCCGACGCGGCTGATGAACGACTTCTTTGCCGGGGCCGAGCATCTGATGGGCCGCGAGGACGTGACCCGCGTGGGGGCGGTGGGCTTCTGCTATGGCGGGGGCGTCTGCAACGCACTGGCCGTGGCCTATCCGGAGCTGGGCGCGTCGGTACCCTTCTATGGCCGCCAGGCGCCCCTGGAGGACGTGCCCCGGATCAAGGTGCCGCTGCTGCTGCACTATGCCGAGCTGGACGAGCGCATCAACGAGGGCTGGCCCGCCTATGAGGCCGCACTGCGCGAGGCGGGCAAGACCTTCGAGGGGCATGTCTATCCGGGCGTGAACCACGGGTTCCACAACGATTCGACGCCCCGATACGACCAGGCCGCCGCCGATCTGGCCTGGCGGCGGACGCTGGACTGGTTCGGCCGCTACCTGGCCTGATCCTTCAGGAAGCGGCGCAGCACCGCCTCCAGCTTGGCGGCGCCCAGGGGGGCCATCGCCTTGGTGTGGTCGTGGCTGATCGATTCGTCGGACAGCCCCGCCCCCATGTTGGTGATGACCGAGATGGCCGCCGCCCGGAGGCCCAGGAACCGCGCCAGGATGATCTCGGGCACGGTAGACATGCCCACCGCATCGGCGCCCAGCACGCGGGCGGCGCGGATCTCGGCCGGGGTCTCGAAGCTGGGCCCCGAGAACCAGCAGTAGACGCCCTGCGGCATCTCGACCCCCTCGGCCTCGGCCGCCGCCAGCAGGGCCGCGCGCATCGCGGCGTCATGCGCGTCGGTCATGGGCACGAAGCGCGCGTCGGTCGCCTCTCCGATCAGCGGGTTCGTGCCGGCAAACGCGATGTGGTCATTCAGCAGCATCAGCCCGCCGGTCGGGATGTCGGGGCGCAGCGACCCGGCGGCGTTGGTCAGGATCAGCTTGTCGCACCCCAAGGCGGCCAGCACCTCCAGCGGCAAACGCATCGCGTCCGCCCGCCCGGATTCATAATAGTGCGACCGCCCGCCGAAGACCGCGACCCGCACCCCCTCCAGCTGACCGATGACCAGCTGGGGGACATGGCCCGACACGCCCGCATGGGGAAAGCCCGGCAGGTCGTCATAGGGGA
Source organism: Paracoccus sp. ME4 (assembly GCF_046736325.1). Taxonomy (GTDB): domain Bacteria; phylum Pseudomonadota; class Alphaproteobacteria; order Rhodobacterales; family Rhodobacteraceae; genus Paracoccus. The sequence continues at coordinate 570,933 of NZ_CP151276.1, forward strand.
TCGCCACGCCCTCGACCGTGGACGACAGATGGCCCAACCCGGACCCCAGGATCAGGCCGTATTCGGGCGCCTCCTGACCCGCGCGGTCGCGGATCAGGGCGGCCAGCTCAGCGCTCCTTGACATAGGGCTCTCCTCCGGCGCGGGGCGGGATGGCGCGGCCGACGAAGCCGGCCAGGATCACCACCGTCAGGATATAGGGCAGCGCGTTCATGAACATGGACGGCACCGTCACGACACCCAGATCCAGGTTCGGGTAGAGGTTCGCGATCGCCTCCAGCAGACCGAAGAGGAAGGTCGCGAACAGCGCCTGCCACGGCCGCCACTTGGCGAAGATCAGCGCCGCCAGCGCGATGAAGCCGCGCCCGGCGGTCATCTCCTTGACGAAACCGGCCGAGAGGCCCGTCGCCAGATAGGCCCCCGCGATGCCGCAGAGGATGCCGCAGATCGCCACAGCCGTATAGCGCAGCCGGGTGACCGACACGCCCGCGGTGTCCACCGAGGCGGGGTTCTCGCCCACCGCGCGCAGGCGCAGGCCGAACCGGGTGCGGTAGAGCACCCACCACGTGATCGGCACCATGGCGAAGGCCACATAGACCAGGATCGTCTGCCCCGAGATCAGCCCCGAATAGATCGGGCCCAGCACCGGCACGTCGCGCAGCGCCTCGGCGCCGGGCAGGGTGATGGGGGAGAAGCGGGCGGCCCCCTCCAGCGACGGGGTGCGGCCGCCCAGGCCGAAGGCGTTCTGCCCGACCAGCACCGTCAGCCCCGAAGCGAGGAAGTTGATCGCCACGCCCGAGATCAGCTGGTTGCCCATGAAGGTGATCGAGGCGAGGCCATGGACCAGCGACAGGGCCAGCGACCCGGCGATGCCAGCCGCCAGGCCCAGCCAGGCGCTGCCGGTGATGTAGGCGACCGAGGCGGCGGTGAAGGCCGCCATCAGCATCTTGCCCTCCAGCCCGATGTCGAAGACCCCGGCGCGTTCGGAATAGAGCCCCGCCAGGCAGGCCAGCAGCAGCGGCGTCATCAGGCGCAGCGCGCTGCCGATGCCCTGCTGGGCGGCGGCGCCGTCGGCCAGGGCCCAGACCAGGCAGATCGCCAGGACGATGATCGCTATCAGCGATTCGCGGATGTTCATTTCACCGCCCCCCGGCTGGTCCGTTTCATGGTCAGGAACAACCGTTCCAGCGGCATGCGGACCATGTTGTCCAGCGCGCCGGTGAACAGGATCACCAGGGCCTGGATGACGATGATCAGCTCACGCGGGATGGTGGTCCACAGCGCCAGCTCTCCGCCGCCCTGATAGAGGAAGCCGAACAGCAGCGCCGCCAGCAGGATTCCCAGGGGGTGGTTGCGGCCCATCAGCGCGACCGCGATGCCGATGAAGCCCGCACCCTCGACCGCGTTCAGGACCAGGCGTTCGGATTCGCCCATCACGTTGTTGATGGCCATCATGCCCGCCAGCCCGCCCGAGATCAGCATGGCGATGATCGTGATGCGCGTGGGGTTGATGCCCGCATAGACCGCGCCGGGTTCGGACTTGCCGAAGGCGCGGATCTGATAGCCCAGACGCGTGCGCCAGATCAGAACCCAGACCAGGAAGCAGGCCGCCAGCGCCACCAGGAAGGTCACGTTGACCGGCGTGTTGCGGCCCCATTCAAACCCCATGCCCGCCGCGATGTCGGTCAGTGCGGGCAGGTTCGTGGCCTCGGGGAAGCGGGCGGAGGCCGGGTCCATGCTGCCCGTCGGGCGCAGTTGGTTCACCAGCACATAGTTCAGCGTGGCCGCGGCGATGAAGTTGAACATGATCGTGGTGATCACGATGTGGCTGCCGCGTTTCGCCTGCAGGACGGCGGGCACGAAGGCCCAGGCCGCCCCGAAGGCCGCCGCACCCAGCATCGCCACCGGCAGGGCGATGGCCCAATGCGGCAGCGGCAGGAACAGCAGCACCAGCGCGACCCCTAGGCCGCCCATCGCCGCCTGCCCCTCGCCGCCGATGTTGAACAGGGCGGCGTGATAGGCGACCATCACCGCCAGCCCCGTGAAGATGAAGTTCGTCGCGTAATAAAGCGTGAAGCCCCAGCCATAGCTGGATCCGAGCGCCCCCTCGACCATCGTGGTCAGCGCCATCCAGGGGCTTTCCCCGATGGCCAGGATCACCAGCGCGGAAATGCCCATCGCCAGCACCAGAGAGATCAGCGGCGTCAGGATGACGTCCGCCCATTTCGGCATCTTGTCCATCAGGCGCGTCCCTCCGGCAGGTCATGGGCGGTCTCGGGCGTGGTCCGGGCGTCGGTGATGCCCGCCATCAGCAGGCCCAGTTCCCCGGTGGTGGTCTGGCCGGGCAGGCGTTCGCCCATGATGCGGCCGTCGAACATCACGGCCACGCGGTCGGACAGGGCCAGGATCTCGTCCAGTTCGACGCTGACCAGCAGGATCGCCTTGCCCGCGTCGCGCAGGGCCACGATCTGCTTGTGGATGAACTCGATCGCGCCGATGTCCACGCCGCGCGTGGGCTGGCCGATCAGCAGCAGGTCGGGGTTGCGCTCGATCTCGCGGGCGACCACGATCTTCTGCTGGTTCCCGCCCGAGAAGTTGCGCGCCGCCAGGTGGCAGTCGCGCGGGCGCACGTCGAACCGCTCCATCTTGGCCTGGGCGTCGCGGCGGATGGCGTCATTGTCCATCAGCCAGCCCTTGTTGAACTCGGGCGCGTCGTGCCAGCCGAAGGCCACGTTCTCCCACGCGGCGAAATCCATGATCAGGCCTTCGACCTGACGGTCTTCGGGGATATGGCCCACGCCGTCGCGGCGTCGCTGACCGGCATCGCAGCCCGATCCGGCCAGAGGCAGGGCGGCGCCGTTCATGCGTACCTCGCCCGTGACCTTGGCGCCCTTTTCCGGGTATCCGCCGAGGATCTCCAGCAGCTGGGTCTGGCCGTTGCCGCTGACGCCCGCGATGCCCAAGATCTCTCCAGCGCGGATGTCCAGGTCGATGCCGCGCAGGCGCTCCACGCCTTCGGCATCGACCATGGTCAGGCCGCGCACCTCCAGGACCGGGGCCTGCGGGCGCGCCGGCTGCTTGTCCACGTTCAGCAGCACCTTGCGGCCGACCATCAGCTCGGCCAGCTGTTCGGGGCTGGTCTCTGGCGTGCGGACCGATGCGACCATCTCGCCGCGGCGCATCACGGAGACGTTGTCGGTGATCTCCATGATCTCGCGCAGCTTGTGGGTGATCAGGATGATCGTCTTGCCCTCGTCGCGCAGCCCCTTGAGGATGCGGAACAGGTGGTCGGCCTCGGCGGGCGTCAGCACGCCCGTGGGCTCGTCCAGGATCAGGATGTCGGCCTGGCGATACAGCGCCTTGAGGATCTCGACCCGCTGCTGGTGTCCGACGGAAAGGTTTTCCACCACCTCGTCGGGGTCCACGTTCAGCTGGTATTCGGCGGCCAGGCGCTTCAGCACGCCCCGCGCCTTGGACAGCGACGGGCGCAGCAGCGCGCCATCCTCGACGCCCAGGATGATGTTCTCCAGCACGGTGAAGTTCTGCACCAGCTTGAAGTGCTGGAACACCATGCCGATGCCCGCGCGGATCGCGGTCTGGCTGTCGGTGATGGTGATCGGCCTGCCGCCCACCAGGATCTGGCCCTCGTCCGGCTTGTAGAAGCCGTAGAGGATCGACATCAGCGTCGACTTGCCCGCGCCGTTCTCTCCGATGATGCCGTGGATCGTGCCGCGCGGCACCGACAGGCTGATGTCGCGGTTCGCCTGAACCGCCCCGAACGCCTTCGAGATGCCCCGCAGCTCGATGGCAGCGGGGGCGGCCGTCGCCGACCGCCCCCCCATCATGTCGCTTGCGGTGGTCATTACGAGGCCGGGCAGGCGTTGTCGGTCATGAAGTCGTGCACCGTGACCTCGCCCGAGGCGATGGCGGCCTTGGCCTCGTCCACGGCGGCCTGCATCTCGGCGGTGACCAGCTCGGCGTTGTTGTCGTCGATGGCGACGTCCACGCCGCCCGCGGCCAGGTCCATGACCTTGACGCCCGGCTCCAGCTCGGTGCCCGCCGTGAAGGCGTCGAAGACCGCATTGTCCACGCGCTTGACCATCGAGGTCAGGATCTGGCCCGGATGCAGCGCGTTCTGGTTGCTGTCGACGCCGATGGCCAGGATGCCCTCGTCGGCGGCGGCCTGCAGCACGCCGATGCCGGTGCCGCCGGCGGCCGCATAGATCACGTCGGCGCCCTGCGACTTCTGCGCGCGCGCCAGCTCACCACCCTTGACCGGGTCGTTCCAGGCCGCGGGCGTCGTGCCGGTATAGTTGCTGACGACCGAGCCTTCGGGCTGGACCGACTTGAAGCCTTGGGCAAAGCCGCATTCGAACTTGCGGATCAGCGGGATGTCCATGCCGCCGATGAAGCCGACGGTGCCGGATTCGGACGCCATCCCGGCCATGACGCCGGCCAGATAGCTGCCCTGCTCCTCGGTGAAGACGACCGATTGCACGTTCGGCGCCTCGACCACCATGTCGATGATGGCGAATTTCGTGTCCGGGTAATCGCCCGCGACCTTGGTCAGCACGTCGCCGAAGGCGAAGCCGGTCATGACGATGGGGTTCGATCCGCTTTCGGCCAGGCGGCGCAGGGCCTGCTCGCGCTGTGCCTCGGACTGCATCTCCAGCTCGCGATAGGTGCCGCCGGTCTCCTCGACCCACCGCTGCGCGCCGCCGAAGGCCGCCTCGTTGAACGACTTGTCGAACTTGCCGCCCAGGTCATAGATCAGCGCCGGATCGGCCAGCGCCGCGCCGGTCGACAGCACGGCCAGGGCCGAGCCCGCCAGCAGAGATTTCATCAGGGACATAAAGGAACCTCATCCTGTTTTTCGCGGGCGATTCAACGGGCCCGCTGATCGCCCGATTAGGGCGCATCGCACGGGGTCCGGTCAACCGCCTTCTTGGGTCGCACGCAGCGTCAGACGCATCACGATCGCGTCCGTCGCAGGCCCGTAATATCGCCGCCGGACGCCGGCTTCCAGCCATCCCGTGGCCTGATACAGCCGCCGTGCCGCAAGGTTGTCATGCGCGACCTCCAGAAAGGCCTCCTCGGCGCCCATCGCTGCCACTTTGCCCGCGAATGCGGCAACCAGCGCGCGGCCCGTGCCCGCCCGCCGCGCCTGCGGGTCCACGGCCACGGTCAGCAGCTCGGCCTCGCCGGCGACGGCGCGCCCGATAAGGAAGCCCTGCGGCGCCTCCAGCAGAAAGGTCCCGCGCGCCTCCAGAAGGCAGTCGAATTCGTCGGCCGACCAGGGGCGGGGGGTGTCGAAGCACCGCGCATGCAGCGCGGCCAGATCCTCGGGCGTCACGCCAGGATCACCGGGGGCGCATCGCGGGCGGGCGCCGCATCCGCGGGGCGCAGATAGACCGGCGCGGGCCGCGGCTGCGGCAGATGCGCGCGGGCCGCGGCCAAGCGCGCCACACCCTCGGCAATTCCTGTCGCAGGCGCAGCCTGCGCGGGGCCGGGCGGCAGCGCGCCGGCCGCAGCCTGCTGCGGCCGGCTCTCCGCGCCCTCGGCAAAGTCCTGCCAGATGACCATGTCGCCCCGGCCCGCGATCACCACCCGGCAGGGCCGCGGCAAGCCCCAGGCCAGCGCCTCGGGCGCCTCGACACCGATGGCGGGGATGCCTAGGGACAGGGCCAGGCCGCGGGCCGCCGCCACCGCCACCCGGATGCCGGTGAAGTTGCCCGGCCCCGTGCCGACCCCGATCGCGTCCAGGTCGCGCCAGCCCAGGCCCGCCGCCGCCAGCATCTCCTCCAGCAGGGGCATCAGCCGCTCGGCCTGCCCCTTGGCCATGTCCTCATGGACCGCTGCCAGAACCGCGTCGCCGCGCAGCAAAGCGGCCGCGCAATGCGCGGCCGATGTGTCGAAACCCAGGATGATCCGGTCAGGCAACGGGCCGGACCTCGACCACCTCGGGGATGTAGTGGCGCAGCAGGTTCTCGATCCCCATCTTCAGCGTCAGGGTCGAGGACGGGCAGCCCGCGCAGGCCCCCTGCATGTGCAGATAGACGATGCCGCGGTCGAAGCCGTGGAAGGTGATGTCGCCGCCGTCCTGCGCGACGGCGGGGCGCACGCGCGTGTCCAGCAGTTCCTTGATCTGCACCACGATCTCGGCGTCGGGGCCCGCCTCATGGGCGACATGGCCGCCCGTGTCCGACGCCGCGCCCTCGATCGCCGGGGCGCCCGACTGGAAATGCTCCATGATCGCGCCCAGGACCGACGGCTTCAGATGATCCCACGGCACCTGGTCGGCCTTGGTGACGGTCACGAAATCACGGCCCAGGAACACGCCGGTCACCCCGTCCACCGCGAAGATCCGCCGCGCCAGGGGCGATGCGGCCCCGGTCTCGGGGGTCGGGAAATCGGCCGTTCCGCTGCCCAGCACGGTCTCTCCGGGCAGGAATTTCAGCGTCGCGGGATTCGGCGTCGTCTCGGTCTGGATGAACATGGGGGCGCTCCTTTGATGCCTGATATGGCGACCCGGCGGCCTTGGGTCAACCCGGCGGACCGCTCAGGTGATCGCCTCCAGGCGCTCCTTGGAGAGATCGCCGGGCACCAGTGTGATCGCGCAGGGCAGGGCGGTCGGATCGCGCATCAGCCGCGTCAGGACCGGGTTCGTGCTGCCCTTGTCCGAGGCGAGGCCCAGCACCACCACGCCGATCTCGCCATCCTCGGTGATCTGGGCCAGCAGCTCCTCGGCCGTGTCCCCCTCGCGGATCACCAGCACCGGATCGACGCCGGGGCGCGAGCGCATCCATTTGGCGAAGACCTCGAAATGCGCCTCGATCCGCTCTCGGGCCTCGGCGCGCATCACGTCGGCCACGCCGAAGCCGTGCTGGATCTCCTCGGCCGGGATGACCGAGAGGATGACGACCGAGGCGCCGTCGGACTTGGCCGCCCGCATCGCGGCAAAGCGCATCGCGTTCAGGCATTCCCGGCTGTCGTCCAGCAGCACCAGAAATTTCCGCATGACCCGGCACCCGTGGTTGTTTCCCCCGGACAGTGGCCGATGTGCCATGCCCGCGCAAGCCAATGCGCAAGAATGCGCCGGCGCTGTTCCAAAGGCTTGCGCGTTGTGCTAGCGGCAACGAGGCTGAAGGCCCGGAGTGTGCAATGCGGACGGTGTCGTGACGATCCACCATGATTGGGAAAAAGCGGATGCCGCGCAGCTGGGTCCGCTGACCGCGCCCCGGATGGCGTGGTTCATGGGCGAGGCGCGTGCGCCCGGCGTCAATCCCATGCCCCCGTCCAAGCGCGCCTTCGACATAGGCTTCGCCCTGCTATTGCTGATTCCGCTGTCGCTGGTGATGGTCACGGTCGCGGTCCTGCTGCTGATCCTGCAGGGGCGCCCGCTGCTCTATGCCGCGCACCGCATGCGCGGCCCGAACCAGCCCTTCACCCAGTGGAAGTTCCGCACCATGCTGTGCGAGGAGGACGATTTCGGGGCGACCGGCGCGCACAAGGCCTGGCGCATCACGCCCATCGGCCGCTTCCTGCGCCGCTCGCGCATCGACGAACTGCCGCAGCTGTTCAACATCCTCAGGGGCGACATGAGCTTTGTCGGCCCGCGCCCGCCGCTGCGCGAGTATGTCGAGCGGTTTCCCGCCGTCTATGGCCAGGTCCTGCATTCGCGGCCGGGCGTCACCGGCCTCGCCACGCTGATCTATCACCGCCACGAGGACCGCATCCTGGCCCGCTGCAAGTCGGCCGAGGCGACCGAGCGGGCCTATTACCGGCGCTGCCTGCCGGCCAAGCTGAAGATCGACCTGATCTATCAGCGCCATCGCAGCCTGCGGCTGGACCTGTGGATCCTGTGGAACACGCTGAAGATCGTGGTGTCGCGCCGCGACGAACGTCCCCGCCGCCGCCGGCGGGGCGGCAGCTATCTGCCCGTCGGTCCCTCGAAGGGATCGCGCGGGTAGCCCACCCCCGTCAGATAGAGGCCCTGCGGCGGACAGACTGGCCCGCAGGCCGCCCGGTCCCGCGCCTCCAGCGCCTGTCCCACCCGTTCCGGCGCCCAGGTCCCCGCGCCCACCCGCTCCAGCGTGCCGACGATGCTGCGCACCTGATTGTGCAGGAAGGACCGCGCGCGCAGGTGAAAGCGGTATTCCGTGCCCTGCGGGATCGCCACGGCCTCGATCCGGATCTCGTCCAGCGACTTCACCGGGCTCTTCGCCTGGCAGATCGACGACCGGAACGTGGTGAAGTCGTGATGCCCGACCAGATGCGCGGCCCCCGCCCGCATGGCGTCGATGTCCAGCGGGTTCAGCACCTGCCAGACCTGTCCGCGGCGATGGGTCATCGGCGCGCGTCGTGCCACCAGCCGGAACAGATAGCGCCGCTCCACGGCCGAGAACCGGGCGTGGAAATCGTCCGGCACCCGTACCGCCTGAAGGATCGCGACGGGCGCGGGCTTCAGATGCCAGTTCAGCGCCTCGGACAGGCGGAACGGGTCCCAATCGCGTTCCAGGTCGGCATGGGCGACCTGGCCCGTCGCATGCACCCCGGCATCGGTGCGCCCGGCCGCCGCGATGCGCGCGCCCGCCGCGAAGCCCGGGTCCAGCCGCGCCAGCGCCGCCTCGACCGCGCCCTGCACACTGGGCTGGTCGGCCTGCGCCTGCCAGCCGGCGAACGGCGCGCCGTCATATTCGATCTGCAGGGCGAAGCGCGGCATCAGTCGCGCGGCGTCCGCTGGCCGGGGAAGGGCGCGCGCAGCAATTCGTCCAGCGTCTGCGCCTCGCGGCTTTCCAGCGCGGGGCGTTCGGCGGGGTCGATGCGGGTCGCGGCCCCGGTCAGCCCCTCGCGGGCCAGCCGGTCGCGCAGCACCGACATCTCGATGTCCAGCGCCTGACGGTCGCCCTCCAGCAGCCGGTCGGCGCGTGCGATGAAATCTTTTTCCAGATCGTCCAGGAACGCCTCGAAATCGGCCCGGACCGCGGCATCGCGCCGCCGCGCATGAAGGTCCGCGAACCGCGCCGTCGCGTCGCGCGCGCCCATCAGGTAGACGCCCAGATAGCGCCGCGCCGAGGCCAGACCTGCCGGATTGTCGCGCACCCGGTCGAACAGCTGGCGCACGCTGGCGTCGAACATCGCGATCCGCGCGGACAGGCGGCGGTCGCCCAGGGGGGCGATGGCCTCAGCCATGGCCTGCAGATGCGCCTCGGCCTCCTCGATCATGCGGTCGGCGCGGGACTGCTGGAAATCGTCCACGCCCTCGGGGCGCTTGTCGCGCCACGGGTCCAGCCCGAAGGCGATCTGATGCAGCGCCAGTCCCGCCGCCCCGATCAGCCCCGCCTCGGCCCAGACCCCCGGCTCGGCGGCGCCCAGACCCAGGCCGACACCCGCCATGACCCCGCCGAACAGCTTGCGCGGGATGGCCGGGCGGCGGGCGATGCGGCGCGCCTGATAGGTCGCCTGCGCCACCAGCCCCTCGCGGGTCATCCACATGCCGCTGGCCACCAGGCCGAAGGCCGCGAGGTCGCTGACCATGCCCGCCGCGCCCTGAAAGAACGCGCCCAGCAGGAAGGGCGTCGCGGCCAGGGTGATCCATTTAGGCCGCCCCTCATGGGGGTGGCGCGGGGTGGGCGGCAGGGGATCGGCCTCCGCCGGCATGGGCGAGAAGCGCCCGCCGAAACGCTGCGACATGACGTGCCCCCTCAGCCCGCGCCGGCCAGCGACGCATAGAGCGTCAGCATCAGCAGCAGATAGAAGCTCAGCCGGGCCTGGGCATTGCGGGACATGAAGATCCTTTCGCGGGTCGTTCCCGCATATATCGGCATCCGGGCGCGGATTTCAAACCGCGATCGCGGCCCCTCAGGCCGGGCGGGGGAACAGCCGGTCCAGCGCCGCGGTCAGGGCCGCGTCGTCACGCAGCGCCAGGCGTACCGGCAGGGCCATGACCTTGGGGCGGAAGCTGCGCGGCAGGCGGGCCGCGTCCTTTTCCGTGGTGACCAGCTGCGCGCCCAGCAGCCGGGCCTCGGTCTCGAGGCGCGTCAGCAGGGCGGGGGTGAAGGGCTGATGGTCGTCCAGCCCCTCGGCGCGCAGCACCTCGGCGCCCAGATCGCGCAGGGTGGCGAAGAACTTCTCGGGGTGCCCGATGCCCGCAAAGGCCAGCACCCGGTGCCCGCGCCAGTCGAAGCCCATCTGCAGCGGCGCCAGCCTGCCGCGCAGATGCGGCGGTGCGCCGGGCGGGGCGGTGAAGGCGGCCTGCGCGGCGTCCGGCCCGATCGACAGCAGCAGATCGGCCCGCGCCAGCCCGGTGGCCACCGGCTCGCGCAGCGGCCCCGCGGGGATGCACAGCCCGTTGCCGAAGCCCTTGGCCGCATCCACCACCACCACGCCGAGGTCGTGTGCCAGGGCGGGGTCCTGAAAGCCGTCGTCCAGGATGATCGCCTGCGCCCCGGCCGCCACCGCCGCGCGGGCGCCCGCCACGCGGTCGCGCGCGACCCAGACCGGGCCGAAGGCCGCCATCAGCAGCGGCTCGTCCCCGGTCAGGGCGGCGTCATGGGTCCGCTCCTCGACGCGCAGGGGGCCGGTGGCGCTGCCCCCATAGCCCTTGGAGACGACATGCGCGGCCACGCCCCGCGCGGCCAGCACCGTCATCAGGTGGATCACCGTGGGCGTCTTGCCGGTGCCGCCCGCGTTCAGGTTGCCCACGCAGATCACCGGCACGCCCACGCGCTCGCGCGGACCCGCGGCCAGCCGGCGCGCCGTCGCCCGCGCATAGGTCGCGCCAAGCGGCGCCAGCATGCGCGCGCGCAGCACCGGCGGGGTCCGGAACCAGAAGGCGGGCGCGCGGGTCATGCGGGGACCTTCGCGCGCGCGTCCATCGCGGCCGCGACGCGTTCGGCGATGCCGATGGCCACGTCGGCCCCGCCGGTGCTGACCGTCCAGGCGTTGCTGGCCAGGGTGGCGATGGATTCGGGCTGGGTCAGTTCGGTGATGGCCTGGGCCATGTCCTCGGGGCTGCGCACGAGGCGCGCGGCCTGGGCGCCGGTCAGCTGACGCCATTCGGTCTCGAAGGGGCCGTGGCGGGGGCCGTGCACGATGGCCGAACCCAGGGCTGCGGGTTCGAACGGATGGCGCATCGCGTCGGCCTCTCCGGACAGGGTGCCGCCCATGAAGCTGACGGGGGCCAGGCGATACCACAGGCCCATCTCGGTCGGGCCGTCGGTCAGCAGGACCTGGATCTCGTCGCCGAAATCCTCGTCCTCGCTGCGGCGGGCGACGGTCAGGCCCTGGGCCTCGATGTCCCGCGCGAGGCCGTCGATGCGCGCCGGGTCGCGCGGCGCCAGGATCAGCAGCGCCCGGTGCGAACGGCGCAGCGCGGCCTGATGGGCGGCGAGGACCGCGGCCTCCTCGGATTGCGGCAGGCTGGCGGCGAACCAGGCATGGCGGCCGTTCAGCTGCTGGGCCATGGAGACGCGCTCGGTCTCGGAGCAGCGCAGCGGTTCGCGGATCTCGGAGACGGGACCGGTCATGGTCAGCCGTCCCGGCACCAGGCCCATGCGCCGCGCGACGGCGTGGCTGGCGGCGTCCGACAGCAGCACCGCATCGATCAGCGACAGCAGGTGGCGGCGCAGGCTGGCCTGCATGCCCCAGGCCAGATCGGCGGGCGAGAGGCGCGCCTCGGCCAGGATCAGCGGGATGGCGCGGGCCGAGGCGGCGGCGATCAGCGCCGGGGGCAGATCGCCCCCCAGCAGCAGCACGGCGCGCGGGTGCGCACGGTCGAGCAACTGGGCGACCAGGACCGGATCGCGGGCCAGCTCGGCAGGTGTCAGCCGCAGGACGCGGGCCGTCGGGCGCGCCCGCGACAGGCTGCGCAGAATCTGCGGCTCGGCCCGGACCGCATCGGGCGCGACATGGACCAGGATGACGGGACCGGTGCCTGCGGGCAGCAGGGGCAGCGCCGCGTCATTCGACACGCCGCGGCGCAGATGCAGCCACAGCGCCAGACGGCCGAGGCCAAGGCCGCCGGAGCGCCCCGGCGGCCCTTCGGCCGCAGGACCGTCGCCGGCGTCGCTGGCCCGGGCCAGGCTCATCAGCCGCCCAGTTCCTCGGTCGGGCTGACCTCGCGCTCCTCGTCGCGCAGGCGGTGCAGATGCGCGATGAAATAGCGGGTATGGGCGCTGTCCACGGTGCGCTGCGCCTCGGCCTTCCAGGCCTGGAAGGCGCTGGCATAGTCGGGGAAGATGCCGACCATGTGGATGGCCTTGGTGTCGCGGAACTTGGTGCTGGACGGATCGACCAGCTCGCCGCCGAAGACGAGATGCAGACGCTGGCTCATGGGACCTCCTGAGGGGCGTTTCAATCGGCCCGGACCCTAGCGCGGGCCGCGTCCGGGTTGAAGGCGATTTCGTTAAAATTGCGGGCGTTCGGGCTTTGCCGGGCGGCGTGCCGCGCGGCTATCCTGACACCCGAGGGCAGAAGCCCGGAACCATCGCGGGACGGGGTGTGCCCGCAGCAGGCCGCACGCCGGGCTGGCAGGTCCGGCGTGCGGTCGGGCCGCGCCTCAGCCGCGATCGCCCGACAGCTCCATCATCACCGCCCATTCGGCCTCGGTGACCGGCTGCACCGACAGGCGCGTGTTGGTGACCAGCGCCATGTCCTTCAGCCGCGGCTCGGCCTTGGCCTCCTCCAGCGTGACCGCGCGCGGCAGCTTGCGGACCGCGCGCAGATCGACGCATTCCCATTTCGGATCGGCCGCGGTGCTGTCGGGATGGGCGGGCGCGATGACCTCGCAGATGCCCACCGCCTCCTTGCCGATGTTCGAATGATAGAACAGGCCCAGATCGCCCACCGTCATGGCGCGCATGTTGTTGCGCGCCTGATAGTTGCGCACCCCGTCCCATTCCTCGCCTGCCTCGCCTTTGGCCACCAGGTCGTCCCAGCCAAAGACATCGGGCTCGGACTTGAACAGCCAATACGCCATCAGCCGATCACCTTCTTCCATTCGGTGACCTGCACATCACGGAACAGGCCCGCCGCGCGATAGGGGTCGGCCTCGGCCCAGGCCTGGGCCGCGCCCCGGTCGGCGCAATCCAGGATGACCAGTGATCCGCGCATCTCGCCGTCCTCGATCAGGGGACCGGCCATGGCCACGATGCCGCTGTCGCGGATATGGGCCAGATGCGCCTCGCGGGTGTCCAGGCGGGTCTGCAGGGCGCCGGGATTGTCCCGGCAGATCACGGCGAAAAGCGGCATCATTCCTCCTTCAGGGGTCGGGCCAGCAGGGCGTCCATGGCCTTTTCCACCGAAACCGCCCCTTCGGCAAGCCGCGCGACCATCCGCGCGATGGGCAGGTCCAACCCGTCGCGCAGCGCCAGCCGGTCCAGCGCGCGGGCCGTCGCCGCCCCCTCGACCGTGATGGCGGCGTCCCAGGGCGCGGCGGCGCCGATCGCCCGGCCGAAGCGGAAGTTGCGCGACCCGTCCGAGGTGCAGGTGAGCACCAGATCGCCCAGTCCCGACAAGCCGGTCAGCGTCTCGGGGCGCGCGCCCAGATGCGTGGCCAGGCGCGTCATCTCGGAGAATCCGCGGGTGATGATCGCGGCGCGCGCGCTGTCGCCCAGGCCCGCGCCGATGACCACGCCCGCCGCGATGGCGATGACGTTCTTCAGCGCGCCGCCCAGCTCCGCCCCCGCCACGTCGGTCGTCCGGTAGAGCCGCAGGACCGGGGTCGACAGCCCCGCCTGAAGCGCCGCGCCCAAGGTCGCGTCCGTGGCGGCCAGGGTCAGCGCGGTCGGCAGGCCGCGCGCGATGTCGGCGGCGAAGGACGGCCCGGTCAGCACCGAGACGCGGGCCTCGGGGACATGCGCCGCGATCAGCGCAGAGGGGCCGGTCAGTCGGGTCAGGTCGATGCCCTTGGCGGTGCTGACCAGCGCCCGCCCCGACAGATGCGCCCCCTGGTCGGCCAGGAACGCCCCCAGGGCCTGCGCCGGCAGCGCCAGCAGGATCGTGTCGCAGGCCAGCGCGGCCGGGAGGTCGTCGGTGACGGTCACCGCATCGGGCATGGTCACGCCGGGCAGGCGCGGGTTCTCGCCCCGCCAGCCGATCTGCCGCCCCCAGAGCGTCACCGGCCCGTTGGCGGTCAGCGCCACCGCCAGCGCCGTGCCGAAGGCGCCCGCGCCCAGGACCGCGATCATGCCTTGGCCCCCCGCTTGCCGCTGCCCAGCATGGGCGCCGCAGCCTGATCCAGCGGCCAGCGCGGGCGGGCCGACAGGGTCATGTCGTCGCGATGGCCCATGCGGAAGCGCTCGATCCCGGCCCATGCGATCATCGCGCCGTTGTCGGTGCAGAGCCGCAGGGGCGGGGCCAGGAACCGCGCCCCAGCCTCGGCCGCGACCCGTTCCAGCGCCGCCCGGATGGGTCCGTTGGCGGCCACGCCCCCCGCGACCGCGATGACCGGGACGGGCGACAGGGCCAGCGCGCGGCGGGTCTTTTCGGCCAGCACTTCGGCCACGGCCCGCTGGAAGGCGGCACACAGGTCGCGCCGGTCGGCCGCGCGCAGCCCGCCGTGACCCGCGATCAGCGCGTCGCGGGCGCGCAGAACGGCCGTCTTCAGCCCCGAAAAGCTCATGTCGCAGCCGGGCCGGTCCAGCAGCGGGCGGGGCAGGGGGATGCGGGCCGGATCGCCGCCCGCCGCCTCGGCTTCCACATGCGGGCCGCCGGGCTGGGGCAGGGCCAGCAGTTTCGCGACCTTGTCGAAGGCCTCTCCGGGCGCGTCGTCGATGGTGCCGCCAAGCCGGGTGAAGGCGTCCGGCCCGTCCACGCGCAGGAACTGGCAATGCCCGCCCGAGACCAGCAGCATCAGATAGGGATAGCCCACCCCGTCGGTCAGGCGCGGGGTCAGCGCATGACCCGCCAGGTGGTTCACCCCCACCAGCGGCAGGCCGGTGCCCGCGGCGATGCCCTTGGCGCACATGACCCCCGCCATCACGCCGCCGATCAGCCCCGGCCCGGCCGTGACCGCGATGCCCGTCAGCGCATCAAGGCCCAGTCCGGCCTCGCGCAGCGCCTGTTCGACGACCAGGTCCAGCCGTTCGGCATGGGCGCGGGCCGCGATCTCGGGGACCACGCCGCCGAAATCGGCATGCAGGTCGGACTGGCTGCTGACCACGCTGGACAGGATGCGGCGGTCGCCTGCGACCACGGCGGCGGCGGTGTCGTCGCAGCTGCTCTCGATGCCCAGAAAGATCGTCTCGGTCATGGCTCTTGCCCGGATCAGGGGGGACGCGTACCCACAGGGGCGTAACACCCGCCCGACAGGATGCCAATGCCGCCCGCGCCCCGCCCCCTGCTGCTGCTGACCCGACCCGAGGCGGAATCGCGGCGCGTCGCGGCGCGGATCGGGGCCGAGGCGATCATCGCGCCGGTCCTGCGCATCGTGCCGGTCGCGCATGACGGGGCCGTGCTGCAGCGGGCGCCGGGGCTGGTCTTCACCTCCGCGCAGGCGGTGGGCGCGGCGGGGCCGGGATGCGGCCGCCCCGCGATCTGCGTCGGAGAGCGCACCGCCGAGGCCGCCCGTCAGGCGGGCTTTGCGGTGACCGTCGGGCAGGGAACCGCCGACAGCCTCGCGCCGCTGATCGCGGCCAGCGGCGTGCCGCTGATCCATCCGCACGGGCGGCATCTGGCGCAGCGGCTTCCGGTGCCGGGGATGGTGGTCTACGACCAGCAGCCGCTGGCCCTGACGCCCCGGGCGCGGGCGGCACTGATGGGGGGGCGGGCGCTGGTGGTGCCGGTCTATTCGCCGCGGTCGTCGCGGCTTCTGTCGGTGATGGCGCAGGGGGCCCGCGCGCCGATCCGGCTGGTCGCGATCAGCGACCGGGCCGATGCCGCCTGGACCGCCCCGGCGGACCGGCGGGTCGTTGCCGATGTCCCCTCGGGGCAGGCCATGGATGCGGCGATTCGTCGGATGCTGGCGGCGGAACAAAGCTGACGACGGCGGGTTGAGCGTTCGGCCTGCGCTGATTAGGCTGCCGTCTGCGCCCGCAGGGGCGGCATCGGCGGCGCGGCCGCAGGACAAGACGGGCACGAGACGGGGACAGGACGTGACGACAGGACAGAACGACAATTCCGGGACGGACAAGCCGGCCACGCCCGACATCCGGCGCATCCCCGCCCATGTGGGCGTCGTGGCCCATGCGCCCGTCGGCGCCGGACAGCCCGCCCAGGCCGGTCAGCCCGGCGAGGTGACCGCCGACCGCTCGGGACTGGTCGGCGACGGCACCGACGGCCTGCCCGCGGCCGAGCCCAAGCGCGTGGCGACCCCGACCACGCCGACGACCCCGCCCTCCGAATCGGCCATGCCGAAGGTCGAGCGTCAGTCGTCCCCGCCCCCTGCCGCGCCGGTTTCCGCCGCGCCGGTGACGGTGCGTCGCACCGGCTTCTGGCCGGTGGCGTTCGGGGGCGTGGTCGCCGCCGGTCTGGGTGCCGCCGCGACCATCTATGCGCTGCCGCACCTGCCCGCGGGCTGGCTGCCCACCGCACCCGCGGCCGAGGCGCCCGCCGATCCGCAGGCCGCGCTGGACGCCGCCCGTGATGCGGGCCGCGCCGCGGCCGAGGAGGTTCTGGCCAACCAGCCCGCCGATGCGCCCGGCGCCGGTCTGCCGGCCGATCTGGAACAGCGTCTGGCGGCTTTGGAGGCGGGTGGCGGGACGACCGACGCCGATGCCCTGACCGCGCTGCAGCAGCGGCTGGATCAGCTGGAATCGCGTCCGGGCCTTGATCCGCAGGCCGTCCAGACGCTGCAGCAGCAGATCGAGGCCAGCGTCGCCGACGCGCAGGCTAGGCTGGCCGAGGTGCAGGCCCAGGCCGAGTCCCTGCAGGACGCGGCTGTCGAAAGCACGCGCCGCGCCGAGGCCGTGGCCGCCGTCGCAACGCTGCAGGGCGCGCTGGATGCGGGCGTGACACCCGATCAGGCGCGCGAGACGCTGGAGGGTGCCGGGCTGGAGACGCCCGAGGCGCTCCAGGCGCAGGTCCCCAGCCTGACCGAACTGCAGGCCGATTTCCCTGAGGCCGCCCGCGGCGCGCTGCGCGCGACCCTGCGCGAGTCCAGCGCCAGCGGCGAGGGGAACCTGCTGACGAACTTCCTGCGCGCCCAGACCGGCGCACGCTCGGTCGAGCCGCGCGATGGCGACGATGCCGATGCGATCCTGTCGCGCGCCGATGCCGATATGGCCGCGGGCCGCGTCGAGGCCGCGCTGGAGCAGCTGTCGGCCCTGCCGCCCGCCGCGGCCGAGGCCCCCGCCATGGCCGACTGGCTGTCGCGCGCAACCGCCTATTCCCAGGCACGGGCGGCACTGACCGACCTGTCCTCGGGCACGAATTGAGGGCCGCCGGATGCTGTTGTCTCTGCTGAAAATCCTGTTCTTCTTCGCGGTCGTCCTGGCGCTGGCCCTGGGGGCCGTGCAGCTGTCCGAAACCGGTCAGGTGCTGCGCCTGGAATATGGCGGCATGGAATATGCGCTCTCGCCCCTCAAGGCGCTGATCGCGCTTCTGGTGCTGATGGTCGCGGCTTGGGTGATCTTCAAGCTGCTGGGTCTGGCCATCGCGGTGCTGCGCTTTCTGGTCGGCGACGAGACCGCCATCAACCGCCACTTCGCCCGCTCGCGCGAGCGCAAGGGCTATGCCGCCTTCGGCGAGGGCATGCTGGCCGTCGCCTCGGGCGAGGGCAAGCTGGCGCAGGACAAGGCCGCGAAGGCCGCGAAATACCTCAACCGCCCGCACCTGACCAACCTGCTGGCCGCCCAGGCCGCAGAGGTTTCGGGCGACACCGCGCGTGCGGGCGACATCTATCGCAGCCTGCTGGACGATGATCGCACGCGCTTCGTCGGCATCCGCGGGCTGATGCGCCAGAAGCTGGCCGAGGGCGACACGCACAAGGCGCTGCTGCTGGCGCAGAAGGCCTATGCACTGAAGCCGCGCCACAAGGAGCTGCAGGACACGCTGCTGGAGCTGCAGACCCGCGAGCACGACTGGAAGGGCGCCCGCCAGACCCTGAAGGACAAGCGCGCACAGGGTGACCTGCCCAAGGATGTCGCGCTGCGCCGCGATGCGGTGCTGGCCCTGCAGGAGGCCAGCGACGTGCTGGCCGCAGGCAGCTCCATCAGCGCGCGCGAGGCCGCGATCTCGGCGGCCAAGGCCTCGCCGGATCTGGTCCCGGCGGCGGTGCTTGCCGCACGCAGCTATGTCGCGCAGAAGGATTTCCGCAATGCCTCGCGGATCCTCGAGAAGACCTGGTCGGTGCAGCCCCACCCCGATCTGGCCGCGGCCTACGCCGAAATCGTCCCGGACGAGACCCCGGCCGCCCGTCTGCGCCGCTTCGACGCGCTGATCCGCAAGAACCCGGAGCATCGCGAAACGCGCCTGCTGAAGGCCGAACTGCTGCTGGTCGCCGAGGACTTCCCCGGCGCCCGGCGCGCCTTGGGCGATCTGGCCGAGACCCATCCCACGGTCCGCACCCTGTCGATCATGGCAGCGGTCGAGCGGGGCGAGGGTGCCGATGACAGCGTCGTGCGCGGCTGGCTGACGCGGGCCCTGTCGGCCTCACGCGGGCCGCAATGGTGCTGCGACAAGTGCCACAACGTGATGGCGGACTGGGCGCCGGTCTGCGACAGCTGCGGTGGCTTCGACACGCTGACCTGGCGCGAGCCCGAGACCCGGCGCAGCGCCAGCACCGCCACCGGTGCCGAAATGCTGCCCCTGCTGATCGGCACGCCGCGCCAGCCCGAGGCGGAGGCGCCGGACCTGAGCACGCCCGTGCAGCCCCACCCGCCCGGACCCGCCGAACCCGAGGAGCCCAAGGCCTCGGCCCGTCGGGTCGAGATGGCTGCCGTCGCCCCCGGCATGGTCCCGCGCGAGAGCGACTATCGCGTCATCGACGAGCCGTCCTCGACCGTGACCACGCCGGAACCCGCTCCGGTGCCCGTCGCGGAACCCGCGCCGCACGTGATCCCGGCCGATCCCGAGCCCGCGGTAACCCCTGATCGGGCGACGGACTACGAGCCGGTGATGGTGCGCCCCGATGTGGAGCCTGCCGACGCCGCCGACTGGACCGAGACGCCGCCCCGCCGGTGACCGGCCCTGCAAGTACGGGGGGCGGCGCGAAAAAATCGCGCCGCCCCCCTTTCCTCGACGCCGGGAAGGTGCTATCCGCCCGACATCGTCGGAGGCCGCTGTAGCTCAGCTGGTAGAGCACGTCATTCGTAATGATGGGGTCGGGGGTTCGAGTCCCTTCAGCGGCACCACGATCACCGCCAAAAGGCCGCCCTCCGGGGCGGCCTTTCGCATTTCCGGCTGATGGGCGGTGGTCTGGTGGGTGAGGCGCGACCGACCCTCTTCGCGCGCACGGGGCCTGATCAGCGCCTTTAACCGCGTTATCTTGC
The DNA here is from genome assembly GCF_046736325.1 of Paracoccus sp. ME4. GTDB lineage: Bacteria > Pseudomonadota > Alphaproteobacteria > Rhodobacterales > Rhodobacteraceae > Paracoccus. The sequence goes on from NZ_CP151276.1 coordinate 590,361, forward strand.
ACGCCCGCAGGTCGCGACGACACCGGCTCGCCGGCGGCCTTCATGATCGGCGATCTGCTTCGATGCTCTATCGGTGCCGTCAACGCGGACCGCGGGCAGGCATCTGGCAATCGATGACCCTGAGCCGCGCGCGGTCCGTTTCGGAACGGCGGTCCAGCGTAAAGATGCTCTGACCAGGCACATGTCCCGGCAGGTTACGGACGACCGTGGCAGCGACCTGCCTTGGAGGGCCCGGCCTTGACGCCCATCACCATCCGCAGGGCGTCACGAAATCGTCGCCGCAGTGGCTTGCGCCCAAGGTCACGCGTACACCGCATATCGGCGTTCCGGCGTTCCGGCGTTCCGGCGTTCCGGCGGTCTGCAGGATCAGACCGTATCCAAATACAGCTCCACCGTCTCCTCATCGGAGAGTTCGGCCATATAGTGCAGCTCCTGGCGCTTGGTCATCAGGTAGTTATCCACCAGATGCGCGGGCAGGATGCGGCGGATGTCGGGGCAGCGGTCAAAGGCCTCGATCGCCGCGCCCCAGTCTCCGGGCAGCTGGGCCAGGTTCTTGTCATAGGCGTTGCCCTTGAAGGGCTCGGGCGAGACCAGCTTGTCCTCCAGCCCGTTCAGCGCGGCACCCAGGATGGCCGCGATGGTCAGATAGGGGTTCACGTCGCCGCCGGCCACGCGATGCTCGATCCGCCGGGCCTTGGGGCCGGAGGAGGGGATACGGATGGCCGCGGTGCGGTTCTCGTAGGCCCAACCGATGCCGGTCGGCGCATGCGCATTGGGCACCAGCCGATCATAGCTGTTCTCGTGCGGGGCGAACAGCAGCGTCGAGCCGGGCATGGCGCGCAGGCAGCCCGCCACGGCATGGCGCAGCGCCTCGGTGCCCTCCTCGCCGCCATTGTCGAAGATGTTGCGCCCCGCCCGGTCCAGGATCGAGAAATGCATGTGCATTCCGTTGCCGGAGAAGGTCTCGTAGGGCTTGGCCATGAAGCTGGCCGCGAAGCCGTATGTCCGGGCGATGCCCTTGACCAGCATCTTGAAGAACCAGGTGTCGTCGGCGGCCTTCAGCGGATCGGCCTGATGCATCAGGTTGATCTCGAACTGGCCCGGCCCCGCCTCGGAGATGGCGGTGTCGGCAGGGATGTCCATCGATTCGCAGGCGTCGTAGAGCGTGGTGAAGAACTGGTCGAACGCGTCCAGCGCGCGCAGCGACAGGACCTCGCCGCCGGTCCGGCGCTTGCCCGAACGCGGGCTGGGCGGCACGCGCAGGGTCTTGCCGCTGTCGTCGATCAGGAAGAACTCCAGCTCGGTCGCGACCACGGGGGTCAGGCCCGCGGCCTTGTAGCGGTCGGCCACGCGCGCCAGCGCCTGGCGCGGATCGCCCTCGTAGGGGCGCCCGTCGGGGTGGAACATCCACAGCGGCAGCAGGCCCGTGGGCGCGTCCAGCCAAGGCATGGGCAGAAAGCCCCGCTCCGTCGGCAGCAGCAGCCCGTCCGGGTCGCCCGATTCGAAGACCAGCGGGCTGTCCTCGACATCCTCGCCCCAGATGTCCAGGTTCAGCACGGAATAGGGAAACTTGGTGCCCTCCTCCAGCAGCTTGCCGGCGTATCGGGCGGGGATGCGCTTGCCGCGCGCGACACCGTTCAGGTCGGCTGCCGCCACGCGGATCGTCTTGACCTCGGGGTGTTCGCGCAGCCATTCCATGGGATCATCTCATCAGCTGGGGACGGTATCGGATGCGGGAGGCCGCCCCGGGCAGGTGCCGGTTCAGCCGCCGGTTCACCCTGCCGAAGACCCAGATCAAAGCCAAGGTGGCGGCGATGAAATAGGCCGCGGCGATGGGATAGGCCACGAAGGGGTTGAAGGTCCGGTCCGCGAAGTAGCTGGCGTAGTAGAGCGCGTCGCCCTTCTGCTGGAAGGCCGGAAAGCCCGAGAAATAGACCAGCGTCGTGGCGTGGAACAGGAAGATCGCCTCGTTCGTGTAGCTGGGCCAGGCCAGGCGCAGCATGGTCGGCCAGACGACGCGCCGGAAGCGTTTCCAGCCCGTCAGGCCATAGGCGTCGGCGGCCTCGACCTCGCCCCGGGGGACCGACATCAGCGCGCCGTGAAAGATCTGCGCGCTGTAGGCGGCGGTGTTCAGGATCAGCACGATCAGCGCCCCGGCCCAGGCCCGCGTCAGCCAGCTGGTCTGGACGGTGATGCCCATGACCTCGATGCCCGCGCGGGGCAGCAGGACCAGCGCCTCGTAGGCGATGAAGAACTGGATGAAGAGGGGGCTGCCCCGGAAGACGAAGATGAAGGCATCGGCGGGCCTGCGCAGCCACGGATTGCCGCTGGCCTTGGCCAAGGCCACGCCGGTCGCGATGAAGAAGCCCACCGACAGCGCCAGGACCGCGAAATAGACGTTCCAGATCAGGCCCGATCCGATCAGGACCGCCTGCTGGCACAGGTCATAGCCCTCGCGCGGCAGAAGCCGCTCGCCATAGCCGATCGAGCGCAGGGCATAGGCCTGGATGGTCTCGACGCAGCTCATGCCGGGGCTCCCTTGCGCAGAGCCTCGCCGCCAAGGGTCGCCTGACCGCGCGACAGCCGCCGCGTGACGCGGCCCAGCACGCGCTCCGAGATCCAGGTCATGCCCAGATAGAACACCAGGATCCCCAGGAAGTAATAGAGCCGCCAGTCGGGATGCGGATAGCTGAAGGCGCTGGTCTTGGACCCGCCCAGCTCGCGCGCCCAATAGACGATGTCCTCGACCCCCAGCAGGAACAGAAGCGGCGTGGCCTTGATCAGGATCATCCACAGGTTCGACAGGCCGGGCAGGGCATAGGTCCACATCTGCGGGATCAGCACGCGGCGGTTCACCTGGGCGGGCGACATGCCATAGGCCTCGGCCGTCTCCAGCTGGGCGCGGGGCACGGCGGCCATGGCGCCCGACAGCACGTTGGCGGCAAAGGCGCCGAAGACGATGGAGAAGGCGATGACCGCCAGGAAGATGCCATAGACGTCATGCACCCAAGGCGCGGCGTCGTTCAGCGGCAGCTTGGCCGCGGCGCAGACGACGAAGTCGTTGCCCTGACGGACCGGCGCATCGCTGTCGCACAGCACCTGATGGCGCACCCATTCGAAGCCTTGGTCCAGCGCGATCGGCACGAACAGAAAGAAGATGATGTCCGGCACGCCCCGCACCATCGAGGTGTAGATCCCCCCGAACCAGCGCAGCGGCGCGATGCGCGAGCGGCTGGCCATGGCGCCGCCAAAGCCGAACAGCAGCGCGATGGGCGCGGTGATCGCCAGAAGCAGCAGCACCGTCCCGAAGCTGGCATAGAACAGCAGATGCGTGCCCGAGGTCAGGTAGCACGACAGCCAGGCAAGCCCCTGCAGCAGGGACGGATCGGAGCAATATGCGAACATGGGACGTCCCGAAGGGCCGCCGCGGCACGGGTCCGCGGCGGCGGGTCAGATCATTCGAACAGCAGCGCGTCGTCGCCGAACCACTTGGTGATCATCGCGTTCAGGCTGCCGTCCTCCTTCATCGCGGTGATCTGCGCGTCGAACTTCTCCAGCAGCTCGGTGTCGGACTGGCGCAGGCCCATGCCGATGCCCTCGCCCAGGGCGACCTGGTCCTTGCCCTCGACCCAGACCAGCTCTCCGCCGGATTCCTCAACGATAGGGGCCAGAAAGTCGCGATCGGCCAGGATCGCGTCGGCCTCGCCGTTGCGGACCGCGGCGACGGCCTGGTCGGGGTTCGGGAACTCGATCAGCGTCGCGCCGCTCTCGGCGACATAGCCGGCCTGGATGGTGCTGGTCTGGGCCGCGACGATGCCGCCCTCGACGTCGACGTCAGCCGCCAGCGCCGCATAGGCCGACGGGGTCGGCGGGGTATAGGGCTGGGTGAAGGCGATGACCGCCTGGCGTTCGGCGTTGATGTTCATGCCGGCCATGATCGTGTCATAGTTCGACGACACCAGGTTCGGGATGATCGAATCCCAGTCGTTGCGCACCCAGGTGCAGTCCAGCTCGGCGCGCTTGCACAGCTCGTTGCCCAGCTCGATCTCGAAGCCGGTGACCTCGCCGGTGGCGTCGTCGATGAAGTTGTAGGGCGCATAGGCGCCCTCGGTGCCCATGCGGATGGTCTGGGCCTGGGCCAGGCCCGCGGTCAGCATCAGCGCGGCGGCGGCGATCGTCAGCGATTTCATTCGGCGGTCTCTCCTGTTGGTTTCTTATGTCGCCATCGTGGCCGACAGGAAGCCGCGCAGACGCTCGGTCTGCGGGTTCCCGAACAGCCGGTCCGGCGGGCCTTCCTCGCAGATCACGCCCTGATGCAGGAACACGACGTGATCGCTGACATCGGCGGCCAGCCGCATGTCATGGGTGACCAGGATCATCGTGCGATGCTCTCCGGCCAGATCCTTGATGACCTTCACCACTTCCTGCTGCAGCTCGGGGTCCAGCGCGCTGGTGGGTTCGTCGAACAGCAGCGCCTTGGGCTGCATGCACAGCGCGCGGGCGATGGCCGCACGCTGCTGCTGGCCGCCCGACAGCTGCGCGGGCCAGGCGTCGGCCTTGTCGCCGATGCCGACCTTGGCCAACAGGGCGCGGGCGCGGGCCTCGACGGCGGCGCGATCCTCGCCCAGCACGGTGACGGGGGCCTCCATCACGTTCTGCAGGATCGTCATGTGCGCCCAGAGGTTGAACTGCTGGAACACCATCGACAGGTTGGTGCGCATGCGCGTGACCTGGGCGCGGTCGGCGGGCTGGCGGGCCTGCCCCTGACCTTTCCAGCGGACCGGTTCGCCCTCGAACAGGATCTCGCCGGCCTGGCTGTTCTCCAGCAGGTTGCAGCAGCGCAGCAGCGTGGACTTGCCCGACCCGGACGATCCGATCAGGCTGATCACATGGCCGCGCGGCGCGGTCATGGAGACGCCCTTCAGCACCTCCAGCGGGCCGTAGGACTTGTGCAGGCCTCTGATCGCGATGACCGGTTCGTCAGGCGCGTCGGCGGTCCGGGGGGGCTGGTTCTGGGTCATCATCCGCACATTGGGCGTCAAACGCGCGCGTTTTGCAACGGGGTGCAGGGGACAACCTGCCCATATGGGCAGGCTGCCGCAGCGTCAGCCCGGCTCTCAGGCAATCTCGATCGAGTATTTCTCGATCACGGTGTTGGCCAGCAGGCCCTCGCACATGCGCGCCACCTCGGCGCGGGCGGCCTCGGGGTCGGTGCCGGTCAGGTCCAGCTCGATCAGCTTGCCTTGGCGGACGCCGGAGACGTCCTTGTGGCCCAAGCCCCCCAGGGCGTGGCGGATCGCCTCGCCCTGGGGGTCCAGGACGCCGTCCTTCAGCATGATGGTGACACGTGCTTTCATGGCGGCGTTCCTTCTCAGTTGATCGCGGTCGGTTTCAGGCTGGTGGTGTTCGCGGGCATCAGGCCCAGCCTGCGCGCCACCTCGGTATAGGCGTCGGTCAGGTTGCCCAGATCGCGGCGGAACACGTCCTTATCCAGCTTCTGGCCGGTCTTGACGTCCCACAGCCGGCAGCTGTCGGGGCTGATCTCGTCGGCCACGATCAGGCGCATGAAGTCGTTGTCCCAGACCCGGCCGATCTCGATCTTGAAGTCGATCAGCTTGATGCCCGCACCGTAGAAGACCCCCGACAGGAAGTCGTTCACCCGCAGCGCCAGGCTGACGATGTCGTCCAGATCCTGCTGCGTCGCCCAACCGAAGGCGATGATGTATTCCTCGGACACCATCGGATCGCCCAGTTCGTCGTTCTTGTAGCTGTACTCGACGATGGGGCGGGGCAGGGCCGCGCCCTCCTCCAGCCCGAGGCGCTTGGAGAGCGATCCGGCGGCAAAGTTCCGCACGATCACCTCCAGCGGGATGATCTCGACCTGCCGGATCAGCTGCTCGCGCATGTTGATGCGGCGGATGAAGTGGTTCGGGACGCCGATATTCGTCAGCCCGTTCATGAAGAACTCGGACAGGCGGTTGTTCAGCACGCCCTTGCCTTCGATGGTGGCGCGCTTCTGCGCGTTGAAGGCGGTCGCGTCATCCTTGAAGTACTGGATCAGCGTGCCGGGTTCCGTGCCCTCGTAGAGGATCTTGGCCTTGCCTTCGTAAACTTTCTTGCGCCGCGGTGCCATGGGCCCACCGTCCTTTCGCATGTCCCTGAAGGTGCGGCTTACCCCGGATTGCCGGTCGGGGGCAATACGAGCCTTGCAGGGCCGGGGGACGCCGCCCTATCTTCGGGCAGGAGCAGACAGGAGTGTCCCATGTCCACCTTCGACGACCGAGAGCGCGCCTTCGAGACCAAGTTCGCCCATGACGCCGATCTGCGCTTTCGCGCCGAGGCGCGGCGCAACCGCCTGCTGGGCGAATGGGCGGCCGCACAGCTGGGCCATGAGGGCGACGACGCTCGCGCCTATGCCATGAGCGTCGTCAGCGCCGATTTCGACGAACCCGGCGAGGAGGACGTCTTCCGCAAGCTGGAGGCCGACCTGGAAGGCGTCGCCGACGCCGCCACGATCCGTGCCCAGATGGCCCGCCTGATGGACGAGGCCCGCCGCCAAGTCGCCGAGGAGGACTGACCGCCCGGGCCGCGAATCACCCGGCCACCGCCAGGCGATAGAGGTCCAGCAGCCGCGTCAGCACCGCGCCGAACCCCGCGGGGTCCGGCGTTCCCGCCGACCAGTCGCGCCACAGCACCGACCCCGCGCGATAGCCCTGCGGCAGATCGCCCGGCGGCGCCAGCGGGCAGGGACCGGGCATCAGCCCCGCTCCGACCGCATCGCCCAGGGCCGCCCGCGTCGTCGCCGCCCGCGTGCGCAGTGCGGCGCGCCCGGCCTCGGGCCCCAGATCGCGCAGCGCATCCGCCGCCCCGTGCTGCAGCGACAGCACCACCCGTTCCGCCAGCGGATCGACGAAAGCCACGACATAGAGACCGTGGCGCATGCTGCGGGTGACCTGCGGCGCGAACCACGCGACCCAGGGGACGGCGGCCCAGCCCGGCGCGCCGGTGCTGGCGCGCACCATCAGCGTCTCGGGGCGCGCGGCGACCGCGGCCCGCGCCATCGCCGCCACGTCGCGCCGGAAGAACGCCGCGAAGGCGCTGCCCGCGACCGCGTGGCGACGCTCGAACGCATAACGCCGCGCGGTCAGCGACAGCGCGGCGTCCAGCGTGGCGGGAAAGGGGTCGGGCGCGGTCAGACCAGCCGCCCTTCCTCCATGGCCGCGCGCACGAAGCCCGCGAACAGCGGTGCCGGTTCGAAGGGCTTGGATTTCAGCTCGGGGTGGGACTGCACGCCGATGAACCACGGGTGGTCGGCATATTCCACGACCTCGGGCAGCTTGCCGTCGGGCGACATGCCCGAGAAGCGCAGCCCCGCGGCCTCCAGCTGTTCGCGATAGGTCGCGTCCACCTCGTAGCGGTGGCGGTGGCGGTCCTCGATCTCGGTCGCGCCGCCGTAGATGTCGGAGATGCGCGAGCCTTCGGTCAGCACGGCGGTATAGGCGCCGAGGCGCATCGTGCCGCCCTTGTCGTCGCCGACCTTGCGGCTGACGGTATAGTTGCCCTGCACCCATTCCTTCAGGTGATAGACGACCGGGGTGAACCGCGTCTGCCCGGCCTCGTGGTCGAACTCCTCGGACCCCGCGTCGGGCATGCCCGCCAGGTTGCGCGCGGCCTCGATCACGGCCATCTGCATCCCCAGGCAGATGCCCAGATAGGGCACCTTCTTCTCGCGGGCATAGCGGGCGGCGGTGACCATGCCCTCGGTGCCGCGCTCGCCGAAGCCGCCCGGCACGATGATGCCGTGATAGCCGTCCAGCAGATGCGCGCCCTCGCCCTCCAGCTTCTCGCTGTCGACCCAATCGGCCTTGACGCGGACCTTGTTGGCCATGCCGCCATGGGTCAGCGCCTCGGCGATGGATTTGTAGGCATCCTCCAGCTGGGTGTACTTGCCGACGATGGCGATGTTCACCTGGCCCTCGGCATGCTCCAGCCGGTCCATCACGTCCTCCCACCGCGACAGGTCGGGGCGGGGTGCGGGGCTGATCTGGAAGGCGTCCAGCACCGCCCGGTCCAGACCCGCGCGATGATAGGCCAAGGGCGCCTGATAGATGGTCTTCAGGTCATAGGCCGGGATGACCGCATCGGGACGCACGTTGCAGAAGAGCGCGATCTTGGCGCGCTCCTTCTCCGGGATCGCATGCTCGGACCGGCAGACCAGCACGTCGGGCGCCAGACCGATCGACTGCAGCTCCTTGACACTGTGCTGCGTGGGCTTGGTCTTCAGCTCTCCGCTGGCGGCCAGATAGGGCAGCAGCGTCAGGTGCATCAGGATGCATTCGCCGCGCGGCCGCTCGTGGATGAACTGGCGAATCGCCTCGAAGAAGGGCAGGCCCTCGATATCGCCGACCGTGCCGCCGATCTCGCACAGCATGAAGTCGACCTCGTCGTCGCCGATCGACAGGAAGTCCTTGATCTCGTTGGTGACATGCGGGATCACCTGGATGGTCTTGCCCAGGTATTCGCCCCGGCGCTCCTTCTCCAGCACGTTGGAATAGACGCGCCCGCTGCTGATGCTGTCGGTCTTGCGCGCGGCCACGCCGGTGAAGCGTTCGTAATGGCCCAGGTCCAGGTCGGTCTCGGCGCCGTCGTCGGTGACGAAGACCTCGCCATGCTCGAAGGGGCTCATCGTGCCGGGATCGACGTTCAGATAGGGGTCCAGCTTGCGCAGGCGGACGGTGAATCCCCGCGCCTGCAGCAGCGCCCCCAGTGCCGCCGATGCCAGCCCCTTGCCAAGGCTCGACACGACGCCGCCGGTGATGAAGATGTAACGCGCCATGAGGCCCCCGTGATGTGCGGTTCAGGTTCGGCCCGTCCGAATGGGTCAGACCACGGGACCGGCGAGATACCCGATTCGCCCCGTGGTCGCAACGGACCGCAAGTGGATCGGGGCGATCCGACGACCGCCCCGTGATGGTGTCTTGATCAGTTGGCCGGGGCGGGTGCCGCCGGGGCCGTGTCCGTCGTCGTGTCCGTCTGTGCGGGCGCGGCCTGCGTGGCGGGTGCCTCGGCCGGGGCCTCCGCCGCGGGCGTCTCCGCCGGAGCCGCGGGGGCCTCGGCTGCCGGTGCCGCAGCCTCGGGGGCGGGCGGGGTCAGCGCGTCGGCCGGCGCCGTTGCAGGGGCCTCGGTCGAAGGGGCCTCCGTCGCGGGAGCTTCCGCCGCGGGTGCGGCCGGGGTGGCCGCGTCCGGCGCGGGCGGGGTCAGCGGGTTGCCGCCGGTCGCGGGCGGCGGGGTATAGGTGCCGATGCCCGGCAGGGCGGGCGCCCCGGCGGGGGCTTCGGTCGGGGCCTGGCCGCCGAACTGGTCCATGATCGAGCCGTTGCTGGCCTCGCGCGCCGCCAGGATCGTCAGCGCGATCGAGGTCACGAAGATCGCCGTGCCCAGGATCCAGGTCGCGCGCGTCAGCATGTTGGCCGCCTGGCGGCCCGACATCACGCCGCCGCCACCGCCGCCGCCGCCGCCCATGCCCAGCCCGCCCCCTTCGGAACGCTGCAGCAGGACGACCCCGGCCAGCAGTACTGCCAGGATCAGATGGACGGTCAGGATGACGTTTTCCACGGCTTTCGGCCTTTCATTCACGGACGCGCCTATCTAGTCACCTGTCAGGGTGATGGCAAGCGAGAGTGTCCCATGCCGGCAGTGATGATCCAGGGCACCGGCTCGAACGTGGGCAAGTCGATGCTGGTCGCGGGCCTGTGCCGCGCGGCACGCAGGCGCGGCCTGTCCGTCGCGCCCTTCAAGCCGCAGAACATGTCGAACAACGCCGCCGTCACCGCCGATGGCGGAGAGATCGGCCGCGCCCAGGCCCTGCAGGCCCGCGCCTGCGGGCTGGAGCCGCTGACCGACATGAACCCCGTCCTGCTGAAGCCCGAGACCGACCGCGGCGCGCAGCTGATCCTGCAGGGCCGCCCCATCGCCCGGGCCGAGGCGCGCGATTACCAGGCCCTGAAGCCGCGCCTTCTGGCGGGCGTCCTGGAGAGTTTCGCGCGCCTGTCGGCCGCGCATGAGGTGGTGATCGTCGAGGGGGCGGGCAGCCCCGCCGAGGTGAACCTGCGCCCCCGCGACATCGCCAACATGGGCTTTGCCCGCGCGGCGGGGGTGCCCGTCGTGCTGGCGGGCGACATCGACCGGGGCGGGGTCATCGCCCAGATCGTGGGCACCCAGGCCGTGATCGACGCGGACGACGCCGCGATGATCCGCGGCTTCCTGATCAACAAGTTCCGCGGCGATCCGCGCCTGTTCGATGACGGCTACCGGATGATCGAGGCGCGCACCGGCTGGCGCGGCTTCGGCGTGGTGCCCTGGTTCGCGGATGCGCATCGCCTGCCGGCGGAGGATGCGGTCGATCTGCGGGCGGGGCGGGGGAGCGGTCTGCATGTCGTCTGCCTGACGCTGTCGCGGATCGCCAATTTCGACGATCTGGACCCGCTGGCGGCCGAGCCGGAGGTGCGGCTGACCATGCTGGGGCCGGGCCGGGCGATTCCGGGCGATGCGGACCTGGTGATCCTGCCCGGCACGAAATCGACCCTGGGCGATCTGGCCTTTCTGCGCGCGCAGGGCTGGGACGTCGACCTGGCCGCGCATCATCGGCGCGGCGGGCATGTGCTGGGCATCTGCGGCGGCTATCAGATGCTGGGCCGGGTGATCGGCGATCCCTCGGGCGCGGACGGGCTGGCGGGGCAGGTGGCGGGCCTGGGCCTTCTGGACGTGACCACCGTGATGGCTGCGGACAAGCGGCTGACCCGCGTGACCGGCACAGCCCTGGGCCAGCCGGTCTCGGGATACGAGATCCACATGGGCCGCACGACCGGTCCCGACTGCGCGCGGCCTTTCGCCCATATCCCGGAACCCGACGGCGCGGTCAGCGCGGATGGGCGGGTGAGCGGCAGCTATCTGCACGGGCTGTTTTCGGATGATGCGTTCCGGGCGGCGTTCCTGGCCCGGTTGGGGGTCGCGTCGCGGCCGGGATACGAGGCCGGGGTGGACGCCGCGCTGGACGAGCTGGCCGATCATCTGGAGACGCATCTGGATGTCGCGGGGCTGCTGGCGCTGGCGCGCTGAGCGGCGCGGCGGTCGGGCGGTTGTGACCTTCTGGTGCTGGACGAGACGGGGGCTTCGCGCTACCTGAGGGGCATGGAACAGATCAAGCCCCCCCTGAAGCTCTATCTGGCCGCGCCGCGCGGCTTTTGCGCGGGCGTCGACCGCGCGATCAAGATCGTCGAGATGGCGCTGCAGAAATGGGGCGCCCCGGTCTATGTCCGCCACGAGATCGTGCACAACAAATACGTCGTCGACCAGCTGCGCGATCAGGGCGCGGTCTTCGTCGAGGAGCTGGACGACTGTCCCGACGACCGGCCGGTGATCTTCTCGGCCCATGGCGTGCCCAAGGCGGTTCCCGCCGAGGCGCAGCGCCGCCAGATGGTCTATGTCGACGCGACCTGCCCGCTGGTCAGCAAGGTCCATATCGAGGCCGAGCGTCACCACGCAGCGGGGCTGCAGATGGTCATGATCGGCCATGAGGGCCACCCGGAGGTGCTGGGCACCATGGGCCAGCTGCCCGAGGGCGAGGTGATCCTGGTCGAGGACGTGGCCGACGTGGCCCGGATCGCGGTCCGCGACCCCGAGCGTCTGGCCTTCATCACCCAGACCACCCTGTCGGTCGACGACACCGCCGCCGTGGTCGCGGCGCTGCAGGCGCGCTTTCCCGCCATTGTGGGTCCGGCCAAGGAGGACATCTGCTATGCGACCACCAACCGTCAGGCGGCGGTCAAGGCGGTGGCGCCGCATGTCGACGCGCTGCTGGTCATCGGGGCCGAGAACTCCAGCAACTCCAAGCGCTTGGTCGAGGTCGGCCGATCGGCGGGATGCGGCTATGCGCAGCTGGTGATGCGGGCGGCCGAGATCGACTGGCGCGCGCTGGAGGGGATCGGCAGCATCGGCATCACCGCCGGGGCCAGCGCCCCCGAGGTGCTGATCAACGAGGTGATCGACGCCTTCCGCGACCGGTTCGACGTGAGCGTCGAGGTGGTCGAGACCGCCGTCGAGCGGGTCGAGTTCAAGGTGCCGCGCGTGCTGCGCGAGCCCGCGGCCTGAGGGCTGGCCGAGAGCGCCGGGGCTCTGCCCGTCGCCGGCTGGTCCGTGGACCCGTGGCGCACCCGGGATATTTTCGTGAAGAAGAAGGGGGGTCCGGTGAGGCTCTATTCCATGCCGTCTTCCGGCAACAGCTACAAGGTGCGGCTGCTTCTGGCGCTGCTGGGCCGCGATTGCGCGCTGATCGACGTCGAATATGGCAGCCCCGCGCTGGAGGCGGCGCATCGGGACGGTCGCCTGCCCCTGGGCAAGGCGCCGGTGCTGGAGCTGCCGGATGGCCGGCTGCTGCCCGAATCCAACGCGATCCTGTGCTGGCTGGGCGAGGGGACGCGGTTCTGGCCCGGGGACGCCGTCGTTCGGGCCGATATGCTGGCCTGGATGTTCTGGGAGCAGAACCAGCATGAGGGCGTGATCGCCGTGCGGGCCGCGCTGGCCTGGTATCCGCACCGCGCCGTCGATGCGACGCCCGAGCGGATGGCGGCGCTGCTGGAGGCGGGGCATCGGCTGCTGGGCCGGATGGAGGCGCATCTGGCCGGGCGCGACTGGCTGGTGGGCGATGCGGTCAGCCTGGCCGACATCTGCCTTTATGCCTACACCCATACGGCGGGCAGCCGGGGCGGGTTCGACATGGCGCGGTTCCCGGCCGTGACGGCCTGGCTGGACCGGGTCGCGGCGCTGCCGGGGGCTGTGGGGCTGGATGCCTGAGCTGTTCGCCTGGACCGACGGCGCCTGCAGCGGCAATCCCGGCCCCGGGGGCTGGGGCGTGCTGATGCGCGCGCTGGACGGCGCCACCGTGGTCAAGGAGCGCGAGCTGCAGGGCGGGGAGGCGCAGACCACCAACAACCGCATGGAGCTGATGGCCGCGATCAGCGCGCTGGAGACGCTGACGCGCCCCAGTCAGATCGTGATCGTGACCGACAGCAATTACGTCAAGAACGGCGTGACCCAGTGGATCCACGGCTGGAAGCGCAACGGCTGGAAGACCGCGGACAAGAAGCCCGTCAAGAATGTCGAGCTGTGGCAGCGGTTGGATGCGGCCCAAGCCGCGCATGCGGTCGAGTGGCGCTGGATCAAGGGCCATGCCGGTCATGCCGAGAACGAGCGCGCCGACGAGCTGGCCCGCGCCGGGATGGCGCCCTTCAAATGACGCTGGATACGCTGGTCACGGTGCTGGATTACGGCTCGGTGCTGATCTTTGCGCTGACCGGGGCGCTGGTGGCCAGCCGGGCGCAGCTGGACCCGGTGGGCTTCGTCTTCATGGCAGCGCTGACGGCGGTGGGTGGCGGCACGCTGCGCGACCTGATCCTGAACCGCGAGGCGGTGTTCTGGGTCGCCAATCCGTCCTATGTGCTGCTGGCGGCGGGGGCGGCGCTGACCGTCTTCTGGACCGCGCATCTCTTGGAGAGCCGCCAGCGCTGGCTGGTCTGGCTGGACAGCGTGGCCCTGGCCGTGGCGGTGGCCGCGGGCGCGGGCGTCGCGATGGAGGGCGGGTTCGGCCCGGTCATCGTGGTCATCATGGGCATCGCCACCGGCACCTTCGGCGGGCTGATGCGCGATGTCGTGGGCAACGAGGTGCCGCTGGTCTTCAAGCAGGGCGAGCTGTATCTGACCGCCGCCTTCGGCGGTGCGGTGGCGGCGGTGGGGCTGGTCTGGCTGGGCGTCGCGCGGGCCGAGGCGCTGATCGCGGGGGCGGTCGTCGTCTGGGTGCTGCGGGCGGGCAGCCTGATGCTGGGCTGGCGGCTGCCGCTCTACAAGCCGCGCCCGCCGCGGCGCTAGGCTTTGGACGCGGGCAGCGGGCTCGTCCGGCTGACGGGGCCTTACGCCTCTGCCGGCATCCGCAGGGTGACGGTTCCAAGCGTGTCATGCGCGTCGAATCTCAGCCAAGGCCATTTTCGTCTGAGATCGCCTTGGGGGCATCGTCCTGTCCGTGACATGCCGCCAATGTGATGCAGGTCCGATGCGGCCATCTCGGCGGCGTGCCCGATCTCGTTCGACAGCAGTCCTGACTGCGGCATCGTCGGAACCGCGTCCTGTGGAGACATCAAGGGCCTGCGGTCATGCGGGCAACGGTGGTGCGCCCGGTCGATCAGGCGGCATGCGAAACCCGAACCTCGGATACTGGATCGGCCGGTTGGCACGCGCACGGCGCTGACGGACCAGATCAGAAGCCTTCTGGTTGAGCGTGGACGGGTCGTCGCCCACGGCCATGCCCGGTCGCGACGCCTGCTCGCGGAGCTGCTGGACCCCGGTGCGGGTCAGCTCGGTCCGCACATGGCATTCCTGCTTAGGGACATGCGTGGGCGTCGGGGCGGACTTGACTGCCGCCTTGCCGCTGATGACGCGCGAGTTCGCGGCCATGGCCCGGACCGATGAGCGGGCATACCTTCCCCACCGAAGTCTAGTGGCCATACGATGCGCCTTGAGGGAGGTCGCGTCGATCATTGCCGTCTTTGGAACGGCGGCCTTGGGGAGCCAAGCTCTCCGTCATCCGGGAGAAGACGCTTTTGTCGCTCCACGACTTCCGACGGTTGCAGAGGGTCTTGGGCCGCCCATGGTCATTGGGTGCGTCGCGCCAGCACAACCCATTGCGGTTGAACGGGATCACTCCGCTCACCACCCGCCGCTTATCGACCTGCGGCTTGCCGTGGCTTTTGGGAAGGAAGGGTTCCAGCCGCGCCATCTGTGCCTCTGTCGGAAAAGGTTGCTCATCCTCACCGCCGTCATTTCGGGGGGTGGATCACGCAGACCGCACGGCCTCGGGCAGATCGACAGTTTCCGATCCTAGCGCAGCACCGGCGGCCCCGCGCGGCCCGCGTCGATGTTCTGGACCCCGGCCCGCAGCCCCTGGCCGATGCGATGCGCCAGCTGCGACCAGGCCCGCGCCGACCAGGGCGGCAGGGTGCGGCGCAAAGCCTCGTCGAAGAGCGCCAGCCAGATCTCGAAATGCTCGGGGCGGACATTGCCCGCGGACAGATGCGCGCGCATCGGGCTGCCGTTGTAGCCCGCCTTGTGCAGGATCGCGCCCTTCCAGAAGGCCGCGATGCGGTCCTCATGCGCGGGCCAGTCGCCGACATGCTCGGCAAAGATCGGGGCCAGCACCTCGTGGCGGCGCACGGCGCC
The DNA here is from genome assembly GCF_046736325.1 of Paracoccus sp. ME4. Classification (GTDB taxonomy): domain Bacteria; phylum Pseudomonadota; class Alphaproteobacteria; order Rhodobacterales; family Rhodobacteraceae; genus Paracoccus. The sequence continues at coordinate 605,628 of NZ_CP151276.1, forward strand.
GTAGAAGACCGCGACCACGCGGGCAATCTCGGCTTCGGTGATGTCGAAACGGGGGTCCATCCGTCGCATCTGGGACAGGCGCCGCCCGGTTGCAAGGGGCCGCGTGCCGCCGTAAGGGAGGCCACCCGGTCGCAGCCCACCCGGACAAAACAGGAGCATCCGATGGCCCATTACACCGACGCGCTGACCCAGCTGGGCAGCGCCACCCGCCTGCCGCAGCACCCCGACGAGGCCGTGCTGGAGCGTGTCCCGAACCCCCAGCCCGGCCAGACCTATGCCGTGCGCTTCACCCAGCCCGAATTCACCAGCCTGTGCCCGCTGACCGGCCAGCCCGACTTCGCGCATCTGGTGATCGATTACGTCCCCGGCGACTGGCTGGTGGAATCCAAGTCGCTGAAGCTGTTCCTGGGCAGCTTCCGCAACCACGGCGCATTCCATGAGGATTGCACCGTGGGCATCGGTCGCCGCATCGCCGATTTGCTGGAGCCGCAATGGCTGCGCATCGGCGGATACTGGTATCCGCGCGGCGGCATCCCGATCGACGTGTTCTGGCAGACGGGCGCCGCGCCTGCGGGCCTGTGGCTGCCCGATCAGGGCGTGCCGACCTATCGCGGGCGCGGCTAGCCCCGCCAGGATCGCAGCGCCAGCAGGCCCGCGTCGATCAGGTCGCCCAAGCGCGCCAGCAGATGTTCGGGGGCCGGGGCGTCGTGGTCCTGCGCCCGGTCGAGCCGGTCCAGCATCCGCGACAGGCGGCGGCGGTGGAGGCCGGTCATGGCCTGAACCGGGTCCGCGATCAGACCCGCAAACGTCGTGACCAGCGAGCCGGCCACGGCCAGCATCGCCCCGGTCGCCATGACGTAAAGGGGCGACAGCTCGACCGGAAAGGCCCAGTACCAGGCCCGTCCCAAAGTGTCGCCCAAGGCGAAGTCGCGCACCGCCGCGCCGTGGGCGCGCAGTTCGGCGAAGGGCCCGGCCAGCGAGATCAGCCCCGGCGTCGCGCGCTGGAACAGCAGGATGCCGGTCGCCAGCACGATCAGCGAGGTGGTGATCTCGGCTACGGCGTTGCGTGTCTCGACATGGGTGCGGATGGCGCGGGCGATGCGCTCGGGCGGGGCGTCGGGGACCAGGCCCTGCGCCCGCAGGTCGTCGATCAATGCCGTCAGGTCTGCCGCGATCACGCGCGACATGTCGGACAGAAGGAACACCCGCCGCCCGCGCAGCCAGGCCCCGGCGCGCCGCGCGCCAAGCCGCCCGGCGGCCCAGCCCAGCCCCTGAAGGATAAGCGCCACCGGCGCCAGCATCACGTTCAGCGGCGCGCGCAGCAGGTCCGCCCCAAGCGCGTGCCGATGCAGCGCCAGCGTGCCCCGGACCCCGTATCGGCGCGCGACGAAGCGGCGCAGCGCGGCCTCGCGCGGGGTGGCGGGGGTGGACAGGGAGGCGGGGCGCGGATCCATGGCGTGCAGTCTAGCGGCGCGGCCCGGACCGCGCCAGCTTCGCCGCTTGCAGCCATGGGCGGCGGTTCCTATAGAAGGCGGATGGATTTTGCGGCGTTCGGATCTCGAATTAGCAGCCCGGCGGTGTGAGGTTTCATACCGCCGGGTCAGCCTTGTCCGAACCTCTCTCGAAGGAACGCCCCGATGGCCGACGCCACGACGCCCACCGCCCCCGATTACCGCGACACCGTCTTTCTGCCCCAAACCGATTTCCCGATGCGCGCGGGCCTGCCGCAGCGCGAACCCGAATGGCTGGCGCGCTGGGCGCGGATCGGCGTCTATGACCGGCTGCGGTCGACCGCGGCGGGGCGCAAGCCGTTCGTGCTGCATGACGGCCCGCCCTATGCCAACGGGCATCTGCATATCGGCCACGCGCTGAACAAGACGATCAAGGACATCGTGGTGCGGTCCCATCAGATGATGGGCTTCGATGCGCGCTATGTGCCGGGCTGGGACTGCCACGGCCTGCCGATCGAATGGAAGATCGAGGAGAAGTACCGCAAGGAAGGCCGCGACAAGGACGTGGTCGACATGGTCGAGTTCCGACAGGAATGCCGCCGCTTTGCCGACGAATGGGTCGACATCCAGCGCGAGGAGTTCAAGCGTCTGGGCGTGACCGGGGCCTGGGACCGGCCCTATCTGACGATGGACTTCCACGCCGAGGCCGTCATCGCGGCCGAGTTCATGAAGCTGGTGATGAACGGCTCGCTCTATCAGGGGTCCAAGCCCGTGATGTGGTCGCCGGTCGAGAAGACCGCTCTGGCCGAGGCCGAGGTCGAGTATCACGACCACACCAGCCACACGATCTGGGTGCGGTTCAAGTTTCTGGCTGATGCAGCGCCCAAGCAAGTCAACTACAATCCTGACATGCCGTTCGGAGATGACGTCTTCACCAAGCTGGAGAAAGCCAGCGTGGTGATCTGGACGACAACACCCTGGACGATCCCGCAGAACCGCGCGGTCGCGTATAACCCTGACATCGCATACGGTCTCTACGAGATCTTGGCTGCGGATGAGAAGTCCACGGCCGTGGCGGGGGAGTGCATCGTCATCGCGGATGCCTTGGCCGAGACTGTTATGGCGTCGGCAAAGGTGACCGAGTTCGCACGCCTCGCTGATGTGCCTGCCAGCGCATTGGAGGGGACTCTCCTGGCCCACCCCCTGCGCGGGGTCGAGAATGGTGCGGGCGAATGGGATTATGACGTCCCCATGCTGCCCGGCGATCATGTCACCGACGAGGCCGGCACGGGCTTCGTCCACACCGCGCCCAGCCATGGCGATGACGACTATCAGCTGGGCCTGCGTTTCAAGCTGCCGATGACTTACAATGTCGAGCCCGACGGCAGCTATCGCAAGGACCTGCCGATCTTCGGCGGAGAGGCGATCATCGCGCCGGACGGCAAGGACGGCCCCGCCAATGTCAGCGTCATCAAGCAGCTGGCCTGGGCGGGCGCGCTGCTGGCCAAGGGCAAGATCAAGCACTCCTATCCGCACAGCTGGCGGTCCAAGGCGCCGCTGATCTATCGCAACACGCCGCAATGGTTCGCGGCGATCGACAAGCCGCTGGATGACGGCATGGGCGCGCATGGCGACACGATCCGCACGCGGGCGCTGACCAGCATCGACAAACTGGTCAAGTGGTGGCCCCAGACCGGGCGCAACCGCATCCATTCCATGGTCGAGAACCGCCCCGACTGGGTCCTGTCGCGCCAGCGGGCCTGGGGCGTGCCGCTGACCTGCTTCGTGCGCCGCGGCGCCAAGCCCACCGATGACGACTTCCTGCTGCGCGATGCGCGGCTGAACGAGCGCATCGTCGCGGCCTTCGAGGCGGATGGCGCGGATGTCTGGTACAGCGCGGGCTTCAAGCCGCGCATGCTGGAGGGGATCGCGGACCCCGAGGCCTATGACCAGATCATGGACGTGCTGGACGTGTGGTTCGACAGCGGCTCGACCCATGCCTTCGTGCTGCGCGACCGCGAGGATGGCGCGCCGGACGGCATCGCCGACGTCTATCTGGAGGGCACCGACCAGCATCGCGGCTGGTTCCAGTCCTCGCTGCTGCAGGCCAGCGCGACCAAGGGCCGCGCGCCCTATCGCAACGTGGTCACGCATGGCTTCACGTTGGACGAGAAGGGCATGAAGATGTCCAAATCGCTTGGCAACACCATCGTCCCCGCCAAGGTGATCGAGCAATACGGCGCCGACATCCTGCGCCTGTGGGTGGCGCAGGCGGATTACACCGCCGACCAGCGGATCGGCCCCGAGATCCTGAAGGGCACCGCCGACAGCTATCGCCGGCTGCGCAACACGCTGCGCTTCCTGCTGGGGTCGCTGGCGGGGTTCGAGGAGGCCGAGCGCACCCAGCCCGCGCAGATGCCCGAGCTGGAGCAATGGGTGCTGCACCGGCTGGCGCAGCTGGATCACCAGGTCCGCAAGGGCTATGCCGCCTTCGACTTTCAGGGCGTGTTCCAGACGCTGTTCCAGTTCTGCACCGTCGATCTGTCGGCCTTCTATTTCGACGTTCGCAAGGACGCGCTCTATTGCGACGCGGCGGACAGCCCGCGGCGGCGTGCGGCGCGGACGGTGCTGGACCTGCTGTTCCACCGGCTGGTGACCTGGCTGGCGCCGATCCTGCCCTTCACCATGGAGGATGTCTGGCTGTCGCGCTTCCCGTCGGAAGATGACAGCGTGCATCTGCACGATTTCGCGGCCACCCCCGCCGATTGGCTGAACGAGCCGCTGGCCGCGAAATGGGAGCATGTGCGCCGTGCCCGCCGCGTGGTGACCGCCGCGCTGGAGGTCAAGCGGAGCGACAAGACCATCGGCGCCAGCCTGGAGGCCGCGCCGGTCGTCCATGTCGAGGATGCGGAGATGCTGGCCGCGCTGAAATCGGTGGCCTTCGCGGATGTCTGCATCACCTCGGACCTGGTGCTGACCCGCGACCCGGTCCCGACCGAGGCGTTCCACATGGCCGAGGCGCCGGGCATCGGCGTGGTCTTCGAGATGGCCGAGGGCGAGAAGTGCCAGCGCTGCTGGAAGATCCTGCCCGATGTGGGCAGCCACAGGCATCCCGGCACCTGCGCGCGCTGCGACGCGGTCCTGGGATGACGGATGACGACCTGCGCGGGGCCATCCTTGCGCAGGTCGCCCGGCTGCGGCCGGGCACGACCTGCTGTCCCAGCCAGGTGGCGCGCGATCTGGCCGCGGAGTGGCGGCCGCTGATGGCGCCGCTGCGGCGCGTCGCGCTGGAGATGGCGGCGGAGGGGCGCATCGCCGTCACGCAGGGCGGTCGCCCGGCCGGGCCGGACCCGCGCGGGCCGATCCGTCTGGCGCGGCCCTCAGCCTAGACCAGCCACCAGCCGCGCGCCTTCAGCTGATTGCGGATCATCCGCTCCGGCGCGTTGGGGCGGTCGGCGAAGATCGGGCGGACCTTCTGGCGGCCCTTCTCCTGATAGATCAGCTTGCGCGCGGGTTCCCATTCGCGCAGCACGCGCTTGATCTCGCGCGGGGCGACGGCGGCTTCCAGCGCGGCGATGGCCGCGTCGGAATGCTGTGCATAGAGCAGGGGCAGCTTGCGGTAATGGCAGGTGACGTCGCCGTCCAGCCCGTCCAGCGCCGGCCCCGGACGCCCCCCGCCCAGGCTGGCGATCACCACCGGCAGCACGACCTGATCCAGCCACGGCTCCATCACCTGACAGGCCAGTTCGTCCTGCGGATCGTCGCGCAGCGCTAGCGCCCAGTCCAGGAGGCGCTGCCCGAACAGCGCCGGATCGGCCCCGAAGAACCAGCCCGCGTTGAAGTAGAGATAGCGTTCCCAGTGTTCGTCGGGCTGCGACAGGTCCAGCGTCGCGTCGAAGCCTACGCCGAATCGGTCGTAGATCGAGCGCCAGATATCCGCGTAGCCGGGCCCGTAGAGCGGCGGTTTAGGCCAGGTGCCCTCCCGGCGCATCGAGGCGGAGGGGCGGTCGAAATCGAAGCGCACCCGGTCTAGCGGCCCGGTGATCAGCGTGTCCGTGTCGAAGAAGACGAAGGGCTGGTCCGCGGGCAGCAGGGCCATGGCCTCGATCTTGTTGCCCTGCGGATAGGCGGCGCCGAAATGGCGCGCGACGAAGGGCAGGATCTCGGCCCCCATGCCGGTCAGCAGGTCGCGCACCGGATCGGAGATCCGCGTCTCGTGGCCGGCCCAGGCCGCCTCAGGCTGCGGCTCCGCGATCAGCACGCGGCCCGCGAAGTCCGGCGCATGGGCGCGCAGGCTGGCCATGAAGATGATCGCCTCATGCTCCAGCCGCCCCGCCTGGCCGACGATCAGCAGATTGGGATGGATGCGCTTCTTGGACACCGGATGCCCCCTTGCAATGCCGTATCACAGGCATAGCCGCAGGCAGGCCGCATCGAAAGGGTCCGGCCGCCGAAATTTCGGGGGACGTCGCGCGCTGCGGTTCGATCGGGGAGGGGGGAAGTGGTGGGCGACCCTGGAACACCATGGCGACCATTTCCATCAGTAAATGCTGATGTAGGTGTCCCGCATTTTGAGTGTGCGGGACACCTTCCGCCGCGAATCGCTGCATCCTGCGCCCAGGTGCCCGCTCAGGGCTTGGGTTTGGGGGCAGGCTTCGTGGTCGACGGGGCAGAGGCGCGGGGCTTGCTACCCGTCTGAAGCAACCGCTCGCCGAAGGCCTTGCCCGCCTCGAAGGCGCTCTTGCCGTCCTCGATCGTGCGAATCAGCTCGCGCTCCTTCGCCGGGCTGGTGGTGTAGGGCCGAGCCAGCCCGCCGCGCTGATGCGCCACGATCAGCGCGCAGATCGGCGCGACCGCCAGCATGAAGCCGTGGATGCCTTCGGCCGTGGCCCCGGTCAGCGGACCGAGGATGGCGGCCAGGCCGGTGGCGATCGGCTCGGCCGTGCCGTCGCTGACGCTTCCCGCGATCACGTCGATCAGCGTCAGGATGGCCGGGACGATTCCCAGCCAGAAGGACCGCGTGCGGCCGATGAAGATGGGGGCGATGGTCTTGATGCTGTCCATGGTCAGGCTCCTTTCAGCCAGGTGGCGACGTCAAAGCCGGGACAGGCCTTGGCGGCGTATTCGTTGTGGCCGCTGACCCTGCGGATTGCGGTGCGCAGGCTGATCGCGTCGATCATCTGCCGCAGGGTGATGTCCTGCTGATGCGTGAAGTGGTCGGAGAAGCGGTCGGTCTCGGCCGAGCCGTGGCCGCCGATCAGGCAGATGCCGATGGTGCCGCGGTTCTTGACGGCGCCTGCGTGTGCGCCAATGTCCGTTTCCTTGCGGCCGGGCAGCACCTTGCCATCGATATCGATGATCCAGTGATAGCCGATGTCGCGCCAATTCAGCGGCGCGGACGTGTGCCAACGCCGGATCTCGGCGATCTTGTCGGCCAGCGGCCGGCCCTCCATCCAGTCGCGCCGCGTGGCGGCGCAGTGGACGATGATCTCAGTCACTGGGTAGCGCGCACTGCCTTGATGGATCATCGCCCCGCTAACGGGCGTCACGGGCGCGGCGGGGGCCGCTACCGGGGCAGCCTTGCCGCCGGCCGCCAGCCAGCTCTCGGCCGCGGCGCGGGTCTTGGCGCCGAACAGGCCATCCAGCGCGCCTGGCGAATAGCCAAGCGCGTTCAGCCCGGTCTGGATCGACCGGATCGGTTCTCGGGTCATGTCTTGCTCCAATGCGGAAAGACCCGCTCAATGAAAGAGCAGGCTTCGGGTTGACTCTGATTTTCAGGCTGACCTCGGACGGGTCGTTGCGATTTGGACAAGCATATGAGCGCTTGACCGGTCGACGGGGGGTGCGGATACTAAACCCTCACATTCCCGGCCAAGTCATTTTCTCCATCGCTGTCAGGATATTGTCATGAACGAAGAAGACGTAGCTGCCCTTTTGGACGCTATTACCAAGATCGCCGATCAGATCCGCGATCTCAGTGATTATGAAGTTGACATGCTGTTCGCATCAGCTCGCGAAGCTCTCGATGACAGAGAGGAGGATGACCTTCTCGCTCGCTCAGTGCTTTCGGGCATTCGGCTTGGCCGTAGGTCTGCCAGTTCGATCGGGCGAGAACTCCCGGCCTGACCCAGGTTAGATCGTCGGCCCGCGCAGCTGGCTTGCGATCAGCCAGATGTCGTGGATCCGCTGGCAGTGCCGCTCCTCGCCGAAGCGGCAATCCATGTCGCGGACGAACAGGGTCCGGGCCGGCCAAATGGCGGCCGGTTCGCTTGGTGTTTTTTGTCGATTGTTCCGGGTAACTTGGTGCTGCCCTGCGGTCCCAAGTGCTGGGCGGACAGGGGAAGGATTGAAGGCGCGTCGATCAGATCAGGTGCATCGCGCCCCAGGCCGACAGAACGGCGGCCGCGAATATCCACGTACGCCGCTCCTCGCGCGCCCATTGGCGCAGCCAGTCAGGCATTGGGCGTTCCTCCCATGCGGCGGGCGTGGGCGTCGATCGCGCCGAGGATCAGCTTGGCCAGCGACATGCCGGCCAGCCCCGCCGCAAAGCCCGCGGCCCCGGCGGCATCCCCCGTCAGTGCGCCGAACCAGCGCTCCAGGACCACCAGCATCAGCGGCGAGGCATAGAGCGACATCAGCCCTCCGGCCACGACCGACACCGCGCCGTCGCGCAGCTTGCGCCGGTCTGCCATGAGCCAGCGGACGAACCCGCCCGAGACCCCGGCCAGGAAGGCGCGGCCCGCCTCGCCCGCGATCCATGTGGCGCAGGCCGCAAGAAAGAAAGCGATCTGCTCCAGCAGACCCGATGGGGTTTCAGGGGGCATAATGGATCCTTGTGGAATGCGGCCATTGGCCAGAAGAGCAGCGTAGGTGGGCAGGCAGCGCCCGAAAAGCTGGCCGAAGGCTCATCTGCGGCGCCCGATGCCGACCGCCCCGATCGTCACCAGCAGCGCGAGGGCGCCCGCGACGGCCACGCCGCGGTTCCGCCACGCCCCTGCCGCGACCACGGCGCCACAGGCCACCGCAGCCGCATCCACGAGGCTGTCCGCGACGCCGCCGCCGAAGGCCGCGACCTGCACGCCCTCCCAGATCAGCAGATAGGCGGCCGAGGCGATCAGCGCCCCGCGCCATGCCCCCGCCCGCCAGCCGATCAGGGCCGTCAGGAACACGCCAACGAAGGCGTGCCCGAGAAGGGCCGCGCCCCAGGTGTAGGCGTCGGACTGGGCATCCGGGGAAGCCAGCATGAAGATCAGCAACTCCCACATCACAGATCTCCAATCAGGCAGTCAGCCACAAGTTGACCGTTCCGGTCCTGCTCCAGTGGCGTGGGGTGGTTGGACTTGTTGATGCCGCAAACGTCCTCGACGTTGACGACATGCCCGCCCAGCAGCCCGTCCTCATAGATCAAGCCCAAGGGAACGCAGCCGGTGCCAGATGCCAGAGCCGCCGCGCGGGTCGCCGCCCAGGTGCGCTGCGTCATGGCGTGGTTGCTGGCGTTCGTCGTATTGGCACGCGGCAACTCGACAAAGAACACCTGTCGCCCTGCGTCCTGCGCCAGTCCGGCGATGATCTCCATGTCGCCCTGCACCCGAACCGGATCAAGCGTCCTATCGTTCATGCCGGTGGCGATGGCATGGGCATCAGCGTTCTGCGCGATCCACGCCGACAGCCACGCGGTCGGGGTCTTGTCGGGGTTCAGCATTTCAACCACGCCGTAGGTCGCGACAGCGAAGTTGAAGTAGGACAGATTGGACCCCAAGACATAGCCCTTAGCAGTCGCCATCTGGTTCAGCAGCGGCCAGAACCAGCCAACCTTGACGTGATCGGTCACGGAGCCAGGCCGCCCCATCTGAGCGGAAGTGAAACGCGTGATTGCCGCCTGCACATCGGCCTGCAGCGCCTGGCCGGTGAAGTAGTTGCCGAACCGGTCGCGCACGTCGGTGTTGGGCAGAGTGAGAGAGGGCCCCGCAGATTGAACCGCCGTGATGCTGTCACCGGTCACGGCAAGGGAAATGGGTTGGCCTGCCGCATACTTGCCGCGCAGCGCAGGCAATGCAGCCCTGATCGCGGTCCGGTGCGCCTCATAGATCGCCCGCACGCTGTGATGGATGCCGCCGATCAGCGGGCCACGCGCGACCGCCGAATTGATGGCCGTCGCGCCAACTCGCACGCGTGCCAGCGGGATTGCCCCGCCGGGCAGCGCAGGCTGACCATATTCCGGGTCCGTGGTGCGCGCCGTGCCCTGTGCGACTGCCAGAGCGCCGCCTTGGAGGTAGACCGTGTCGTAGCGGGTCAGCCCGGTTCCGGCGGGCGCGACGGTCAGGATTTGGTTATACCGGGTTCCTGCGACTGTGGCGTCCACCAGAACATCAGTCCCGCGCCCGGCTGCCGACAGGGCCGAGATGCCGTTGTCCGCTCCGGTCACGGGCGCGTCAACAGCCACCGTCAGGCCCGGGTATTCCACCTCGTATTGATCGCGGATCGCATTAATGACAGCCGTGTGCGACCCGTCCGTCACCAAGACGCGCGGGCGGCCCATGCGCCCGACGAAGCCGTTGCTTGTGTCGCCTGCCCCGCTGTTGCTGACGCCGAGGAACTGGACGAGGAACTGCGCCTGGCCAGGGAGGCCCCAACCCACAAACCGGCCGTCCAGCCAGCAGCCGATGCGATCACCGGACACTTGGATCTCCAACAGGTGGACGCCCAAAGTGCTGTTCAGCCCGGCGATGTCCGTCACCACCCACGAGCCGGCGTTTCGCGCGATCCGCAGACCGGTCCCGTCGAAGAGCAGGGAAGCATAGACCGCATTGCTCGAAACCGCCCCGCCCAAGACGCTGACCAGCGTGCGGGTCACATCCGCGTCGATCGGCAGGAAAATCCGCTTGCCGTTCAGGTCCAGGGACGATGCGAACTGCAGTCTCTGACCCGCAGCAGACCAAAGACGCCAGCCGGGCGCGGCGTCCTCTACGACGCCGGTCGACGTCAGGTTGAACGAGGTTCCACCGGCTGCGATGTTGTTGAGCGTGTCGGTGGGCACATCGACGAGTATCTGACCGGACCCTGTCCCGAAGTATTGAGCCAAGGGAATGTCTGGCTCTGGGGTCACCCCACCGCCGCCCGCAATCGTCAAGCCCGGATAGGTTGCCCGGTAATATTGACGAACCGCTGCAATATTCGTGCTGTGCGTCCCATCCGTCGCCTGCACCACGATCCGTCCCATGCGACCCAGGAAGCTATTGAGGTCGCTGGCCTTGGTCACGCCCGCGCCAAACCATTTCAGCGGGAACGTGGTGAAGTCGTGGGATGCCGTGCCGACGGAAACGCCGTCTAGGAACACCTCGAAAGCGCCGAGATTTAACTGCAACTCAAGCAAATGCAGGCCCTGTGTGACCGTCATCGCGTTGGATAGGTTGAAGCTGACGTTGGTGTTTGCGATTTTTCCGCCGACTCGAAGCCCAGTTTCATTGAAGATCAGCGAAACCTGGCTGTCAGTCTGATTAAGCCGGTAGCCCATCAGGGCGATCAGATTGCGGCTGACGGATAGGTCGATCGGCATATAGAATCGCTTACCGATGCCTTCGACGATTGAGGCCATTTCGAAAAAGCGACCTGTCGCAGCAAATTGCAACCATTCTGGCTCTGCATCGATAGTCGCCCCTGTCATGGTGGCGTTGTAGGTTGCGCCTCCGCCTCCCGCGTTTGGGATTGAGGTGCCTGACCAAGTGGCGGTGTGGATCAGAACCTCGCCCGCACCTGTCCCATAGATTTCGGAGATCGCCGGCAGCACGACGGGCTTCTGCCATATGCGCTGCCCATTGATGAACAGGCTGGTCTGCTCAACTCCATTGAGGAATGCCCGGCGCTGGTTGCGTAGTGCGATGAAGCTCATGGCTCATGCCTGTCGAGAGAAAGTAGGCGCCCCGGGATTTGCCGCCGAGTAGGCCTGCGCCTCCGCATCGGTGGCGAACGATGCCGCGTTTGGCCCGGGGGCACCTTGGGGACCAGTCGCGCCAGTGGCGCCGGCAGGACCGATGGGCCCGGTGGGTCCCTGCAGACCTTGCGGGCCGATGGGACCTGCTGGCCCGACTGGACCTGCGGGGCCGGCGCTGCCTTGCGGGCCGATTGGACCCTGCGGACCATCCGGCCCGGCTGGCCCGACTGGTCCGGCGGGGCCAGTCGGGCCAGCCGGACCAACTTCGCCCCGCGGACCAACCGGCCCCACCGGTCCCTGCACGTTCCCCACGTTCTCCCATGCCGATCCCGCCCAGACCCACAGGTCGCCGTCGATCAGGTAGCCGTCGCCCGCCGCGCCCTGCGCGGGAAGCTGGCTCTCGCTCTCGAAGCTGCCCTTGATATTCAGGCCCGGCCCTGGCGCGCCGCGCGGACCCACGAAGCCGACGGCGATGTTCACGCTGCTCATGTCAGCAACCCCCAGTGATGTTGAACAGAAGATCAGGTCCGTCGAGAAGCTGGCGGAAGCCGTCGCCCTCGTCGAAGTAGACGGAAACCGGATAGAGCCGGGGCGGCAACGCCAGGGCGGACAGGTCGAACTGCCAGCGGCCGCCCGCCACGCTCCCGGCAATCACCTCGCAGGACGCGCCCGTGTTAATGCGCAACTGCACGGCGTCCCATGGCAGGGCGTTGCCATCGCCATCCGTGAAGGTCATCGCAAAGGGCCCGGTCGCGCCGGGCTTGAAGGTGATCGTCGTCATGGGGTCCTCTCAGGCGACCAGGTCGCGGAACGCTTGGGCGGCGGCCTCAGCCGCCTCGACGGTGGGGGCGACTTCCGCCAGCGCGATATGGCCCAGCCTCACGGTCTCCAGCTGGGCGGCGGCCGCGGTGTAGATGCCGGCGAGGTTCAGGTAGACCTGTGCCACCTCGTCGGCGGTTGTCGCGGTGATCCCTACTTCGGCCGAGATCAGCGGAAACTGCATGGGGTCGGGGTCGGCTGAGGCGACCCATGCGCGCGCCTCTGCCTCCTTCATCAGGTAGAGCGCCTCTTGCCCCGGAATGTCCGTGACGTAGAGGCGACGGATTTGCCCCGCCGCCGCGTTGATCGCGGCGATGGCCGCGAGCCGCGCACCGACCAGCTCGGCCTCTAGGTCGGCAGGCGTGCGGGGGTCAATCCATGCTTCCGACACTCTGTCGAAATGCCAATGGTGACCTTGCGGGCGCGGGGGAATAAATTTCAGATCCCCATCCTTCAGATACAGGATATTCGGGTCCGTCCCGGGCGGCACCTCCCAGAAAATACACCCCTCGTCGAATGCGCCAGGTGGCCTGTTCTGGATCGTAAGATCACCGGTGATGGGATCAAATCGAGCGTAATCCATGAGCCTTATCGCCTCGTCCCAGATACCGTGAGTTGTAAATTTCGCATCCAGAACGACGCTGAGGTGCTGCCAATGTTTGCCCAATTGCTGTTGTAGACATACACCTTGATGTTCGTTGCCCCGTTGCCGCTGGCCGTGCCGGTCAGGTTGACCGGAAACATGGCTTTCGCCTCATCGCTGGCCGCACGAACGCCGAACCGCATGACAACCTGCTGCACGCCGTCGATGACAAGGCGCATTGCGCCGAAAGCGTCCGATGAAGTCGTGCTGTCATAGTACGCGTTGAACGAGGCCAAGAAACCGCCGCCCTCAAAGTCTGGAATTGTCCGATCGAATACCAAGAGCTGATTGCCCTGGCCGTTGCTGGTCGGAACCTGGACGTCGGCTCGCGTAAATAGGTAGGGCACATACAGCGCATCGCCCTTTATGTTGATCGTGTCGATTTCAGCAGTGCCGATCCTGACATTCGCAGCAGTAAGGCTGCTGAAGCGACCATTGATCGCCCGGACGGTGTCCGTCGTGACCATGTCGGCCACGATGCCGCCCGAAACGATCAGGTTCGCCGCATCCATGTTGCGCAGTTCGGGGTATCCGAACCCGGCCGTGCCCGTGTCCGCGCCAGTGGCAGCAGGCCTGTTGGCCAGTTCCATCGCCATCCAGACGCAACCGGCGGGCACCTCCACCTCAACTGTCCGCTCCGACGCCGAGGTACCGTTGAAGACGGATGTGGCAGTTGCCGTGGGCGATCCTGCACCCTGGGCTTCGGTAGCATAGAAGAACACCCGGAACCCGGCCTCGCGACCTCCCGTGAACGCGCGCATCGTCACCTGCGCCTTGATCCGCTGGCCGGGCCGCACCGCCACCTTCCGCGAGATGACGCGGGCGTATGCGCCGGAATTCGCAGGCGTCAGCAAAAGAAGGGTCTCACCGCCCCAAAGTGCTACACCCCCGCCGAACGTCGCCGCATCTCGGGTTTCCGCAGGCGATCCCAGGCCGGTGCCGACCCATGATGCCATGCGCTTGTATAGCGGGTCATGGACCAGCGTCGGGACGCCGACCACGGCGATCTGGTCCGCGAAGACCGAGCCCTCAAGGAGGATCTCGCTTGCGGCCACACGCGCGATGGACGTCGGGGTGTCGCCCGACCCGTCAGCGGCGATCAGATCGATGAGCGACACCGCGCCGCCGGCCTGGGCCTTGATCAGGTACCCCGCGCTGGCATTGCCTTCCAGATCGGCGATGGCCGAACCCTGGGCCGTGATCTTGGCGCTCGTCCCGCCAGCGTTTACCTCCAACTGCTCCAGGAGGACGCCGAACGCGGTCCCTTCCAAGGCATCGACGTCCAACCCCTTGATGGTGGTGATCTCGCCGGACAGTTCGCCCCGGACGCCCTCCGATGCCGTGACGTCGTCGATGCGGATCGAGGCGACGTCGATGGTCAGATCGGGTGACGTCGCCGCGCTGGCAAAGACACCGATCCGAAGCCAGGCCTCATCGGCCAGCGCAGCAGGCACGGTGAAGTCGAGGCTGACGGTCTGAAACTGGCCGGCGGCGGGCGGCCTGATGATCCTGCTGGTGCCGAGGCTTCGAGACACCGAGAAGTCCGAACGGAGCGCGACGAACAGCGCCCGGAGGCGATCGGTGGTTCCGCCGATGTTGGCGACCTTGACGGTTAGGCGAACGACCCTGCCTTCGGTGAATTCGGTGACGCCCTTGGAGATGATGTGCGTGTTGGTCGCCTGTCCGACCGGGATCCGGACAACCGCACCGACCGCAGGGCTGGTGTAATACTGGACGGCGCTGGACAGGTCGCCGACGGCTTCCGGGCTGCCGGACAGCGAGTTGGTCCAGAACTCACCCTCGTTGCGCATGTCGGACGGCAGCAGCCGCCCCGCCAGGCTGTTCGCCCGCGCCGTCAGCGTGCCGACCACCGCGGCGCGCGCAGCCGTCTCGTCGATGATGGCCTGCGCGTTCTCCGCGATCGACGCCTCCAGGCTCGCCGCTGCGGAATAGTCCTCCAGACGGACTCGCCAGAACCGCATGGTGCCGCCAGCCGTCACCAGCCAAGCCGGCGACCATTCGGAGGTCTCGACACCGACCTCGAACTGCAGGTCGATCTGCTGCCATCCCCCGGTGATCGGTCCGGATTGGGCGATCATCCCGCCGGAGGCGTTGACCAGCGCGGCGCGCGCCGTGGCGCCGGCACTGACGAACACCCAACCTCGGATGCGGAAGATGGCGCCGTTCAGGCTGGCCCCGGTATAGACGGGCCCCTCCATCGCGCCCGGTGCCGCGACCTGGACGCTGCGGCCGGTCTGCCCCGGCGGCACGCTGGTGCTGCTGATCGGATCGGCGGCCGCGCCGATGCCGTCCCACAGGCCCACGGATGGCCCGTCGCCGTCCGTTTTGCGGATATAGCTGCTGTTGCTGACCGACAGCTCGACCAGGTCCAACCGCTGCTGGATGCCCTGATCGGCGGCCGTCAGGTCCGTCAGCTTGCCGACGAATCCCTCCACCAGCGCATCATGATCGCTGCGGACGGCATCGGCGCGGGCACGGGCATCCTGGGCCGCCTCGATCGCGGCGGGGATGAGGGCAAGGTCGCCCTCGATCTGGTCGCGCAGCTCCGCGTCCCAGTCCTCCCAGGTGAAGCCGACCTCGGGGGTCGTCACGCTCCGCCACGGGGACCATGCGCCACGCGGCGTCAGGTCTGAGAACAGGCGCGCCTGGAATTCGTAGGTGGTCGACGGCAGCACGTTGAAGGACCGCCAGGCCTGCGCGTCGTTCCACCGGCGTAGCGTGTCGATCACAATCTCAGTCCGGCCCGCAACACGGCCCCGGATCTGGATGCTGGTGACGCCCACCTCACTGCCTACATAGGTCGCGAGCACATCGGGGCGGCGGGCATTGCTGGCCTCGTCGGCGATGGTCGAAGGCGCGACGTTGAACCCGTCCGAGGTCTGCACGAACGGCCGGGGATTCACCGGCGGCGTGATGATCACGGGCCGCTCGAAACCGCTGGTCCAGTCGTAGTCGCTCGGATCGACCTCGCGCAGGCTGACCAGCACGTTCATGCCCGGGGCCTTGGCGACGCTCTCGACCACGAACAGCTTGCTGTCGTACCCGTTGCGCTGGCTGGTCCAGCTGACCATGTCGATGCCTGGCTCCAGCGCATAGGCCGCGGGCGGCAGGTAGAACTGGTGGCGACGCATCCGGCGGAAGTCGCGCACCTGCGAGCGCATCAGCCGCTGCACCTGGCGGGCATAGGGCACCGCGCCATAGGACATCGAGGTCGGCCGATACTCCCCGTCCTCGTCCCGTGCGTCCGCGTCGATGTATTCCGGCGCGTCCTTGCTGGCCCATTTCTCGCCCGGCTCGGGATAGGTCGCGCTGATCGCGTTGAAGGTGTCGCTGACCGGGTTGAAGGGCGAGAAGCTCTGTCCCTCGGTGATCAGGATGTCCGCATCGCTGATGGACAGGACCGCCGACCCCGGCAGGTCGACGATGGGCTTCAGCCGCCCGCCGACCTCGGCGAACTTCATGTTCGCGGCCTTGCCCAGCTCGTCCAGGACCGATGCCGGCTCCATGTCGACACTGATCTCCATCCCGCAGCGATAGCGGGGCTGGGTCGCGCCCGAGGCCAGCGTCACGGGGCGGTCGCAGGCGTTGGCCGCAGCCGTCCATTCCGCGACCGGCAGGCGCCATGCGGCCAGGTTCCTGCCGCCATAGACCCACTCGCTGCCGAAATACACGCCGCGCACGATGTTGTAGGCGATCACGGCCGGGTTCCGGGTCGGCTGCCAGGTCGCAGGATTGCTCCAGCGCTGCGCCCCGCTCCCGCCCGCCGTGCTGTCGGCGCGCCAGTCGTAGAGAGCCAGCGGCTCGGGCTGCCACAGGAAGGTCGGATAGCTGGTGAGGCTCTCTTCCAGGTATTCGGTCGTGACAATGACATAGGCCTTGCCGCGTCCGATCATGCTGGACGTCCAAGGATAATCCGGATCACCGCCAAAGGCCCACATCAGCAAGGGGTCTGCGGAAGTCTGCGTGCCATTGATGAACTTGACCCAGATGCGCGCGTCGTTCGGCGCATCGGACCGGCCCATGTTCGCATAGGGCGTGCCGAGGAACAGCCCGCTGCTCTGGGGGCTCTGGTATTCCGTGACGCCGGTGACATCACCCGGCTGAGTGGAACCATTCACATAGGCGAACCAGCCGTCGTGCGCGTCGCCCGGCTCGTCGTTGATCCAGAGGCGCTGAAGGCCGGACACCGGAAGCGCGCTGATCTCGATGACCTCGGTGATGAAGCGCGTGTTCTTGCCCCAGCTGCCGATGTACTTGCGCTTTCCGGCGGTCGCATAGTCGCCGACCACGAAGGACAGGGGCAGGCTGTCGCCCATCTTCACGTCGAAGCTGACATTGGCCCCGCCCGCGCCCAGCTTCGGGCCGAACAGCGCGTTGCCGATGGCGCTGAGGCCGAGGCCGACCACGAACTGAGTGGCGGCCAGCGCCGTCGCGGCGCCGATGCTGAAGGTCGCAGAGACCCAGGTCGCGATGGCCGTGACTGGGTCGGCATGCGCCGGACCCGCGAAGCCAGCCGCCAGGGCGGTGCTGATGAGCAGCAGTTTCTTCATGGATCAGCCGACCTTGAATGCGCGGATCATGTCGGCACGCGGGCGGCGCCCGTGGCCCTCCGGGGTCATCACAACCAGCCCCGAGGCATCGACCATGCAGAAGGCCTGCCCGAACGGGCCGTCGGCCTCGATCACGCCGATGTCGCCCAGATCTGCGCGCGAGGGATGGATCTCGGGCAGCTGCTGCGCCGCGAAATCGGCCAGGGTCGCAGCGCCAGCATCGGCCAGGATCTTCGCCGCGGCGCGCGGTCCCGCATAGCGGCCGCGATAGCCGCCCGCCAGATCGACCCCGGTCAGCGCCTCGACGATGGTCGCCGCAAAGCCGATCGCGCAGTCCTGCCGCCCCCAGGCAAAGGGCGTGCGGCGCTGGCGGTCCATCTCGGCCGCCAGGCGGGCGCGCCAGTCGTCGCGGCGGGTCAGGTGCTGCATCATTGGTCCTTCTTGTACCACTGGATCTTCCGGGCCTGCACCGAGGCCGAATACTTGCTGAACTCGTCGCCCGCCTGCCGCCGCTTCTGGTGGCTGTCGGACGACTTGGCCGGGTTCACGGCCAGCAGCTGCGACATGATCGCGGATCGGACGGTCAGACCGATCCGCCCGTCGCCGCCCGCCTGCGGCGTGGCGATCTGGACGTCGTCGACGATGCCGATCCATTGCAGCTGGGGGATGCTGGCCAGCGCGCCGCCGACGCGGCTGGTCGCGTGGATCTCGACATAGGCCAGCCGGACATCAGTGCCTCGCACCAGCTGCTGGGTTGCTCCGGCGATCTGGCTCATGCTGACCGTGACCGGCTCGTCGGTCAGGTCGGCCACGGACTTGAGACTGTCGACCTCGAGGTTGACGCCGCCCAGGTACTCCCGCGACGCTGTCCCACCGTTCGGTGTCTCTACGCTGAATGCCGCATCCTCGTCGCCGGACCACAGGCCCATGCTTTCGATCGCGCCGGTCGCGCGGTTCCGGGCCTCGATCCAGACGAAATAGACCGGGGCAATGCCCGCGTCCCGCGCCGCCTGCAGCGCGGTGATGAGAGAGGGGGATAGGGTCTGCATGTCAGGGCTTCTGAAGAATGGTGATGGCGGCGCTGTCACCCCACCGGCCGCGATAGGAGGCGAACGGGGTGAACTCGGTGACCATGGCCTTGAAGAAGGGGCGGACCAGGCGAACGGTGGCGCCGACGGAGATGCCGAACGGCAGATAGGGGCGAAGTTCGCGCGCATCGGCGATGTTGCCGAGGGTGCCGGCCGTTGCCCCCTCCGAGAACTCGCCGAAGTAGACTCGCCCGCTGCCGTATTGGATCGTGAGCCGGTCGCCAGCCGACAGCACGAACCCGGGGGGCAGACCGGACAGGCTGATCGCACCCCGATCCGTTCGTATGCCACTGACGGTCACGCTATCGAGGCCAGCCGTGACACCGGATGCTGGGCCCTCGTAGTAAGGATCGGCCCAGTAGAACGTCCGCGCCATGCCATCCAATGCCCTGACTTTGGCGTTCAGTTCCCGGGCATGGGGGGCCTGCTTGGCATATAGCGAATAGCTGGCGGTCCAGAGCGGCTGAGCCATCGTGGCGGACCAGAAACGGCCATCGCCAGAGCCTGACATCTCGTCAAATCGCTGAAGGTCGAGCGGGATGCGGTCACCGACAAGGCAGTTCGCCAAGAAATCGAGGGCGTATGGAAAGCTGAGCGTCATGGGCGGCGCCTCGGTTGAGCGTTGATGCGCTGGACTTGCCCGGGCAGCGCCTTGGCTTGGGCCGCGGCGGTCTGCTGGCTGATCCGCACGCTCTGGCCCTCTGCCTCCGCAAGGATCTGCGCCTTCACTTCAGGCGACAACTCCACGACAAGGACCGATTGGCCGCCGCCAGAGCCGATGCGATGGTTCGGGATGACCGTGCCGCTGCGGCCGGGAACCACGATCTCCGGCCCGCGCTCGCCCACGAGGTAGGGCTGGTTCGCCGACACCGGCCCACCCATCGCGCGTGCAGGCAGCCCTGCGACGCGAAGCGCAGACGTCAGAGGATCGCCGCCGCCGAAGATGCCGGACAGGAAACCGCCGAACCCGCCACCGCCACCGAACTGGCCCATCAGCGCCTGGCGAATGCCGCTGTTGATGATGTCGCTGGCGATGCTTTTCAGGACCTGGGCAAGCCCGTCGCGCAGGCTCTCGCCAGCCACCAGCGCCCCGGCCATAGCGTCGGCGATGCCGTCCACGGCCTGCTCGAATTGCTGCTGCGATGCCTCGGCGCGCTCCAGCTCCGCCGTGAGATGGCCGAACTGCTCGGCCTGTGCGTCGATCTGCGCGGACATCTCCGCATTGACCGGGACGCCGCGGCGCTTGGCCTCGTCCAGCGCTTCCCACCGGGCCTTCGCGGTGGCGACCTCCTGGTTCGACTTGCCGATCAGGCTGATCTCGCGCTGCAGCTGCTCGATGTCGCGCTCAGCACGATCGAAAAGAGGCGCATCCTCCGAGCCGCTGCCGGAACTGCGCCCGCCGGAAGCGCGACGCCCGCCGCCACCGCGCCTTGCCCCCGATCCAGAAGATGCGCTCGGGATTGGCGGAAGCTCTGGCGTGCGGATCGTTCCTCCAGCGTTGATTTGGACCTGAGATGCAGATGCTTGCCCACCGTTGAAGGCTCCGAGAGGGTCTAGAGTGTTCCCCCCCGCCACTTGGGACTGGATGCGCTGGCGGGCAGCTTTCGCCGCGGCGCCGAGACGATCAAGCACCGTTTGTGCCTGCCCCACGATGACGCCCATGGCACCGGAGAGCGCACGCGCCCCCTCGATCGGATTGGTGAAATCGATGCTGGCGATGAGCGAGGCCAGATCGCCCGCCGAGACAGCACCGTCATTCAGCATGTTCTTGAAGCGCAGGCCCTCAAGGGTTGCTTCGTTCGCCGCCTTGGCGGCCTCGTTCAGCTGCTGATTGGCAAAGCCGGCCTGACCTGCAGCCTCATTCAGGAAAGCCGCCAACCGCTGCATGGCAGCGACCTGATCCTCCAGAGAGCTGGCTGCCTGACCGTCCGCGATCAGCTGCTGCAGCTGCCGCGCCTGATCGACTGTCAGGCCGAACTCCTGCTTTAGCGTGTCGACAATTGCCGCCACCTCTGCCGTGCCGGGGCCGAACTCTGCAAGCTGCAGGTCCAGCGCAAACAACGTCCGCCCAACTCCCTGGAATGCATCATCGATCGCGGTGGCTCCGGCGGCAACGGCGGCGCCCGCATCGAGCCGAGCCATCTGCGCAAGCTGCTCCAGGAGGCCACGCGCGGCACCCGCGGCCAATCCATACTTCTCGATCAGCACTCCGGTCGGGACGTTCGCGGCCTCGACGGCAGACTCGTAGTCGCTGATCGCGCTGGTCAGGTCGGAGACCGCATCGTCAAGGCTCTTTGCCCCCTCGCCTGACGCAAGGAAAGCGCCGGCCAAGGGAATGGCGAACGCGGCAACCGTACCGAAAACCGCCCCCAGAGCCCCAAACCCGCCCAGCAGCTGCGGAAGCTGCTGCCCGAGGGCCTGGGTCGCGCTGGTGCCGGCGCCGATCTGCACGAACAGATCCTGCAGCTGGAAGCTGACGTTCTGGATCTGGCCCCGCGCCTGCCCGGACATCTGGCCGAACGACCGGGTGATCTGCTGATTGCTGTCGACGAAGGCCTTCTGCTGTCGTTGCGCGGACCGGACGGCGCGTGCCTCGATCCGGGCCAGTTGCTGCAGAAACTTCTGCTCCGTCAGCCCGATCGGCAGTTCAAGGCCGGCTTCAGCTTGCGCCATCGTTCCACCTGTCGGCTAGCGCGCTCAGCGCGTCATATTCTTCATCGGACATGGGCTTCGCTTCCCCACCGCCTTGGGCGCGGTTCCAGCCCTCGACGCAAGCGAGGTATTCCCACATGGACATCTGCTTGACCTCACGCGGCGGGAACCCCATCGCGGCCCCGCTCCCGTAGATCGTGGAGAACTTTATTCGGGCGGGTTCTCCTCCGCCCCCGCCTCCCCCGCCGGATCATGCGCCTTCCCCGCGAGGGAATGGCTGATGACCGTGAAGCAGAGCAGGTTCAGCGCCGAGATGTCGCCATCCTGGAGCGCGGTCTTGGCCTTCACCTCGGCCTTGCCGCGCTCCATGCCGGCGCCGATCAGGCCAAGCCGGATGCACGCCATCACCTCCCGGATGCGCACCGGTGAGAATGCCAGGCTGCCGCGCTGCTGCCCGAGGGACAGCCGATAGCGAAGATCGAGGACGCCATCGGAGGTCAGGTCGTCCAGCGCCTCCAGCTCGCCGATGCGGAGAAGGAAGTCATCCTCTCCGCACCCCCAGTTCAGCCGGATCGGCTCCATCAGACGGTCACCGTCTCCAGCGTCAGCTCGCCGTCGGAGACGACCGACACGCTGACCTGCGCCTTGTTCCCGCGCTCGCCGGTCACCTCGAAGCTGGTCACATGGACCTTGCCCTGCCAGTACCGGCCATTCGCCGTGTCGGTCGGCTTGCCGACGTAGATCCGGGCGTTGATGCTCTCGGTGCTGTTGAAGGCTTCCCACCAGGTGTCGACGGCCTCAGCCGCCAGGACGCCCGTGCCGGAACCGCCGAAGTCGAGGCTCTCGACGCCGCGCTCGATCCAGGCGGGCAGCTCGGGGTCGGCGCAGTCCGGCACGGTGACGTCGGTGGCGTTCTTGGTGAAGGTGAAGGTGTGGTTGGTCAGGCCGCAGGGCCGGGTGTAGGTTCCGGCGGGCGTGCCCTCCAGAAACAGTGCGACGCTGCTGCCGACGAAGGTGGTCGGTCGTGCCATGTTAGGCTCCTGTCAGAACTTGCCTTGCCCAAGGGCCTCGGGGCGCAGGGCCTAACGGTCCCTGATCTCTTCGATGCGTCCGCCTGCCTTGGCGCGGCACGCGCGCGTCAACCCTGCGACGACCTGGCCCGCGCGATAGGCGATGACGACGCCAGGCCGCGGCGACCAGTCAAATGGTGCCAAAATCCGCCATTTCCTTTGAACTGGCATTGCGGCACCCTGGGTCGAGTAGAGATGGCGGAGATACCAATGAAAAATGTGATGGCAGTGCTGATCGCGGTGGCGTGCATCTCCACGACGGCTGCCTCATCCGTGTACCTCCATGATCGCTACTCGATCTGGGCAGCGCAAATGGACTTGGCGCGCGCCGAGGCTGAAGCGGCTCAGCGCGAAGAGGATGCCCGACAGGCGCGGATCGCCGCCATCCAGTTGGAGATGGCCGAAGCCGAGAGAGAGGCATGTCGGCAAGACCTTGCGGTCTTGGACGGAGAGAACCGCAGGATGCCCTTCATGACCCGAGTTCAAGATGCTGGTCTGCCGTTTAATCCCGAAACTCTGCAACAGGCCATCCAAGATTGCAGGGACATTGTCAGTGCCCCTCCACCTCATACCGAATCTCAATGATGCCGCGGGTCGTGAGGCCGTCCGGGTCCTGCGTGATCCGCGACAGCGGCGCCTCGGCCAGTACCAGCGCATTGTCCGTCAGTTCGGTCACGCCCAGAAGCACCCGCCGCGCCTCCGCGACGATCCGCTTGCAATGCACCCGGCCGACCTGCCGCGACCACACGTCGATCTGAAGGTTGACCTCCTGCAGGTCCAGACACTCGGCGTCCTCGTAGATGACGAACTCGGGCCCGAAGCTGATATAGCCCTGCTGCGCGCCCCAGACCGAGGCATGGGCGCTCCCGTCGTCATTGCGCTGCACCCGGTCGTAGACGTCCGAGATCAGCGCCATCAGTGGAGCGTCGCCTTTGAGGGCCGCATAGATCGCGCCCTGCAGTTCGACGGACGGGGCGCTCATTTCACCCACGCATTCTTGACGGCCCGCGTCAGCTTGCTGCGGACGCGGCTGCGATTGGCCCGCCAGGCAGGAAAGAAGAACGGGTTGGCCGGCATGCTCTGGGTTCCGAACTCCTGAAGCCGGGCGTTCTGGAACAGCGTGTTCCGCGCGCCGGGCACGAGCGTCGACGTATCGCCCGCCCGGATGAGAACGCCGATGAAGTCGGCCGTTCGGTTGGTGCTGTCCCTGGCCGACTGGTTGCCTTGACGCGACGCGTAAGCCGCGCGGGACTGGCCGGCCAGCTTCACGCTCGTCGCATCCTCGACCCGGATCGACCGACGCAGGTTTGCCTTGTCGGACGGCGCGAGGTAGCGCATCGCAGACGCCACCTCGTCGCCACTCTGCTGGGCCGCCAGCTTCGCCGCCGCGCGGACTGCAGCGGCCTTGCGGCGGAACATGGCCTGGACCTCCGGGATGCCATTAACCATCTGCCACCCCACTTTCTGCCAGAAACTCAAGGAAGAGGTCGTCGTCGCTCGGCCGGGGATGCTCCCGGATGTTGTACGGGCGCCCGTAGAGGATGACGCGCATATCAGGCGTGATCGCCTTGGTCTTGCGGTCATTGCGAACCGTGATGATCACTGGCTGGCGACCCTCCAACCTGGCGGCCAGAACGGACTCGGTCCCGCGCAGAAAGCGGACATGGCATCGCCTATAGAAGGCCGCGGTCCACGCCCCGACTTGGTTCCCGAACCCGTCCGACTGATTGGCCCGCCCTTCGAATGTGGCCCTGTCGCGGAGCGAACCTGCGTCCATCTCAGATCCTGCTCCAGCGCGCCGCACCCAGAAGGGCATCGACCGACAGGGGAAGATGGGACTTATCCACCGCAGAAACTGCCTCCCGGTTGTGATACCAGTGTCCGGCCAGCAGTTTCACCGCTTGCCGAATGGCCGGCAGCAGCGCGTTCGGAAGGGCGCAGGTGAAATGGATGGCGCAGGGCTGATCCGCGATCGCGATAACGCAGGCGCCGTCACGCCGCAGCACCACTGTTCCGGCGCTGGCTTCGACCTTTTTCACGTCGGGCAGAGGCAGGAGGTATTCACCGGGCCCATCCACATTGATCGTCCAGGTCTGCTCCATGATGGCCCGCCCCAACACACCACTGTATCCGTCCAGGTATCCAGTCGCCGCATCGACCAGCGACTGGATCAAAAGATTTTCATCGTCATCCTCGACCCGGAGATGCGCCTTCATCTCGTCCAGGTCGACGATAGGCTGAGACGGGTCCGTGGTGCGGTGCGGGATCATTTCGAGGCTTTCGCCTTCCCGATCTCGGGCTTGGCCGGTTTGGCGGCGGGCCCGGCGTCGGGCGCCTGATCATCAGCAGGCGCCAGGCCGCCAGCCTGGCCGGGATCGGCCGGACTGGTGCCGTTCTGCGGGCCCGGCGGAACGTCAGCGTCCGAAGCGGCATCCTCGATCAGGATGCCAGCAGCGACCAGATGCTTGACGTCCAGCGGCATCGCCTCGCGGGCCTCGCCAGCGTCATAGAAGCGATCGCCGATATGAGGTCGGGTGACGGTATAGGTTTTCATGGTCCACTCCTGTCAGCTCATGAAAGAGGGCGCCGACGCGCCCTCTCGCTCAGATGACAGAGATCAACCGCCCTGGGTGGGCATGACAGGGCCGGTGACGAACGCCTCGGGGCGGTAAACCGCGAGGGCGGTGCGCTGCTCGGCCAGGACCGTCACCTTGTTCCGGGTGAAATCATCGTTCTGGAACCCGGTCTCGATCCGCGCGTCCCACTGGTCCATCAGCTGCGCGGCCATGCCGAACGCGCCGGTCAGGAAATTGCCGACGGTCATGGACTTGGTCGGAACCACCGGCGCGCCCCAGAGCGTGGGCTGGACGGTGCCTTGCGGGTTGCCGATGATGTAACGGCCTTCCCCATCCTTCGTCAGCTCGATCTGTGCCCAGTCCGTCGGATGCAGGACGGTCCCGTCGGCCGCATATTCCGCCAGCGCGACCTGCAGCATGGCCAGACGGATGCGGTCGATCCGGGTCATGTCGGCGGGCGTGAAGGCCGGCGCGAAGGCAGAGGCCTGCGGGACCAGACCGTGCAGGTTCTCGCCGGTGCCGTCGCCGTAAAGGATCTGCTCTTCCTCCCTCAGCGCAAGGCCATACATCAGCCGCGTATCGATCAGCGTCCGGACCTGCGCGACATCCGACAGCGTCTGCTTGCTGACCCGGAACCAGTGCGCGATGACCTTGGTCCGGGTCTGCACGTCCTGGATCTGCATGGTGGACTGCGGCTTCGCGGCACCTTCGGCGACCGGCGCCGCGTTGTTGGTGAAGCCGACCTCGCGCTCGTATTCGACCAGCGGACCGTCGGTGCGACCCGGCATCAGCAGGTTCCGGATCGTCATACGCCGACGAGGCAGCTCGATCATGCCGACGCGATTGGGAACGATGCCCGTACCCATCGATCCGGCCGCGTTGGTCGTGGCCGTCGTCAGATCGGCACTTTTCACCGTGATCGAGGCCGAGGCGCCATGACGCTGATTCGCGACGAACCCCTTGAACTCGTCGCTCCCGACGAACTGCTCGCCCAGGCTGTCGTCCCGTTCCTCGCCGCGGCCCGGACGTGCCATCTTCTGCTCCAGCTCGGTCTGACGCGCCTTCAGCTCGTTCATCACGGTCAGAGCTTCATCGGCGCGCTCCTTGATCGCCGCCGACAGCGTTTCCCCGGACTTCGCCTTGCCGAGAGCCTCTTCGGCAATGGCCTTGACCGCGTCGACGGATTTGTCGATCGCGGCCTTCGTTTCAGCCGCAAGCTGCTCGGCCGTTTTGGTCTCCGACATTGGAGCCTCCTTTCGATGATCAGGCCAGATGGCCCAGAAGGGCGCGCATGTATGCGTCACCCGATGGCACCGCTCCGACAGGCTCCCCCTGTCCCTTCAGGTGGATGCGCGCGGCACGCTCCGCCTGTGAGTTCGACAGGCCAAGTCCCTTGGCCATGCGCTCGAACTCGCGCTCGGTAAGCCGGTCCCCGGCTGCGAGCTTTTCAATCACGTCATCCAGACCGGCAGCCTTGACCGCGGTAACCTTGGCCCGCTGGTTCATCGGGAAGGGCACGACCGACACCTCGTAGAGATCCAGCTTGGTCAGAAGCCGGACATTTCCCTCCGGCTTCGCTTCGAGGGTCCGATAACCGATCGAGAGACCTTCAACGGCTCCTGCCTTCAGCAAGGCGTGAACCTCACGCGCTCTGGCGACTTCCATCACGAGGCGGCCCTTGCCGCGCAGACCCCTGCCGTCTTCGACCAGGTCTTCCCAGATCCCGATGGGCTGCTGAGGGTCATGGTTCCACAGCATCTTCACCTTGCGGCCCGTCTGGCGCGCCCGGGCTATGCCTTCGACGAAGGCACCGGGCATCACCTTGTCGCCGCCTTCGTCGACATTGCCGAAGATCGAGGCGTAGCCTTCGACGGCCCCGGCATCGTCCAGAGCCTTCAGCTCCAGACCGAAATCATAGGTCTGCATCGCCATTCCCCGCTTGCGTGATAGGCACATTCTGAATTTGCATTCGCGGCGTGTCGCCGCCATCGACCCGAGGCAGGTTCTCCCTGGTGCGGACCTCGTTGATAGTCATCCAGCCCGCGCCGAGAGCCGAGGAGTAGAAGGCAGACCGCGCCGAACTGTCGCCACGCAGCAGGCCTTCGATGTTGAACTCGATATGGTACCCAGAAGCCCGATCCGACGGCGTCAGGAGCTGCTTGTTCATGGCCGCCTCAATCCGGCGCAGGCGGCGCCGGAGCGTGAAGGTCAGGAACATGATCATCTGCTGCTCAACACTGGTCGGCCAGGCCGTCGATGCGCCTGCGTGACCGATCAGGGCTGGGGGTACGCCGAAGAACCGGCAGATGACCTCAACCGAAAACTGCCTGGTCTCCAGCATCTGCGCATCTTCGGGGGACAGGCTGAGGGCAGAGATGTCGACCCCGCCTTCAGCGATAAATGGACGGCCTGCGTTCACTGCCCCCATGTAGCGTTGCGTCAGCCGGTCTTCCGCCAGAGCACGCTGCGCCGGTGTGAGCCATTCCTTGAACTTGATGACGGTGGACGGGTTGAGGCTGTTCTTGAACGTGGATGCTGCGGCAACCTCTGCAGCCTGAACCGCCGACAGGCTGTTCCTTGCCACGGCCAGCGTCGACAGGCCGCCCAAGGGGTCACCACCGGGCCCACGGATATGCAGCACGTCCCGTTCGCCAAGGCGGTAGCGCTCGCCATCCTGGGACCAAGCGTATTCGATATCGCCGCCCGGGCGCCGCTTCACCGCAACAGACGGCGCCGGAGCAGGAATAAGGGCAATGACCCTTCCGTCCGCAGCGCGTTCGATCCGTGAATAGCTGTTGCCCCGAAGCTCCATCCAGATGCCGAGCGCGTCCAACCAGTCGACGGCTGTCTGCTCATAGTTCGGACTGTCATGCAGGATCGCATACAGGGGGTGGCCCTTCGCCGGCGTCTTGTGGCCGGTGGCGTCACGGCGAAAGACCTGGAGAGGCAGGCTGCTGATCGTGCCGGAAATGAGGTTTACGCAGGCCCAGACCGCATCGAGGCCCATCGCGCTGGCATCGGTCACCGCCACGCCCGCCACGCCCGGCTGCGCCCCACGCGACCGGCCGTCGGTGAACTGGAAGCTGTCTTGATCGCCCTTCCGCGCAAGCCCTAGGGCAAGGAGGGCGCGCGTCATCAGCGTCATGTCATGCTCCCAGGCTATCGAAGAACGACGCCATCATGGCGGGTTTCCTGTTCGGTTCGGGGTTGCCGAACATCAGCATCGCGGCGTTGAAGGTCGCCATCAGCGTGTCGATCTTCGCGCTTCCGGCGGTTTGCTTCGTCACGATCCAGTTGCTCCCTTTGAGTTCGGCCTTGGCGTTTCCGACGTTCCACGCCATCAGCTCGGTCGCGCCATGCACGATCTTGCGGTCCTTCAGGCGGCGCGGCAGCGACTGCACGGCGGCCTGCAGCTTCCAGCCCTGGCCGACGCTGATCCACCGCTCCTCGTCGAAGCCGGCCGCGTCTAACCCGTCCAGCAGCTCGTTGATGCCCGCCGCGTCGAGGCCGATGGCCGGGCTCTCGTCGGGCAGCAGGTTCGCATCCTCCAGCCGCTGGATGATCGACACGACCTCGGCCACGTCATCGCCGACGCTGGCGCATTTGGTCAGCTGGCGAAGGCCAGCCAGTTCCTCGAGGCGCGGCGCGATGTCCTTGCGCTGGCGGAACACGTCGTCGAAGGCCCAAGCATGGCCCCAATGCAGCCAGCGCCGGGTCTCCTTCTCGCGTCCGATCACGGCCATGCCGAACAGGTCATCCAGGCCGCCGCCGTCGATGCCGACGACGCACACCTCCGACCGCTCGATCAGGGCGTCCAGCGTCAGGCTGCGATCGCCGCAGGCCTGCCAGTGATCGGCGCCGGGCCAGCGGTTGGTGTGCAGGCCAAGCCCGATCTCGATGTTCAGATGCTGCGAGGCCCACCGGACCTCTTCGGCCAGGCCCTTCTGACGGGCCGTCTCGTAATCCTGCACCAGGCGCGGCAGGGTGATCGACCGGCCGAGGTTCGGCAGGACCATCGGCCAGACCTTCGGGTCGCGCCAAGCCTTGTCATCCGACCGCTGGATCTCCTCCGGCAGTTCGTAGAGCACCGGCAGCATCCGCACCCCGGCGGTGATCAGCCCGTCGCGCACCCCGCGCGCATATTGCAGCTCGGACTTGAACACGCCGGTCGGGCTGATCTCCGACTGCGTCGTGATGATGATCAGCAGGCTCTCGTCGTTCGTGATCATGCCGCCGCGGATCTGGCCGATCACACGCTCGGCGTGGTTCATCTCGGCCATCAGGTGCAGCTCGTCGATGATCGCGAAGGCCGGGATGCTGCCCGTCACCACCTTGGGATCGAAGCTCTTGATCTTCAGCTTGGCGTTCATCCGGACGCCGGTCTCCTCGTCCTGGTGCAGGTCGAGGATGGTCTTCTTGTGGTCGATCACCTTGAAGCGGCGGCGCAGATAGGGGTCCGCCTCGATCATGCCAGAGGCTTGGGCAAAGCACTTGTCGGCCACCTCCTGCGTCGGCCCGATGATCACGCCGTCGATGTTCGGGCGGCGGTTCATCAGCAGCGCGATCAGCCCCAGAGCGGCCGCGTTGGTGGTCTTGCTGTTCTTCTTCGGGATCAGGTTGAAGATCTCACCCACGAACCGCTTGCCGGTCTCGCGGTCGATCGACCCGAATGCCGCCCGGACGATGTCCCTGATCCAGTCGCCGCCGACCTCGGCCATGGTCGGCTGGCCCGGGATGTCCGGCACGCGCAGCAGGTTGAACAGATCCACGGCTGCATCGCCGATCACCGGGTCCAGCGGCAGATCGGTGATCGGGGTCTGGCCACGGCGCAGCCGGTCCGCCCAGTCCGGGCAGGCGAAGGACAGCCCGTCCAGCGGCATCAGTGCCGCCCCCGACCTTTCAGCCGATCGAAGATGTCGCCGTAATTGTCCGGCACCCGCTGCGCCTCCAGGCGCGCCTGGTCCTTCTTGCCCAGGGGCGCGGCGCTGGCGGCATCGTCGTCATCATCGCCTGCCTGGTCCGCATCGGTCGGGCGCGCGCCGCGACGCGGGGCGGCGGGCCCGGCCTCGCGCAGACGCTCGTGCAGCTGGCGGATCGAGGGCGTGTGGCCCTCGCGGACCTTGCGCATCAGCACGTCCAGCATGACGCCGTCGACGAAGGTCGCGCCCATCTCCAGCTCGCGGGAAAAATATTTGCGCAGCGTCTTCTCGTCGATGCCCATGTCCTCGGCGATCCGCGTCTGCGCCCAGCCTGCCGCCACGCGGACCATGACAAAGTCCTGATTTTCCTTGGTCTTCGCGAAGGAGGGCCGCCCACGACGATCCCGCAGCGGCAGGATGGGCTGGCCGAACAGGTCCACCTCTCCGGTCGGTGCAGAATTTTCGGTTGTCACGGGAAAAAAATCTCCAACTGAGGGGGACGCGGGTCCGGGGGCCGAGGCGCGCCAGACTTTGACCCACCCCCCCCCCTGGTCGGTCCGGGGCCGGGGGTCGGGCAGACGGGGAGCTGCCGCCCCTGGACGGGGCCAGCAGGCCGGGCGAGGGGGCGGCAGGCACCGCGCAGGCGGTCAGAACGCCCGGCGTTCCTCGCGCTGCTTGTCGCCGTTGTGGCAGCTGGCGCAGAGGCATTGCAGGTTCGACCGATCGAAGAACAGGTCGCGGTCGCCCCGATGTGGCTGGATATGGTCCGCCACCAGCTCGCGGCTCTCGCCCAGGAACCCGCACCGGCAGCAGGTGTACAGCGCAGCCAGCAGCACGTCGCTGCGCAGCGCCTGCCATTCGCCTGTCTTGTACCACTTGCGCCACGTGTCGATGCGGTCGCGGGATCTGACCGGCACAACGGCATTGGACCCGCGCGCCTTCAACTGCCGCCCGCGCGGGGCGAGCTGCTTCATCCGGGCCATGACTGTCCTGCATGTAAGGCCGCGCCGGGTGGGTCGGTCACCCTTGCCGATCGAACGGCTGGCGCGGGAAGCTCACCCTCGCGGGTAGCCGACGAGCACCTGAAACGACGAACGCCCGCGAGGAAGGTTCCTGGCGGGCGCACGTCTGGATAATAATGCTTCCTCTCACACAGACGGACCTAAGCCGTCAAGAACTTTTTGCGGCCCGGTAACCGATCATGCGGTCCAGCGCGCCGCTCAGCGCCGCTGACAGGGCATCCCGATGGACGCCCTTGACCGACCACCCATGGAACACCAGCACCTGTGCAAGCCCTTTCCCCTTGAGGCAGACCGCATCGACCAGCGCCATGTCCGTGATCTGCCGCGCCGCCGGTCCGCCGCGATCCGAGGGACGCACGCGCCGCACCGCCATCGCGACGCCCGTGCCGATCCGGCGGCGCAGGCGATCGACCTCGGCCGAGACCTCCAGCCGCCGGTCCATCCAGTCGCGCCCGTCCGGGCCGCCCGCGCTGGCCTGCAGGCTGGACAGCTTGGTGCCGTCGGCCGACAGCAGCTGCACCAGGTCGTGATAGCGCCGCCCGATCGAGATCTGGCCGTGGGTCAGGGGCGCGGGCTGCTTGCGGCGGGCGGCCGCGGCCAGCATGGCGTCGAAGGCATCGGCCCGGCGGATCGCGTGCCGCCCACCATAGCCGCGATGGACTGCCACAACGTCATCGGTGCCAATCGGAAGAAACTCGATGTTGTCGACCAGGGCGAAGCCGCCGCGGGCCGGGGCAGGGGCGATGTCCGGACCGCAGGCATCCGGGATCGCACCGGCGTCCTTCACCGCCTTCAGGCGCAAGGCAGCGGCGCGGGCGGCTTCTTCAGCCTTCAATCTGGCGGCCAGTCCTGCTGGAAGGTCGTTTTGATCCCCGGCAAGCTTTGCGATCAACATATTGCGTCCCTGTTCTTTCATTCTTCTAGACCTTGCGTTTCGTTGTTCTTCTTAGGGAGGACAGGGAGGTTGTTGAGATTTGAGGGAAGTTGGAGGGAGGAAAGGCTATAGGGAATAAGACAGGGAAAACGGGAGGTTAGCCGAAGCGGGGATGATAGGGACGATAAATCCGACCTAACGCACATGGAGAACCCTTCCCCCTTGCCCCCTTCATTCTCGCGCATATGCGTAGGCCGCCATTATCCTCCCCATGATCCCCAAGCGCCCTGATCGCCCCCCAACCCCCTGATTTTGCGGCACGCGCCCCCGCACCCCTCATTGTCCCCAACCTCCCCGCAGGGACGATGAACCTCCCTGATCGACGCAAACGAAGGAGGGGTGCGGGGAGGCATGCGGGCTCCGCCCGTGGCCGGGTCTGTGACATCGGGACGGGCATCCTCCCTTGGCGGTGCGGATCAGCCATGGCGCGCCCCGGTCCAGGTGACGTGGCCCTCGACATCCATGGGCAGCTCTCGCCGGAAGGTGTCGTTGAAGCGGATCCCGTCGTAGCGCATGATCCCGCTGGACTTGCGGCCGGTGAAGCCCATGCCCGTGGTCGGGCTCTTCCACGTTCGGCTCTTGTCCTTCAGCTTCAGCGTGACCGTCCTGTCCTGCCACTGGCCGTTGCCCTGCTGGTTCATCCAGAAATTGAAGGCGTTCTTCAGGTCACGGCTGAGAAGGGTGTCGGCCGGATCGCCCGTGACGACGCAGGCGGTGTCCAGGAACATGCCGACGGGGTCGGACTCCTCGCGATATTCGCGGGTGG
The DNA here is from genome assembly GCF_046736325.1 of Paracoccus sp. ME4. Taxonomy (GTDB): domain Bacteria; phylum Pseudomonadota; class Alphaproteobacteria; order Rhodobacterales; family Rhodobacteraceae; genus Paracoccus. Next base: position 638,070 of record NZ_CP151276.1, read on the forward strand.
CATCCAGCACCTTGTCCGGCTCGCGCAGCCCACTCTCCAGATAGTCCAGCAGCCCCTCGATCAGCCAATTGAGGATCCCCGACCGTTCCGCCCAGAGCTTCTCGCCCAGGTTCGGGTCGCGTTCGTCCTTGGGGATCTGGACGTCGAACGGGACCAGCAGCACGCGCCGCCAGATGCCGTCGTCCAGGCCGCGGATCTCGGGCTTGTGGTTGCCGCTGATGGTCAGCTTGAAGATCGGCTTCACCTCGACGAAGTCGCTGTGCAGCGCGCGGACCAGCATCGGCTCGCCGCCCGTCAATTCCTTGATGACGCCCTCCTGCAGCTTCTCGCCCTCCTCGGGCTCCGAGGCGCGGACCAGGCGCGCGCCCATCAGGGGCACAAGGTCGGGCGTGGCATCGCCGCCGCCGCGGCGGTTGCGACCGGTCAGCGATTCGATCTTGGCGGTGCTGGCATAGTCGCCCATCATGCGCGCGATCAGATCGACCAGGACCGACTTGCCGTTCGCGCCGATGCCGTAGAAGAAGCACAGCTTCTGCTCGCCGGTCAGCGCCGTCATGGACAGCCCGAACCAGCGACGGATGAAGGTGCGCATCTCGGGATCGGGCTGCACCCGCTCGAAATAGGCGTCAAAGGTCGGACAGGTCGCGGCCGGGTCATAGGCGACCGGCATCATCTTGGTGATGAACATGTCGCGGGCATGGTCCAGTAGCGTGAGGGCCGAGACCTTGCTGAAGCCCGTGCCCGGCCCGCCATCGACGCTGAAGCGCAGAATGCCCGACAGGCAGTTCACGTCCAGCGGCACCGCGTCGAGGACGTCCAGCGGCTTGGCCAGGCTGGTCTGCGCTTCGGTCATCACCGCCTGGATGCGGGCCGAGTTGCCCGAGGTGCGCGCGAAGCCGCGATGGTCCTTGCGCTTGCTGGTCAGGATCTTCTCCAAGTTGGTCAGGTCGGCCAGGCGCGAGGCGAGGCCGTCGCGTTCGGTCTTCGCGGCCTCGGCGTCGTCGCCGCCCCGCGCGATGATGTCGTCCAGTTCGCGGGCGCGCAGGCGGACCGCGCGCAGCTGGCCCAGCTTCTCCATCTGCCAGTCCTCAAGGACCAGATAGGGCACCTCGCGCTCGATCAGCGCGCCCAGCTGCTGCGCGCGTCGGCGCGCCTCGATCTCGTCGGCATCCTTCTCCCACCGGGTGCCGGTCCATACGAACCAGCCGACCCGCGGCACCCACAGCACGTCCTCGCCGAAATGGCAGTAGAAGCGCTGGCCGTTGCCATAGTCGTTCAGCGGGAACTGCGCGCTCTGGCGCAGAGGATCGGGGCCATCGGCATCAGGGGGTGCGGGGGATCCGTCATCCGGCCCGTGGCCCGGATCCTGCGGGTCTGCCATGTCCCGCGGGTCGTCCGCATCGGTCGCGTCGTGATCGGCGGGGGCCTCGATCCCCTCGGGTAGATCGACCTCCTCCTGCGCGGCCAGCACCTCGCGGACCTTCTCGATACCGTCTGTCATTCCTCGTCCCTCTTTCCTGCGGGCACGTCGCCCATCAGCAGGTCGTTCAAGTCGATGCCCTTTCCCGGATGGGAGATGGCGGCGGTCAGGCCGGGCCGCAGCGCCTTGGCGCGGCGCAGGCCGGAAAGCAGTTTGGCGCGGGTCAGGCGGGGATCGCTGTCGCCGTCCTGGACGAAGACCAGGCGGCGCACCCATGCGGGCGGCACGAAGGCGTCGCGGTCGCTCATGTCGGGTAGGCCCTCGTACTTCTGGCCCTTGCCCAGCAGGCGCGCGCCCGCCATGTTCCCCAGATCGACCCCGGCCCAGAAGGCCGCGCCCTCGATCGCGCGGGCGACCATGGCCGACAGGGTCGTCTCGATCCCCTCGGCCATGACCAGCGTGGCGGCATCGCGCGGCGTGAAGATGCGGATCGCGCCGCCCTTCTTCGAGCCATAGACCTTCTTCGATGGCACCATCTCGCCCGCCTTGAACGGGTGCGGCGCCACGACCTTGCCCTTGGGCTGGCCGAGGTCGATCCAGGTGCGATGCACCCCGGTCAGCTGCCCCTGCGCATCGAGGATCGCGGCCAGCATGGCCGGGCCTTCATGGACGGTGACGAACTCGCCCCGGCGCTGGTCGTCCGGCACCACCAGGCGCGCCTGCGGTTCGAAGCGGAAACAGCGGGGCAGGGCCACGCCCGGGCGCTGGCGGATGCCGCGGCGCTCCAGATAGGCCGCGACCAGGGTGCCATCGGCCGGGCGCGCGGCGGACCAGTATCTGCGCGCCAAGGCGATGGCATCCTGCCTGCGGCGCGCGGCATCGGCCTCGCGCGCGCGGCGGTGCTCCTCGGCCTTGCGGGCCTGGGCGGCGCGCTGCGCCGGGGTCAGCTCCTGCCGGGGGCCGACCAGCCAGTCCAGCGCGGCCGGGAAGTCCATGCCCATGACCAGCTGCACCAGGGCGATCTGGTCGCCCTTCGCATCGCAGCGGCGGCAGAAGATCACGCCCTTGGCCGGGTTGATCGAGAAGCGGTCCTTGCCGCCGCAGCCGGGGCAGGGGCCGACCAGCTCGCCGCCGGTGCGCACCAGGTTGCCGATGGCCAGCCGATCGACCAGCTCCAGCATCGGCACCTGATGCGCCATGGCGATTCGCGGATCCTCACGCACAGATCTGCGCCTCGCGTTGATCCATCCAGCGCAACGCCCGCAGCAGTTCGGTCTGACCGTCCAGCAGGATGTGGCCGTGGCGGTCGGTCAGGTCCGGGAACATCATCGCCTTCCAGCGCGCGGTGACCTCGGGGGCCTCGCAGCCCAGTTGGTCGGCGATCTCGGGCAAGGCGCGCCGCGAGATGATGCCCTCTGCCAGGAACAGGTCGTCGGCCGCGCTGAAGGTCTCGCGCGGCAGCTTCAGGAGGTGATCGAGGATGCGGATCTGCCGCCCCGGCAGCTTCTCGGCGAGGGCGGCCTTCAGGACGGCCATGGCGCGGGCCTTCTTCGACAGCGCGCCAACCGGCACGATCGCCTCCTGCGAGGCCTCTGCCGGACGCGCCGGCTCGATCGGTGCGCTGACCGGGGCGGGCGCCGTGGCCTTCGGCGCGGCGGGTTGCGGCGCAGGCTCGGTGGCAGGCCGGACCGGCGCAGCCTTGGTGGCCTTGGGCGCGCGATAGTCTGCCTCGGCCCGAGGCGGCGTGATCGGCCCGTCCCCTAGAACCCCGTAGCGGCGGAACGCGAAACGCGCAGCGGGGACCGGACGCCCGAGGGCCTGGGCCGCTTCGATTTGGCTCATGCCGCCATTTATCAGGCCGCGCGCCTTCTCCAGCTCTTTGATGGTCCAGACCTCGCCACGCCTCTTCGCGGGGGAGGTCGGGGTCGCAGCGCGGGCGGGCTTCGCCTCCCGCTGCGGCTTCGGCACACGCTTGCACTTCGGCGCGGACGCCGCGGCTTTCGGTTTCGGGGCGGGTGCGGGATCCGCGACGGCTGCGGGGGCCTCTGCAGGCGGTGCGGCCGGGGCCGCTACGCGCTGCACCGCGGCCTCGCCGCGCAGGCTGAAGACCGCCAGATCGACGAAGGTCGCGGGGCGGATCGGATCGGGGATGCGGGCCGCCAGGTCGCGCAGCAGCGACAGCGGGATCAGGTCGGCGCGGCTCATTTTTGCCCCCGCGCGGCATCCCAGTAGGCGCCTAGCGCCCACCGGTCGAAATCGTTCATGGCCGCGGCGACATGATGCGCGATCGCCCGGTGTTGGCGATCGTCGGGATGCACCTGGTCGGCGGCGGTGATCAGCGGCACAAGCGCGCCGATGGGCGTGGCGCGCCTGGCGCAGGTCCCGACGATGTCGGCGACCATGCGATGCTCGCGCGGATCCGCGATCAGCGGCGGGCGGGACATCAGCCCCAGCCCGTGGATCAGGGCGCGGTCGAAATGCGTCAGCTTCATGGATTACCCTCCGATGTCGGCGCGCGGGTCGGATGCGGGCCAGGTTGCGCGCCGGACGGCGTCGAACAGCACGTCGCCTGCCTGACGCAGGGCGGACGGGTCGCGACGGGCGCAGGGAAAGCGGTCGGCGAAATCATGCAGCGCGATGCGCAGCGGCTCCTCGGGTCCAAAGCTCTTGTCGACCGCGATCACGGCCAGCCGCAGCGCCGTCGCGTCGGGCGTCGCCAGCTTGGCGCGCATGGCCAGGCACATGGTGAAGTGCATGGCGGCGATCCGGCGGTGGGGGACGGGCATCGAGGACCTCGGCTCTGGAATGAACCGGGGCGCCTGTCGGGAGGAGGAGGGACGGGCGCCCCGGAGACCGCGCGGGTGGGACCGTGCGGATGGGGATGGGAAAAGGGCGCGGCGGCGGTCAGGCCGCCGCGCCAGGCGCCGGGATCAGGCAGACCGATCCCGGAGACATTAGCCCCGCCGCCTTCTGACGGCTCTCGGCCGGGCGGGCCGCAGGTTCCACGATCGCGATTGCCGATGCCTTCACCCGAAGGTGGCCGTGATCGTGGCTTGGGTGGGGAGAAGTCGCCCTGGACCGGCCGTGCTGCCTGCCCACTCCCTCCACCTTCGGGTGTCCTGAGAACCCGATCCGCATGTCAGCCCGCCATGATCTCGGCATAGCGGGGCAGGGTGCGCGTCGCGTGGTCGACGTGATGCCCATAGGGGGCGTTCAGCGCGTCGAACCAGTTGCAGGCCGTCTGGAAGGTCACGCCGAAATGGACGGCGCAGGCCTCGCGGCTGTTGAAGCTGGCGATCATCAGCAGCGACCAGTTGCGGCCGAAGGCCGTCCGGTCCGCGCCATGATGCACATGGGCGCGGCGGGCGGCGTGATGGCCCCGCCCGCGCCCCTCGAAGGGGTTGGGCTGGGACATTTGACGGCGGGACGCATCAGGCTGCGTCCGATGGTGCATCGGATTGGGGCTGGTCATGAGGGGTCTCTTGGTTGGAGGTGGGAGGGACAGAAGATGGTTGCGTCAGTTCAGCCGAGACCAAAGGCGGATTTTTTGCGACGAACTGCCTGAACCGTCTGTGCTCGTCTGCAAGCCGCCCCAGTCTCGCACTGAGGCGGTCGAGGTATCGGGCGTTGCCGAAAGCACGCTGACAAACGGTAGAAGGCTTCAGCCCCGCAGCGGTGCTGTAGTCCTCGATCTCAGAGATGATCTTGTTCGCATCCATGCCTGCAGTATTTGGCAAATGCCAACATCAGTCAATAGGCAAATGCCAAATTGCGCTTGGCAATTCCAAAGAGGTATCTTTGGCGCATGGCAATGAGCACGGTCGCCACGCGTATCACAGAACTTCTGAGTGAGCATGGGCTGACGCGGGCGGACCTCGCACGCCTGACGAACATTCCATACCACCGGATCAATCCATGGTTTGTTCGCGAGAACGCCAAGCCTAACGGTGCTGATCTGGAAGCCGTGGCGCGTGTTCTGGAAGTGTCGGTCAGCTACCTAATTCACGGTGGCGAGCGAGAAATGCTCGGCCCTAAGGCTTGGATCGCGGCGACCTACGATCAGCTTGATCCGGAACAGCAGCAGCAGCTTGAGGGCTTCGTGCGGTTTCTTTTGTCGCAGCAGAATAACCCAGGCAAGTCGCGAGATTGAGCGCGTTACGCTCGTCGAGTCGCTGAACTAACTGTAAAAACTGCAACTCCCGCTCCAACGCCGAGCCCTTTCTCCGCCAATATGAGAACATTAAGCGAACAATCGCGACCGGCACAAGCGCGCAGGTTGCGAAATGTCTGTTTGGCACGTTTTTTGGCAAACGCCAAATAAGAATGTTGACGATTGGCATTTGCCAACTTAGCTTTAGCCCATCGCAACCCGATGGAGCAACCGGCCATGTCCGATCCCCAGACCACCCCCGCCGCAGCCGACGCGATCCCCGATCCGTCCGCCGTCAATGGCTCGCTTGAGAACTTCCAGCTGAAGGTGGCGCTGTTGCGCCGCGCGGCGCAGGTCGCCGCGACAGTCGATCCGCTGTCGATGACCTTCCGCGCCGCAGCGCGGATCATGGAGATCAAGCTCAGCGCTCAGTTCACCCGCTACCTGGATCGCCCCGAGCAGACGGCGGTGGTGCAAGAGATGATCGCGGATCTGCGCCAAGTGATCAGCAACGACCCCGAGAACGCGGGGCAGTGGGTCTCGGCGCTGCGCGCGTTGCGTAGCGCCGAGGAGAAGATGTGCGATCCGAATCAGTGGACGCTGCAGGTTCATCATAAGGAACTGGCAGCCAAAGCCCTTGGCTGCCAGCTGCGTGACGTTCACGACGTGCGCATTGATGCCGACGGATGCCTGGTCGCCCGCCGGATCGGCGAAGCGTTCACGACCGTCGCCACGTTTGACCTGACGACGGCATAGGGCGCGACGATGCCGGGGCCGACCTCAGACTGCAATGCCAGCCTGCTGCAGCTTCTTTTTCAGCAGCGCCAGTTCGGTGTTGGCCGCGTAGACCTCTTCGGTCGTGCGATCCAGGTCGCCCCGCAATTCCATGACCATGTCGATCAGCTCCTCCATGTCTTCGGGGCGCCCTGCGACTTCGGCCTCGATCGCGTCCAGCTGCTCTTTGCTCAATCCGCTCATTTCCCGCGTGTCCTTTCCTTGGCGTGGGGAATAGCGGGCCGCGCCCCGACAGCGCTGCCCGCACCAATCACCTGATCTTCATTTCCCCCGGCGCGCAACAGTCCCGCGCCCATGATGGAGCACCCGGCCATGCGCCCCAGCCTCACCGTCTCTCTTCCCGATGCGCCCGCCGCCGTCGCTGACGCGCTGGCGCTGATCTCCTGCCCGGTCGTCGCTGCTGCGGCGCCGCCCTCGGTCCGCCGCCTGGCGTGGCTGATCGCGGCCAGCCATCAGGGCCTCATCGTGTCGCAGCGGCCTTCCCGCTTCGGCGTCACGCGTCGGTGCCCGAAATGACCGGCGCCACGCACCGGCCCTTCGGTCCCCGCCTGTCCCATGAGGATGCC